>JBGTDM010000155.1:0-8907 GCA_041748315.1 Pirellulaceae bacterium
CTTCCGGATCCAAAGGTTGCTCGCTAGAAAATACGGCTGCTTGGTCAGAAGACATCGCGTCGACGAAAACCAATACGAGTGGTTTTTCTTCGAGACCGACCAGGGGTTGGCATCGAGCTTGCCTGAATTCCAGCGAGCCACCTTCTAACCCTCGACTAATCCAAAAGGATCCCGCCTCTCCCGACAAAACATTCAGCGGTGGGCAAAGCTGATTTGCGACTAACCGCTCACTTTTCGTCTCCACAACTTCGCGTGACGAGTCGGGCGCTGAGTCCCGTGAAGGCGTGAGCTCACTGTGGAAATCGCACTGCCACGCGGTAATTGCTTCGATTGGATACCCCATCCAGTCAGCCAAAGCCTGATTGCAGAAAATCACGTTTCGGTCCCCATCGAGCAAATAGATCGGTTGATTCGATTGCTCAAATGCTCGAAACAGGTTGGATTTGTTGGTACGACTTTTTGCCACAGGTCCACGCAAATAACAACTTCACATCGTCAGTCCACCGCCACACCACGACTGCGACAACGGAACCATAGTTTAAATCAAGTTGATTGAATTCGAAACCGTCTAAGAATTGAAACCCTGTTGTGCCCCGAGCTTCCATCCCTTCGCAGGCGGTCGAATCACCGGGAATTCAATACCACCCGATATCCAAATTGCCCGCGATATACGAAATTGCTCTCCTGAGTCGCGGATCAAAATGATATACTTTAACTCGATGCCCCAACTTTGGACAATCTAACAATGGCTCGAGAAACGATCTTAAAACCTGGCAAGGACCAACTGAAACCACGAGTTGTGGTCGAAGACCGACAAGATGACGCCAACCTGCGCCCCAAACGAATGAGTGAGATCATCGGCCAACAGGATGTCGTCAACCGTTTAAAAATTGCGATCGATGCAGCGAACGGACGGAATGAAGTCTTGGGACATATCCTTTTCGATGGTCCACCTGGATTGGGCAAGACGACCTTTGCAACCTGCATCCCGGCGGAAATGGATGTCCCGGTTGAATTCATGAGTGGACCAGCGATCAAGGCACCCAAGGATTTGATTCCAAACCTGACCAATCTTCAGGCTGGTCAAGTACTGTTTATCGACGAGATTCATCGGCTTCCCACGACGGTCGAAGAGTTTCTGTATACAGCGATGGAGGATTTCCGGATCGATATGACACTTGGCGAAGGGACAAGTGCTCGGACGCATAGTTTCAAATTAAAACCATTCACGTTGATCGGAGCGACAACCCGAGCCGGTCTGTTGAGCAGTCCGCTACGCGATCGCTTTATGATCCGCGAACATTTGCGATTCTACTCCGATGCTGAGTTGGCCCAGATCGTCAAAATCAACGCCAGAAAATTGGCGATTACCATTGATAATGACGCTGCTCTGGAAGTCTCCCAGCGAAGCCGAAGTACGCCGCGAATTGCCAACAATCGTTTACGTTGGATCCGGGATTACGCACAAAGCAAAGTGGATGGACACATTAGCGTTGACGTGGTGAAAGCGGCGCTGAAAATGGCCGAAATCGACGAGTTGGGATTGGACCACCAGGATCGTGAGTACTTGCGTATTTTAACCGGAATTTTTGGAGGTGGTCCAACCGGAGTCGATGCGATCGCCGCGACGATGAGCATGTCCAACGATACGCTCTCGGACGAGGTGGAACCCTATTTGCTGCGATGTGAACTGATTTTACGTACGCCTCGTGGACGAAAAGCGACTCCCAAGGCCTTTCATCATTTGAATATCCCAATGCCAGTCGACAAAGCGTCCGAACAACAGTTGACCATGCCATTCACTCCCCAAAACGATTCATAACCTCAACGCCGCTCAGTAAATGTCCTGGTTATTTCATATCACCGGGGAAGTTACCGTCGTACAACGCGCCCAATCAGTCGAAGATCGCAGCCTTTTGCGAAGCCGCGAACTAACGTCGAAAACCCATCGATTCT
Source organism: Pirellulaceae bacterium (assembly GCA_041748315.1). Classification (GTDB taxonomy): domain Bacteria; phylum Planctomycetota; class Planctomycetia; order Pirellulales; family Pirellulaceae; genus CALMEE01. The sequence goes on from JBGTDM010000155.1 coordinate 1,957, forward strand.
TGAATTTGAACCGGGAGCGGTGGAATATCTGAACGTCGAATCAAAAACGTCGACAAATTAAACAAGTCCTTAAAAACACGATTCTGCTCGGTCGTGCGCTGTAGATAATCATGTCCGGTCGAACCGCCCGTGCCAATTTTTGAGCCTAACATACGATGCACCATGATCGCGTGGCGCGAACGCCATCCGGTCAAATTCTGGTCGATTTCAGCAAGGGCGGTAAGATAGCAAAACGGCAATTGAAGCATCGGTTCATCTCGATAAAGGTTGATAAATAGAGCCGCCAGGAGTGCTCGATGTGATAACCTGAATTCACCAGCCGCGCGCAGTTCATCATATCGGGCATGATCGAAAATCGCCATGAAACGTAGTTGCGTCGCTTCCAACTCAGCCAACTGGTGTTTCAATATGACGTCGGACAAAGTCGGATTGGACTCAATAATTGTTCGATCATTTTCCAGCATTTTTTGTACGGCAACTTTGTACTCTTTCCAAAAATCAAATCCTTCAAAACTCAAGAACGGAAGTCGCTCTAACCAGTCTTCGGTCACTTCGAATAAACTTGGCTCTTGTTCGACGTTTTTCAAATAATCGACATGTTCACGACTGAGCCGGGAATAAATGAAATCTCGATCGACCGGTAGCCGTTGCTCGTGATTGATCCCCAGCCGAATTTCCAACTCTTTGAATTGAACGCTTTGAAAACCAGAAGCTGGAACCAACAGGTCGCGAAACTCCAAAAAATCCAACGGAGTCATCGTTTCAAGCACATCGATTTGACTGATCATCAATCTCTGGATCGCATGAATCCGCTCAAGTAAACCGACGATCCGACCGATCTGACGATCATCGACGATATCATCCCTAAACATCTCGACAATGGCCTTCAGTTCAAACAAAATCTGCTTAAACCACAACTCATAGGCTTGATGAACGATGATGAACAAGAGTTCATCATGCGCCGGCTTGCCAACCCGGGCACTCTCCAAGTGTTGGGCATCGAGCAATTTGTCGAGTTGCAAATAATCTGTATAGTACATGCCACCTGATTGGTTGATGATCCCAAATGTCAATTGATGTGTGACGTCAACGGATAGTCATGTGACGTCGTTGGCGCGCCAAACCCAATGCGGTCGATAATATCTTCGTGACGTTGAGGGGGAGAGCCTGAAACCCGAAATCTGGACTCACGCCGGGGTGGCGCCGAACCTTCGCAACCCATCGTCTTTAGGATGATGAAGTGCCGCTTAACTTCGACCAGTTCCGGGAATGGCGATCGGATCGGCTTGATAGTCCGACCAATCGTAGGAATCGGGACCCAGCTTTGTCTCGTCGTTCCAGGCTTCCTCCCAAGTGATTCGCTTGCCAGTATACGACGCATCTCGGCCCATCAAAGACGCCAAGGTACTCTTGCACATATAATCGCCGTTATTAATCGTTGGAATTTCACCGCGAATCGCCTTGAAAAGTTCTTCATGCTCGACGTCGTACATACTCGGCTTACGACCTTCACGCCGCCAAGTCCCGTAGGCTTTAACAATCTCGTTTTTCAGGATATCCGCCGAACCGGAATGACCAAGCACATGGCACTCGTTCTCGCTGAAACAACCATTCATCTGTCGACAAAACGAGTACATCTTGGTGCCGTATTCCCATTCGTAAATCGTGGCAAAATGATCGTACACATTTCCCCATTGTTCATTGATTCGTTTTTGTCGTCCTCCCATGCCGTAACATGCGATTGGCGGTTCATCATCCATTAACCATAATCCCTTATCGATGGTGTGGATATGTTGTTCCGTAATCAAGTCGCCGGATAACCAGTTGAAATAGAGCCAGTTGCGGCACTGATACTCCATCTCGCTCCATTCGGGTTTTCTTGTGTGGTGCCAAAGTTCACCGGCCAAATAATTGGAATGAATTGACAAAATCTCACCAATCGCCCCCTCCTTAATTCGCTGCATCGTTTCCGTAACGCCAAGATCGTAGCGCCAACACAACCCGGAAACAACGTTAAGATGTTGTCGTTCTGCTTCTTCACAAGCTCTCATCACGCGACGCACACCCGGTGCATCGGTCGCGATCGGTTTCTCGCAAAAAATATGCTTCCCGGCGGCGACCGCCGCCTCCATCTGAGCCGGTCTGAAATGGGGTGGCGAACAAAGCAAAACGACATCGACGTCCGAATCGATCAATTGCTGATAACAATCGAAACCGGTAAACTGTTGATGATCGTCGACCAGAATGCGATCTTTGTACTCGCTGACTTGCAACGTCTCCAGGCAAACATCGACGCGGTTCTGAAAGGCATCGGCGAGGGCCGTAATTCGAACTCGCGGATCGGCCTTGAGCGCATTCGTAGCCGCGTGGGTTCCTCGGCCGCCACAGCCGATTAACCCGACCGCTACGGTTTCACTGACCGAGTGATGAAATCCAGTAACTGGTTTGGTATTAGCGGCCAATGCCAAAGAACTTCCAACCGTGGTTGCGGCAACGATTGCCGACGAAGATTGGATGAACTTTCGTCGGTCGGGACGATGAACCATGCTGAGACTCCTGGTTGAAATTGATGTAGTACTGGTGGACGATAAATGTAAATGCTCACTGTTAGTTTACCAATAAGCTGCGGCTTTGGCGATGAAGCGAAACACCGAATCGCGAATTTTTGTCCTCGATCGCTTGCGACAATCCAGCGCGATATCCGAGATCTACTTTGAGCCAACCATGAAGTCAACGAACGACTGGGCCATTGAGCACTGTCATACTGCCTCGATGCCGTTCCCCGCCCTGATCTTGACTGACGAACAAACGGCTGGTCGCGGTCGAGGTGAAAATACCTGGCTCGCCGATCGAGGCAGCTTGACGTTTTCCTTGGTCATCAACGTTGACCAAGAAAACTTAACCGCTGAGTCAAAACGGTTATTGCCACTCGCCGCCGGATTGGCGATCGTGGACACGATCGAGCAGGCATTACCGGTAACCAGCCTGATCAAATGGCCCAACGATGTGATGATTGAAAATAAGAAAGTCGCGGGGGTATTGATCGATACAATTCAGCGAGGATCCGAGTTGGCTGTGATCGGTATCGGCGTTAACTTTGCAAACTCAATCCCCACATCGCAACTACCGGAGGCGGCGTCATTAGCTTCATATGCAGAGGACACCGAATGTGGTATTGAGAAGATCACCGAGTTTCTATTTAATTTGCTCGAGCAATTAATGTTGGCGATACGTCAACTTAGTCTCGACCGACTTTTGATCATTGAACGTGTGAATCAAAAATGCTGGCTCTGCAACAAAATTGTGCAAATAGAATCTGGATTGCAGACGATCGACGGGCAAGTACTGAAAGTGGATGAAGCTGGTGGCCTTGTGTTAGAATTGAGTAAACAAGCGAAAACAGGTCCTCCCAATTCACCGGGTCTCCAAATGCATACGATTTATTCAGGACGAGTAATGAGTGTTCGATCACCCTGAAGCGGGCACGAAACCCCCTGGATCTCCTAATTAACGCCACGCCAAAAAGCGGCGGCAGGACGGTACCGCTCACAGGTTATTTTCCAGTTTAAAGCCGATAAATCCCGACGACTCATGGCGCGGTATTGATTTTTTTCCCAAATTGATGTTCTATGGATGGAGGAAATTCGCCAATCTAAAGCGAATTCATTTCCTCCGCATTAAATTTTGATGAAGTAAACAGGAGCATCAGATTATGCCATTGTTCGAAGTTGAAACCGACGCGCATATAATTATCACTTGGGCAGACAGCGAAGCATCCGCAACGAGTGTCGCCCAAGAATCCTACCCAACCGAGGAAATTCTCCGCATGACAAAGCGTCCCCGCGATAGTTGGGTCATCTCCAAAGGCGTGCTGGGAATGAGCGAACGCTCAACAGACCCATGCTCAACCGCTAGAGACTGCTTGGCCAAGGCGTCAGGTGACAAAATTAATGCGATTCGCCTTTACATGCATGAAACCGGGACGGACCTTGAAAAAGCAAGAAAAGTTATCGAGTCCAATATGGTGATGGGCTGGTAGTAGCCACCGCGTCTCATTCGTTGTCAGTTGCGGTTTCGGTTTTATTGCCAAGTAATCGCAGCGATCACCGAAGCAGGAGATGATGTCGTTTGGCATTTTTCCTGACCAGTGATCTGTTGCTTTGATCTGTTGCTTGAACGCAAATCGGATATTTGTTGGAACATCGATTGGATACGTGAGCAACGTAGAATCACGCATGAACGCGCTTACGGCGTACGCGAACAAGGGCGAGCCGTTTGAAACGTTGTCGCGTAACAGACGGGTTCGCAACAACAGAATGCGGCAACTACAATTTTCAAACCCTTACTCCAATGGCAACCGGTCTTTGGTCGTGTTCACGTTGCACCCACGTAATTCAACCCTCATTTGAATGGCAATTCGCTTCGCGGATCTCGGTATGGTTCGAATCGGCAAATGTTTCAGGCTTTCGTCCTTATTGTCCATGCCTTGAACGGGTTTGCACCTTGATGGCTCGTTGATTCAGCAGAAGCTTGCTTTGAGAAATGGTATTAATGACAATTGAAATTCCGGCTTCTTGTAACAATTAGTAAGTAACCCGTTTCTATCGGACGCATGACCCCGCTCATTGAACTCGAACACATTGGTAAGCGATATGGTTCCACGACGGCGTTGTCCGATATTTCGTTGCGGTGTGGCGGAGGTGTAACGGGCCTGCTCGGACCCAATGGTGCGGGCAAATCGACGTTGATAAAAATCCTGATGGGCTTGGTGAAACCGACAGCCGGGACAGGTCGAGTGCTCGACTATGTGCTGGGGAAACATAGTCGTTCAATCCGCAGCGTCGTCGGATATATGCCGGAAGATGACTGTTACATCGCAGGATTGACTGGGGTCGAAATGGTAAGATTCTCGTCAAATTTGGCGGGACTCCCTTATTTGGAGGGTCTGCGACGCAGTCACGAAATACTGGATTTCAGTGGCGTTGGTCAAGAACGATACCGCTTGGTCGATACCTATTCAACGGGCATGAGGCAAAAGGTCAAATTTGCAGCCGCCATCGTCCACGATCCTAAGTTGTTGATTCTGGATGAGCCAACGTCTGGACTTGATCCTGAAGAACGATTGTCATTACTCAGTCGTATTCGTGTGCTGGCAGGCGAGCATGGGAAGGCGGTCCTGTTGTCGACGCACATCTTGCCGGACGTACAAAACGTCTGCGGAAATGTAATCATTGTATCCGATGGGCGCCTGAAAATTTCAGATACATTGCAGAACCTGAATCGCACGGCTTCGCCAGCTGTTCATATAAAGTTCTTTTCAGGTTTAGAGAACGCCAGCAACGAATTTGCTAGACGAGGGCTTTCGGTCCGTCTTGAGAATTCAAGTACCTTGATCGTCTCTGACGACCGCCCCGACTTGGCTCAACGCGCCTACCAGATTTGCATTGCCGCCGAACTCCCAATACAATCCTTGGTTCCCGGCAGGACCTCGTTGGAACAAGTCTTCATATCTGCCGTAAAGGAGTCGATGCATGCCAATTCATGATGTTGGTTATCGGCCGTGGAAGGGCAACTTCACGTCGATGATTTCGCGCTGGTGGGTAATCACTGAGGCCGGAATCAAAATCAACATGAAGAACAACTGGGTCAAACGGACTTTGTTCCTGGCCTGGCTACCTACGTTTGCGGCCGCCATCGGTATATTCTTTGCTGAAAAACTGATGGAAAACTGGCAGAGGGGACCATCGATCGTGTTTAGTACTGAGGATGGCATCGATGTTACAAAACTTAGCAAGCAGGAAAAATTTGAACTTCTTGATCGAGACGGTGACGGAATCTTAAAGCTCAGCGAACTGCCGCTCGGTGTCCAGGAGGCCTTGCATCAGGCGGACTTTAATCAAGATGGCGACATTGATCCCCTGGAGTTTTCTTTGGGGAACTACGGCAATCTGATGATGTATTACGAATTTGAACAGATGACCGAGCTGTTCCCGAATTTTGCTCCAGTTCGAAACGCGATTCGCGCGGGTGACGAAAATCAGACAAGGAACGCGATTTGGTCGTGGATTTTACTGAACTTTTTTCGCTCGTTCCAAGGTATCAGCGTCGTGTTGTTACTGGGACTCATTGTACCCCCATTGATCGCTCAAGATGTACGTTCCCGCGCCTTTCAGCTGTATTACGCCCGACCGATCGTGCGTACTGACTACATCATGGGCAAACTGGGAATTCCAGTTTTTTTTGTATGCCTGATCACGGCTGCCCCAGCACTGCTGCTTTATTTTTTTGGGGTGATGATGTCCCCAGATTTATCCGTGTTGTACGATACTTGGCAAATCCCATTTCAGATTTTAGCCGGAACGGCCGTTTTAGTCCTGCCAACTTGCACGCTGGCTCTTATGTTTTCAGCCATGACATTCGAGACTCGGTTTGCGGCCTTTTCGTGGTTCGCCGTCTGGGGCCTAGGTTTGGTCGCTTGGTCAACAATTCAAACGGTTCAAATCACTCAGAACCCGGAACAACCCTTTGAATCAAATTGGACGCTCGTTTCGTTATACAACACATTGTACAAATCCCAAGGCTGGATCTTCGGATTAGAAGAAAAAATTGAAACTGTCCTGCCATCTTTCGTCATGTTAGCAAGTATTACTATCCTGAGTTTGATCATATTGTACCGCCGAGTGTCAGCTCCCCTTCGGGCCTAGAAGAGAAGGCTTGGTGGTGTCACAAGTCGTCCAGTAAACAAGGGGAAAAAGCGACATTAAAATTCCAACCGGGACATCGAGCCCGAACCCTTCATGATAAAATTTGAAAACGTAACCAAATTGTATAAGACGGTGATCGGAGTAAACGATATCACTCTCGAGATTTCCGGGGGAGCATATGGTCTTTTGGGCCCGAATGGCTCTGGAAAGACCACGTTTATCAACTTGATTATTGGTCAACTGCGGC
>JBGTDM010000156.1:0-3658 GCA_041748315.1 Pirellulaceae bacterium
GATCTTTTTCAAGGATGCCGAATACGGAGCTTTCGAGCAATTGATTGCCGAGGGATTGGAGAAATTCCCAATTGACTTGATCGCCTATCAGTGGATGCCCAATCACTGGCACATGGTCGTATCGCCGCACCAGGACGGCGCGATGTCCGCGTTTATCGGCTGGATTACGCTAACCCACACCCAGCGTTATCATGCTCATCACCAGACGACCGGTTACGGCCACGTTTATCAAGGGCGTTATAAAAGCTTTCCGGTTCAGGACGATGATCATTTTTATGTGGTTTGCCGGTACGTTGGACGGAATGCTGTAGCGGCCGGGCTGGTTGATCGAGCCGAGCTCTATCGTTGGGGCAGTCTCTACAATTGGCTGGGCGGCCGATCTCCGATCAAGTTGTCTCAATGGCCAGTGAGGCGATCGCCAAACTGGGAAGAACGGGTGAACATGGCTCTGACAGACAATGAACAAAAAAGGGTTCGCAAGTGTGTTGCCAGAGGACTTCCTCTGGGAACCAGTCAATGGACGGAATCAACCATGAAACGACTGGGCCTCGAATCGACCGCTCGCCCCAGAGGGCGACCAACAAAATTTGCCCAAACTAACAAAAAGGTCGCTGACACCCTTTTTCGCTGCACCTTTTTCGGAGACAATTCATGATTCGCGCCGTCGCCTTTGATCTTGACGGTCTGATGGTTAACACTGAGGACATCTATGATGACGTGCTTGATCGATTTCTCAATCGACGCGGTAAATCGTTTAGTCTGGCTTTAAAGCTCGACATGATGGGTCTGATTGCACGAGATGCCTTCGAAGTGCTAAAGACACGATTCCAGCTCGACGAAAACCTGGATGATATTCAAGCTGAGGTAGAAACAACTTTTGGCGAACTTCTGCCGGGTCGGATTAAGCCCACGACGGGTTTGCACGTGTTGTTTGCAGTACTCGATGGGCTGCAAATTCCACGAGCGGTTGTGACCAGTAGTCCACGGAAACTGGCTCATCTGGCTTTGAAGAGCGCAGGAATTGAGGCGAACTTCCGGTTCGTTCTCACCGGCGATGATGTTGATCGAGGTAAGCCCGATCCTCAAATATACGCGTTGGCAATTCGAGAATTTGGGGAAGATCCTGGTCAGGTTATGGCGTTGGAAGACAGTTATAATGGGAGCTTGGCGGCCACCCGTTCAGGTGCATTTACCGTGGTTATTCCAGGGCATCATAGTCAAGATCAGGACTTCAGCCATGCACATCTCATTGCCCGGCAGCTTGACGATCGCCGAATTCTCGATCTCTTGGCAAAACGGCCAACGAATTAGGGGGTTGGGATGGTCTGTCGCCTCGACAGTGATTCACGACTGAAGTTCCTACTTGTGCTTTGTCCAGGTTAGAGATTTGGGTTAGCCGGTGTGCGTTGGCACCCGGTTCAGGCCGTAAAAACCGGACGCTAGCGCTTTCCGGCTGATACTCATCAATCCGAACTCTTAATATTGACAAAGCATTGGCAAAATCCTTGACGGCGGGTGATCGCTGCTACAGCAGCAAGGAAGAGAACCCAAAAGTGCTTTCATTCTTCGAAAGGCGCACGCATATTCGGCAAATTTTTACTTTCTTGTTCAACCGTTACGACAATCGTACCCGATACTACCCGTAGCCATGAATAGCTCATGGCGGGCGTACTGCGGCGCAGTCACTAAATGAACATAGGTGGGGTTTTACGGGATTTGCCCAATGTCGATGATTAGACTTTTTATAGCGTGTAATAGCTTATTGTTGGCCACCGTTTTCGCAACGGCTAGCATGGCACAATATCAAAGCCATACCCACTTCGATGGACCAACCCTGGGTGGCAAAAACAACGGACAAGACGGTTTGCGGCTCGGTCCATCAGCCAGGCCGTTTGGAAATCCAGACCCAATCCTGGATGAAAATTGGTACGATTACGATGCTCAAATGTGGGCTCCATTCGACGTTACCGGTGTCGACGGCCACGTGCATGCACCGACCGGGCTGTTTTTTGCCTACGATTTTGCTCACATTAGTTTGACGCGACCTGATAACCAATTTGGTCTGACCAATGGTGTTCAGGGTGGAAACGACTACCACTGGGGAAAAAAGTACCACTTGGGTCATATGGGTGAAGGTGGAGCCGGTTTCTCAGCAAACTGGCTGACCTTGGAAGGAAGTTTCTTCCCCCGTGGACAGCCCGAAGAGATCGATACCGTAAAGTATAATATCGTCGAACTCAATCGAACCTTTCGCCAGGCTGTAACAACCGGCGGATACATCGAACCGTACATAGGTCTGCGTTATATGGCTCTCAGTGACCGCACATTCCACGATGTCGGCGTCAACCGATTTCGGCAAGTCGTTACGAATAGTGCTGTAGGGGGACAAATTGGATCGAGATATGTCCGGGACATCGGAACTCGGCTCGTCCTTTCGGTCGATGGAACCCTGGGGGGTATGTATAACTCGCAAGAGTATGCGGGAATCAACGAAACCGATACAGGCGGTGCCGTCTTCACAGTCAACACACAACGGGTAACTAGCGGCAACGACTTTATACCATTTCTGGATGTCGATTTAGGACTCCAATATCGAATCACGCGCGATATCTCGTTACGGGCCGGTGGTGCAATCATCTATAACTGGGACGGCTTGGCACGGGCGAATAATCTGCCACTTCAAACCAACCCATATTCAAGCTTGTCCGGCTTCGCTGCTCCGCTGACACCACATACCGAGGACAATATCGCGGCTGGATTTACCTTTGGGTTCGACTGGCGTCGATAAACATGAATCGCTGCCCAGCGTGGTAGCACCGCGAATCAAGCCGACAATTTCCCACCAACAGCTTCGATCCAATTTATCGGTTCGAAGCTCTTTTTGTTTCCCGACAAAACTGTTTGGCGGACTCAGGTCGGAAAACGGAAACTCGAAATCGGATCCATTCAAAACGGATGCACCCCCGTTGTCGGCGTCGGCGCAAGTACTCGCACCCGCAGTGATTGATGCACTTAAAATCTTTAATTGCGTCATTTAGCGAAGGTCACAGATCGAAAAATCACTTGCGACGAATGACAGGTCACCGGTGGCCCCAGTGGCCATTCATTCCAGTGGCCATTCATTGTTGCGCGAATTCGCGTTACCGCTTTGAGAACTGAGTGCCACGGCGAGCACCGTGCAAACCCGGCTTTTTACGCTCTTTCATTCGAGCATCTCGTGTCAGAAATCCCCCATCCCGCATTGCTGGAAAATTGTCTTCACTGTGACTGATCAATGCCCTCGCGATTCCCATTCGACACGCCCCGGCTTGGCCCGTGGTTCCGCCACCACTGACTTTAATGTCAACATCGACGGAGTCTGTACAGTTAGCTGCCGCAAGCGTATCCAAAATCGCGCGGCGATCAGAGATATTGGGAAAAAATGCATCGAGCTCACGGCTGTTAATAATGATTTTGCCACTGCCCGATTTGATTCGTACTCGAGCGACCGATGATTTACGTCGACCAGTTCCGAGCGCCATACCGGTTTTTGCATCAGTTTTTGTTGCGACCATTTGCTATTTCAAATTAATGTTAGACTCAAAATATTTAGTTTGATCATTTTGACGATTTCGGTCCGGTTGGCAATAGGAGCCGTGGTGACGGGACGTCGAGTACT
>JBGTDM010000157.1:0-32942 GCA_041748315.1 Pirellulaceae bacterium
CGATGCTGAAGAAAGGCAAAACCAAAACGATGGCTTGCGTCTTCAGAAACCGTTTAATGTTCATTTTCGATCTTCCGTAATAGAGTATCGTTAACCGATAGCGCTCGCCTGGAAACCATTCCAAGCCGCTCCTCCATAGAACCTAGACGACAGTAAGCAACGTTCAAACTTTTTGCGCCCTGAGAAGCCAGAAAATTACCGATTGCTTTCTGAATGAACTGGATTTGCCGCGAAATGCGTCCACGCAATTTTGATTAAAGTCTCCAACCGGGTCTTAACCGTTTTGACCCACCTGTTTTCACTGGTTGGTGCGACCCGAATTGTGATAGTTCATTCAAGTTCGAAACGTGGTATGCCGATCCACTCCGAATTTCCCAGTGAGGCCCCTGGTTTTCCTATGCTTAAGGTTTTCGAAAGGTCGGTTTGGAAGCCAATTGGGAACGGGGCGTGCGATGACTTGGCGAACAATTTGATGCTCAACCCGTGGGTTGAATGCAGTGATAGCATGTCTTCAAAGTCGGAGATTTTGAGATTGTTTGCTGCAAAACGATTATTCATATTGTCGACAGTAAACTTGTGCTGTTCGATCGATGCGAGTTGCCATTCGTAGCAGTCAAACCCCTTACAACCAATTGCGGATTGAGTGCTTGCGTCGAAAGCCACCTGACAAAATGAATAACGAATCGGTTCGAGACACAACGAAATCTGGAGGATCCGCTTGCGGGCGACCCCGACCCAAGCTTTTTCGTGCGCTTGGATCAACTGAACCGCCTCGAGTGATTCAAATCGAAAATCGGACTTTTGAGCACGAGCGAACCATTAAGCATGATTCGTGGGCGGCAACCGCTTTGTATCGACAGACGAGTTCTGCTTGTGGTTGTCCATCGGGGCCGTCACGGGTGGTTTGCAAATTTAACCGCATCCAACCGATTTTGCTAATTCCCTGTCGATGGCTAGGCCGATGGCTGGCATCACGGGAAGCGAGCATGTACGCACGATTGTCAGATTTGCCCAATATCTCGACGGGTTATCGCGATGTCTACGCGGAAGGCAAATGCCAGCGACATGCCGTAGCCCATGACTATATTGAAGGGCACCCGCTCCGTTGGCAAGATCGGGTCGACGGCGATTTTTTCAATCAGCTTTTTGATACCCTGCAGATTATCCACCAGCGCAATATTGCTTATGTCGATTTGAATAAGTGGGAGAACATTATTGTCGGCGAGTCAGGCTTGCCGCACTTGATTGATTTTCAAATCAGTGTTCACCTCCCTCGTGTATGGCCACTATCTGTGCTTTTGAGCATTTTGCAGCGGAGTGACCTTTACCATATTTCCAAGCATGCTCATAGATTTCGGCCCGATCTTTTCGATGCGGACCATTTTGCGAAACGACCATGGTGGATTCGTTGGCATCGGACGGTTGCGAATCCTTTCCGGGCCATGCGACGGAAATTGTTGGTGCTGCTGGGTGTTCGTAAAGGAGTTGGTAGAGCACAGAGCGAACGTTTCATCGAAGAAGGGCTTCGACCAAACGGACAGGGGAGTTCGCCAATAGAACGGCTTTATCAGATGTTTAGGTCAGAAGCTTATCAACGAGACGCAGCCAATCGTGGGCTCGATCGGCCGCAAGCAATGTTTTTTGATGTGCTGGGCCGGCACCCCAACCGCAAATCTGAATTGCAACTATTGAGCAAACTAAGGTCATCGAGTCCACATGATCAAGTCGTATGGTTGCTGAAATCGAAGGTCGCGTTGGTCCATACTCAAGGCTGGGCGCATAACCAGATGCAGGATCTCTATCGAGCGATCGAAAACAGATTGTCCACCTGTGAACCAGCCCGGAAATCTGCCTGACCAGGCTCGAGTCGCCAACGATCGTACGGAATATCGACCCCGTTTAAAAATTGAGCGGGCAGATACGAGAGCGCCTGGCAAAGCCCTCCAACGCTAACTTCCGCCGATTCAATGTATCAAATTGTACGATCGGCGAGTTCAATGATTATGTCGCTCAACGTGTCGTGGGTTGAACAAGTAGCTCCAAACAACCGCTTGGAGTAAAATCGGACGAGTGCTTCGTCTCAGTCAAAAAATTAAATTGAATGACTGATTGGAAAAGCGCTTTGCAGTTCCAACTAACACCTTCCTTTGGAGTTTTCGATATGAGAATCATGATCTTGACTGCTTTGTTTGTATCGGTTGCCTGTGGATTTCAGTCACTTGCACAAGATCAACAATCCGGTGAATCGTCCCCGACGGATGAAGTTCCGGCTGTATTGAACTTTACAATGAAGTCGTTGGATGGCGACGATGTTGCGTTGAGTTCTTTTCAGGGAAAGGTCGTTCTGATTGTCAATGTCGCCAGCAAATGCGGTTTGACTCCGCAGTACGAAGGGCTGCAACAACTCCATGATGAATATGCTGTTCAAGGATTAGTCGTTTTGGGATTCCCCTGCGATCAATTTCGAAATCAGGAGTTCGGAACGGAAGCGGAAATCAAGCAGTTTTGTTCTGAAAAGTATGGGGTTGAGTTTCCGATGTTCGCCAAAGTCAACGTGAACGGCGACGATCGCTGCAAGCTGTATAAACATCTCACGCAACTGGACACGCGACCGGTCGGCAAAGGGGACATCTCATGGAATTTTGAGAAATTTCTGATTGGTCGCGATGGGAATGTTATCGCCAGATACTCGCCGCGGATGCAACCACTTGATGAATCGATCTTGGAAGCCATTAAGGCTGAACTGGATAAACCGTCCGTCGAGTAGTTCCGAGTATCCCCCAGCCAGCCTTGCTGACAACTTGCCCGATTATTGAACTCGGTTGTGCGATCGGTTTTTGTCACGCGGTGGCAGACATTGTCGTTTGATCAACCATTTGACCAACCGCCGGTTTGAGATTAACGGTTACGTGAACTACACGCCAACCGTTGACGACGATTCGATTAGTCCGATTCGGAATATCCGACAAGATTCTTGGCAGCCTGAAGAGTATTCTCCAGCAGCATGGTAACGGTCAGAGGCCCGACACCTCCCGGTACTGGTGTGATATATGAAGCAACTTTGGCGACACTTTCAAAATTGACATCGCCGGCTAATCCGGATGAAGTTCGATTGATCCCGACGTCGATCACCACGGCCCCTGCCTTGACCATTTCGGACGTTATGAATCGGGCTCGACCGATCGCCGCAATCACGATGTCTGCCTGTTGAATCTGGGCTTTCAGGTTGACAGTCCGACTATGACAAAGGGTGACTGTAGCGTTGCAGACATCCGGGCTGACCGGTGAATCCTTGGCTGCCATCAGCAGTGCCATCGGCTTGCCTACGATATCGCTACGACCGATCACGACAACGTGTTTCCCCGTACAGGTGATACTGTATCGATGCAGAAGTTGTAGAATCCCGTGTGGCGTGCAGGGGAGATATCTTGGGCGGCCTTGCGAAAGCAACCCAACATTATTGGGATGAAAGGCGTCGACATCCTTGAGTGGGTCTACCAGATCGAGGATACGATCGGACTGCACATGTCCTGGAAGTGGAAGCTGTACCAATATGCCATGAACCCGTGCGTCCTGGTTGAGTGTTTCAATCAGCGCACAAACCTCTTCGGTTGAGACGTGCACCGGGAGTCGATGCAATTGGCTTTGCAGGCCAACGCGCTCACAGGCTTTCTGCTTGCTACTTACATAGACTTCACTGGCAGGGTCATCTCCGATCAGAACAGCCGCCAGGGTCGGAACGGGATGGGCGACCTCCCTAAATTGGGTCACCCGCTGTTTTATTTCGGACTGGATTTGTTGGGCGGTTGCTCGTCCATTGAGGATGGTGGCTGACAATACACTTCTCGCGCAAAAACGGAACAAAGAGACAGATAATGATTGTCCTGATTCAACCGTTTTCGACAAGCCACCCTGGTCACGTCATGATGCTGGCGCATTGTAAAATGCTTAGCGTCGTGGACCCGACGATCGCCACCCAGTCGCGCTGGATCGGCGGGTTCTGCGCCATAGGGTCCGATCGATAAGCTGACCACGAGTGATGGGGTTTGCATAAACGGAAATTGAGATTTTGTCAGATCTGTTGTTCATTTGAAACTGTCAAGCGACTCTATCCTGCAAAGGGCAATTTTGGTTGCTCCGTTCGATACTGTGTTTCTGGAGAGACGAAACAAATCGTGGTTATAAAGGCGGCTTCACATTTCCATCACCAAAAAAGTCGCCTAACGTTAAGTTGAACAATTGCGACGACTATGATTTCCCTTGGTGGTCAACTGGAGTACAATGGATTTATTGGTAAAGTTCGCTCTGTCGCTTTCGTCGATCCGAAAGGGCATCGCAGGGGCGGGCGGTTTGATGTTTGCTGGACCCCAATGACTCGTTTTGATCGAACGGTCTTTTTGTAGAGAAAGGACTTTGTTTTCGCCACTTCGTTAAAAAAACCGACACTCGTGTTGAACCGCTGTTGGCAACCCATCAATATTGCCAGTGTGGCCCGTGCTTTGGTCTTGGTCTGGAATGAAGCTGCGCGGGTCGTGGATACGCATGATTACCAACTCTATGACTGGCATGATTGGCTGAAATTAAAGCCCGATGGCGACGAGCCGTTTATTCAAGCGGTGTCGGCCAGGTTGCGAATTCCCGAGGTGATCGTACTCAACAGCTTTGATCGGCTCCCCTCAGCATCGGTCTCCTTCAGTCGTCGCAACCTATTCAAACGAGATCGTTACACCTGTCAGTATTGCGGTCGCCAACCCAAATCAGATGAACTGACGATCGATCATGTGGTGCCGCGCAGCCAGGGTGGAGAGACAACTTGGGAGAATTGCGTGTTGGCTTGTTTCCGTTGCAACCACCGAAAGGCTGACAATGTGCCGGCACGAGCGAGTATGAAATTGCGGCAGCAGCCGATCAAGCCGATTTGGCACCCCGCTTACACACGGTATCCGATTAAAATGGAAAGCTGGAGCAAATTCATCAGTCAAGCTTATTGGGACAGCGAACTTCAGAGTTGAAATCGCACCGACGGAGCTTATTTCAGCGAAGATTCGGCATCCCATCGACGTGCCAGGGTCGTCAAGTATTCCGATTTGATTTCGTAATCCTCGAAGCTGAACGCAAAATTGTTCCTGGAGTCCGCCATATGGTGCTCCAACCGAGTTCGAGTCCACTTCTGCAAGTCGGCACCTGGAAAAAATGTGTCGCCGTCGTCAATCGTCGTGTGAACCCGCGTCAAGTAAATCTTACGGATCAACGGTAACGCTTGCCTGTAGATTTGACCGCCGCCAATGATAAACGACTCATCGTTCACGTTGCAGAGCTTGATTGCGGAGATCAAGTCCGACACAAGCAGCAGCGAATGACTTGAGGATTCCGCTGATCTCATCAAGTCTGAACTCGGTTGTCGGCTGATGACGATCATCCTCCTGCCGGGGAGACATCTGCCGATCGAATCGAAGGTTTTTCGACCCATAATAATCGAGTGTCCCATCGTGAGTCGTTTAAATCGTTTCAGATCGGCCGACAATCGCCAGGGCAATTCGCCCTTTCGACCGATCACCTGGTTCTCGCTGACTGCGACAATCAATGACAAGTTCACGATCGGAGTGGGAACTTCTGAAGCGAACAACATTGGATCACTCATACGGCTACCGGCGCTTTGATGTGAGGGTGCGGATCGTAATTCAGTAGCTCGAATGACTCAAATACAAATTCGTCGATCGATCTCACGGCGGGATCGAGACGTACCGTGGGTAGATGGCGTGGTTCGCGAGTCAACTGCAGTTCAGCTTGCTCAAAATGATTGTGGTATAGGTGCACGTCCCCGAAAGTATGGATGAATTCGCCAAGTTGCAAGTTTGTAATATGGGCAATCATCGATGTCAGTAAAGCGTAGCTGGCGATATTAAAAGGCACTCCCAAAAACACATCGGCACTCCGTTGATAGAGCTGACAGGAGAGTTTTCCATCTGCAACATAGAGCTGAAACAACGCATGACATGGCGGAAGTTTCATTTTCGGAACGTCGGCGACATTCCATGCGCAAACGATCAGCCGACGGGAATCAGGATTGGAATTAATCTGCTCAATGACTTGCGCAATTTGATCGATCGTCGTGCCGTCCCCAGCGGGCCAGCGACGCCATTGGCTGCCGTAAACCGGGCCCAACTCACCAAGTTCATCGGCCCAATCATCCCAGATCGAAACACCATGTTGCTGCAGATAATCGATATTCGTCGCCCCGCGCAGAAACCAGAGCAATTCGTAAATAATTGAGCGGACATGTAATTTCTTGGTCGTCAGCAATGGAAATCCGGCACCTAGATCAAATCGCAGTTGGGATCCGAACACCGATCGCGTACCGGTTCCAGTCCGGTCGGATTTGTCCGTACCGTGATCGAGGATGTGACGGAGAAGCTGTAAGTATTGTTTCATTGGATGTCAATGATTCATGGATCGAGTCATTCAAATAGTGCGACCAATTCCTCATGGCGAGTTCCGTCCTGGTCCGTGATCGCGAATCGGCCTCGCCCCCGCATTGTGACACCGGCATGCATGCCATCTTTGCGAATCAAGTAAAATTGCAAGCCATAATTCGGCTTGCCGTCCGAGTCGCGCAATCGCGGTGCCGTATGTTCGGCAATTCGCCGGAGAATTTCCAGTCCCGCCTCCTGGGGGGTCATGCCATTTCTCATCAACTCTACGGCGGCAAAGCTGGACAGGTTGTGAAGATTCGCCTCGCCTCGCCCTGTACTCCCGCATGATCCGATTTCGTTGTCGACATACAAACCAGCGCCAATGATCGGCGAGTCCCCGACCCGTCCGGGAATTTTCCAAGCCAAGCCGCTCGTCGTCGTTACGCATGAGAGATCGCCATTCGAGTTCATTCCGGAACAATGAATCGTTCCAGTCGGCGGGTGTGCCAGGACTCTCGCCGCAAATAAATCGAATTCCTCGCCAGTATCATAGTAGCCATGATTATTAAACCGATCGTTGAATGGCCGATGATTGCTCTGTTGATTGCCATCTGCCGGAGTCTCACGATCCGGACTTGGTTGCATGCTTTGTTCAGGAGTAAACCAATTATCTGTGGGCGAAAGATTTTCTTTCCAGCGAAGCCAAATTCGTCGGGCACGATCGGTTAATAAATTCTCTTCCTCAAATCCGTGAGCCCGCGCAAACTCCAATGCGCCTTCCCCGACTAACAGTACGTGATCTGTTCGCCATAGAACCAGTTTGGCGACGCGCGAAGGATATTTGATTTTTTCCAGGCAAGCGACCGCACCGGACTGATGGGTTGGTCCATGCATGACTGCAGAATCGAGCTGTACGACACCTCGCTCATTAGGGAGTCCGCCATACCCCACGGAGGTATCCCGTGGATCTTCCTCGACCAAATTGACCCCAGCGACGACCGCATCCAGTACGTCGGTTCCCGAGACGATCTGTTCGTAAGCCAGCTTGGTTGTCCCAAGTCCATTTCCGGATGCGATGACCTTAACCGGAAAATCGTCTTTGCGGTTGCTGGACAGGAGCTTGCCGGGTCGAAGTTGTCCGTCTGACCTGTAAAGACCCAATGCCGGAACCGTTGCCATGCCTGCGGCAGAAGCCGCTAAAAACTGGCGACGTGACTGTCCGGGCTCCACTCCCACGGTTGAATTGATTATCGTCGATCGTTGATTCATGTCTGATTCTCGGGATTGAGTTAATTTCGGTCGGATAAGCGAACAGACAATCCTTTCAGGCGCGGCACCCAAATCGCAAACCAAGGCTGGAAATGGTGGCGAGCAATTGAAAGTTCCATCAATGATCATAGATTTCTTGTCGAGATTGTTCAATCAATGGCAGTTGAATTACATTGATCGAGTCGAAATTTCGCTGCGAGTGGCCAATCCTGAACATTGCTTGGCCGTGATCGATCCCTTCATGACACTCGACAAGGTCATTTTTCTGCCTGGCCAAGATTCGGGCCGGAACGTCGTTGCTACGGCTTCAACCGGCATCAATCGAACCAGGAATGCCTTGTCACAATCCGGCGACCAGGAATGCCATTGCCGGATCTCCGGTTGCAGGGCGAATCTCGGGACGGCACTTGATTGCACGTGGTCACAGCGGTTAGGCTAAGGGTATCCATCATGAAATAAACGACCACCCTGATTAGCCGACCTCACTTCGATAAACAGCGTTTCTCGGTCGGAAACCGGCTGCCAGGAGGCCGGGGGATGGTTTGTCGTCAAGCATTGATGGACTGGCCCAGTTTCATCCGATCAAGTGTGTTTCCGAGTTTCCCGTGCCCAAACGCGAAGATATCCACAAAATCCTGCTGATTGGCTCAGGTCCGATCGTTATCGGCCAGGCCTGCGAATTCGATTATTCAGGCACCCAGGCTTGCAAGGCGCTTCGTGAAGAGGGGTACGAAGTGGTGTTGGTCAATTCCAATCCTGCAACAATCATGACCGATCCCGGTACTGCGGATCGGACTTACATTGAGCCTCTTGACTGGAAAATCGTTGAGAAGATTATCGAGCGTGAGCGACCCGATGCGTTGCTGCCGACACTGGGAGGGCAGACCGGCCTGAATTTGTCGATGGATCTGGCACGGCATGGGGTATTGGAAAAATATGAGGTCGAGATGATTGGTGCGAATCCGGAAGTGATCGCCAAGGCCGAGGATCGTGAACTGTTCAAGGCGGCCATGGAACGAATTGGTCTGGAAGTTTGCCAAGGTGAAACCGTCACCAATGTCGAACAGGCTCGACGGGTCATTGAGACCATTGGACTCCCCTGCGTCGTGCGCCCGAGCTATACCTTGGGGGGGAGTGGTAGCGCCATCGCTTACAATCGGAACGAGTTCGACCAGTTGGTGCGACGTGGACTCGATCAATCCCCCGTCAACCAAGTGCTGATCGAAGAATCGATTATCGGCTGGAAGGAATTCGAGATGGAGGTGATGCGGGATCTCGACGACAATGTCGTGATCATCTGCTCGATCGAGAATTTCGATCCCATGGGAGTCCATACCGGGGACTCGATCACGGTTGCCCCCGCACAAACACTTACAGACAAGGAATATCAACGGCTGCGCGATGCGAGCATTGCGGTGATTCGCGAGATCGGCGTCGAAACTGGAGGCTCGAACATTCAGTTTGCCTGCCACCCCGAGACAGGTCGCACCATCGTCATCGAAATGAATCCGCGAGTGAGTCGGTCGAGTGCGTTGGCCTCGAAGGCAACGGGGTTTCCGATTGCAAAAATCGCCGCAAAGCTGGCGGTGGGTTATCGATTATGGGAACTTCCCAACGACATCACTCAAAAAACGAAAGCCTGTTTCGAACCAACGATCGATTATGTCGTCACCAAGATTCCTCGTTTTGCTTTCGACAAATTTCCCGAAGCGGACCCAACGTTGATGACGCAAATGAAAAGCGTCGGCGAGACGATGGCCATTGGCCGGACCTTTAAAGAGTCGTTTCAAAAGGCGTTGCGCGGACTGGAAATCGGTCGCTTCGGTTTTGGTTGCGACCCCAAAGATTTGTGGGGAACCGATGAACAGCCATCGTCCGATGAAATCCGCTCTAAGCTCGCAATCCCTAATGAGCAACGTGTCTGGCATATTCGATACGCCATCAAAGACGGCATGACGTTGGATGAAATCAATCGCCTGACGCATATCGATCCATGGTTTTTAGACCAACTGGCGGAGATCATTGATCTCGAAGACGAGTTGAAGTCCTATCCGACGTTGCAGGACATCGATAGTTGCCGATTGCGACGAGCCAAACAATTTGGTTTTTCTGATCGTCAGCTGGCAACGATCTTTGGTTGCAGCGAGTTGCAAGTTCGCAGCCATCGCAAATCGCTGGGAGTCGTAGCGACTTATAAAGCAGTCGATACATGCGCTGCCGAATTCGAAGCATTGACGCCATACTTTTATTCAACGTACGAGGACGAAGACGAAACGCCACCGAAGTCCGATAGAAAACGTATCATGATTTTAGGCGGAGGTCCCAACCGGATCGGTCAAGGTATCGAATTCGATTATTGCTGTTGCCATGCAGCGTTTGCCATGGCTGAACTCGGAATCGAGTCCATCATGGTCAATTCAAACCCTGAAACGGTTAGTACAGACTACGATACGAGTGACTTGCTGTTTTTCGAACCACTCACTACTGAAGACGTGCTCAACATTTGCGATCGAGTCCAACCGGACGGGGTGATCGTACAGTTCGGCGGCCAAACGCCACTCAATTTGGCTCGCGCGCTTGCCGATAACGGAGTTCCGATTATCGGCACCAGTGTCGATACGATTGAAACCGCTGAAGATCGTGAAAAGTTCCAGCAGTTGCTGGATCGATTGGGCCTGCGACAACCTCCGTCCGGAATTGCTCGCACGATGGCACAAGCTCGCGCGGTGGTGGCGAAAGTTGGCTATCCCGTATTGGTGCGGCCGAGTTACGTTCTCGGCGGGCGGGCAATGGAAATTTGTTATGACAAAGCGCAGTTCGAACAATATGTTGCGGCGGCGTTTGTGGTCGCCGGAGAACAACCCGTACTCATCGACCGCTTCCTGGAGGACGCCACTGAGGTCGATGTCGATTGTATCAGCGATGGTGAAATGGCAGTCATTGCGGGAATCATGGAGCATATCGAGGAAGCCGGAGTTCATTCCGGTGATTCCGCCTGTGCAATTCCCTGCTTTAGCTTGCCAGGTCCAACGGTCGACGAAATTCGCCAGGCAACGCTCAGTATGGCAAAGGAACTCAAAGTCGTCGGACTGATGAACGTCCAATTTGCTGTGAAAAAAGAAAATGGTCGGCCCGCGGTCTATGTGTTGGAAGTGAATCCACGCGCTTCTCGAACTGTCCCATTCGTCGCCAAAGCAACAGGATTGCCCGTCGCCAGCATCGCGGCCAAAGTGATGGCCGGTTGTACATTGAAACAACTGGGGATTACCCAAGAACCGATTCCCTCTCATGTTTCGGTTAAGGAAAGCGTTTTCCCGTTTCGAAAATTTGTGGGGGTCGACATCGTGCTTGGGCCCGAAATGCGAAGCACGGGCGAGGTGATGGGAGTCAGCTCAAGATTCTCAATCGCCTACGCCAAAGCACTACTCGGTGCTGGCGTGGTCTTGCCGATGTCGGGGCGCGTCTTCGTAAGTGTGGCTGATCGACAAAAAGATCGCGCGGTCGCCGTTGCCCGACGACTCGTCGAGCTCGGCTATCAAGTTCTCTGCACCGCGGGTACCGCCGATCGGATGGAAGCCGAGGGGATTCCGGTTGAACGTGTCAAAAAGCTGATTGAGGGGCACCCCAACTTGATCGACCACATGAAAAACGATGCGGTCGACATGATTTTAAATACTCCGAAAGGTAAGGGCGCGCGAACCGACGAAGGAAAGATTCGCGCGGCAGCAGTACAACACGGCATCCCCTGCATTACCACCATCGAATGCGCTGAAGCCGTCGTACTGGCAATCGAAGCGTTGCGCAATGAAGAACTTACGGTGCAGACGTTACAGGAACGATTTGAAAAGACCGGGGTCATGTACCGTTTCTCGACAGCGTAACATGTCATGAGGTGCGGGTCTACTTTGAGCCAAATGTTGGTCCAATTCCAATGATCCGCATGCACGAGGGGACCCCGGCGTATCGCGACCGCCAGCCATACCCTTGCCGCCGTTTAGGCCGCGCGCAGGCAGCTTTCGCTCTGCTCTCTGGTGTCACGCTTCCGCTGAATGCTCTGCGACGAGATCGTTTTTGCAAACTGACGATCCGAATGTAGCAACCGACGAACTTGCCGACGATCGGGGGATGGTTTTGTCGAGGGGAGGAAACTCGCTCGCTGAAAACAGGACCTCAACAAATGCAGCCCGCGTTGCAACAGATTGACAGAGGGCAAACTCGCGAAATATCGCGTTCGCAATCGCCGTTTGTCAAACTCGTCGACATGGCCATCCCAATCCCGTACGCCTTGCTCGGTGTAAGCCGAATGTTGGGATGTAACTTCATGGCCATATCCGAGTGACTTCAGGGCGAGTGCGATGTCCAAATCAAAAGCCGCATTGCCGAATAACGCGTCGCCAATCCAGCCTTGGGGTGTCGATATGTTGGACAATGCTGATCGAGAATAGAACGCACACCAGCTACTGGGTCCGATCAACATGGAAATCGCTTGGGGGTCCAGTGCAGGGTGTTCGGCGAATTCACATGCTCGACCAAGGACCAATTGTCGAAGGGTGCCGGGCGAGAGGCCTACGCCAAACACCGACGGTGTCCTATGATTTCGAGCGTCCTGAATCGGCATCGACACCATGGCGGTCCCGGAGCTATTTTGCAGCATTTGTAACGGCACGTCGGTCCAGTCCTCGACGACTTGAATACCTGGTCGCAGCAAATGAATATAATCACCCGAGGCAACCTGCAATGCATGGTTGAACAACGAATTTAAGGACGGGCCTGAAGCCTCACTGTCCCGATCGACTGGTTCCCCCGCATTGCCTGGAACCAGACAAAATCTCACCTCGCCCGACAATTCAAATCGGTCGACAAACTTTTCGCCATGAGGAACGATGATTTCGCAACTCGAAGGCGCGTAGCGCAATACCGATGCTAACGTCTCTTCAAATAGCAGATTGTCGCCCATCCAGGGGACAACTACGGATAGAATGGGCTTGAAATTCAAGCGATTTTGGGGCATGGCTGGACCTGTTCTTCCTTGATTCAGCGCTTGTCATCGTTGGGAACACTTAAACCCTCGGATTCGTCAATGAAAAACCGAGGATTGTTGGGCGGTGATCCCTTAGTATGGATGCAAAGACTTCATAAGATAGCACTTTGATGACCATGAATTTCTTCGACGCTTTTTGACAGTTAGTTGATAGAAACCGAGTCACCTAAAGATTTTTTCGTCCATTGATGCAACATCATCAGGAATATACAACCAATACCGCAATTTTTTGATTTGACTCAAGTTTCGGCCCGTCCGAACTGGAATTCGTCCCAGCAATTAATCAGATGGCTGTTGACAATTGAGACGCTTTTTGGACGATGGAACAGGGCTAGCATCGACAAATTTCTGGTGATGTTGCTTGCCAGCTCCAATTTAACCGCCAATTAGGTCACCATGATCAAAATATATCCATTCCGGGCAATCATGCCCTCGGCAGAGAACGCAGCAGAGGTTGCCTCGCCCCCTTATGATGTGATTAGTACTGACGAGGCTCGTAAGGCGGCTGTGGGAAAGCCAAATAGCTTTCTTCATGTCGTTCGCTCAGAAATCGATCTTCCACATGATACCGACCCGTACGACTCGGCTGTCTACGAAACAGCGGCTAAGAATCTTGATTTATTGATCGAGTCCGGGTTGCTTAAGGAGGCAAGCTCGCCCGGAATATATATCTACCGTTTGACCTTTAAGGGCCAGTCGCAAACAGGCGTGGTCGCGTGTTGTGATGCCGCACAATATCGGTCCAATGAAATCAAAAAACACGAAAAAACACGGCCTGATAAAGAGGATGATCGAACTCGGCACATGACGGTTTGTAGCGCGCATGCCGAGCCTGTGTTCCTTACGTTTCGTGATTCTCCGACGATCAGCGAGTTGATCACGGGAGATTCCGGCAATCGACCCCTCATTGACTTCGTCGCAGATGATGGCGTGCGCCATGTGGTATGGCAGGTGGCGGAGCCCGCTGCCTATGTCGAGGCTTTTGAAGAACTTGACTCTCTGTATATCGCTGATGGCCATCATCGGACCGCCGGCGCAGAACGCGCAGCGGCAGAGCGCCAAAATGCAAACCCGAATCACACAGGTGACGAGGAATATAATCGCATCATGGCCGTTGCTTTTCCTGCAAGCCATTTGAAAATCATGGCGTACAACCGCATTGTCAAGGATTTGAACCATCTTACTGAAGATGAGTTTCTAAAGAAACTAAAACAGGTCGGGGAGTTGATCCCGACAGAAAACCCTATACCGATGAAAGCCGGAAGCGTCTGTGTGCGAGTCAAGAATGGCTGGCATGAATTGTGTTTTCCCGCCAATTCGATCGATCAGGATGACCCGATTAATGCGTTGGACGTCGCGCTGTTACAGTCTCGCGTGCTGGAACCAATTCTGGGAATTGGCGATCCCAGAACAGATACCAGAATCGGATTCATCGGCGGCATACGTGGTTCTGATGAACTCGACGAACTCGTGAACTCAGGAGCGGCTGCTGTTGCCTTTTCGATGTACCCGACAACGCTTGACCAGCTTCTGAATGTAAGCGACGCCGGAAAAATCATGCCTCCAAAGTCAACTTGGTTTGAACCAAAACTACGTAGCGGGCTGTTCGTCCATCGATTCGAAAAATACTAATTATGGGTCAAACATGCTCCAATCCAACGAGTTTTAAAATATGAGACCTCTCCGTAGCACGGTATCAAGATACCTCGAATGTTCAGCAACAGGGTCGCGCAGCAAGTATGCGGACAAGGGATGCATTCCGCACCTGCAAACCACCCTCGCAATTGATGGGTATTTTTGAATGACGACCAAAACCGGTTTTGCCGTAGTCAGTCGAATACCCGAGCCAATTTAAAGCTTCATCAAATCTTTGGAGATCATTACATCCCATGAAAATCTTGATTGCTGACAAGTTTGATGCCAAGGGTCTCATCGCACTTGAGGAGCTCGGATGTCAGGTCGTCTTTGAACCAGACACGTCCGCTGAACAGATGGAGGCTGCGGTTGCCAAACATGATCCCGAGGTCCTTATCGTCCGTGGAACCAAAGTGCCCGCGAACGCGATTCGTGGTGGCACTCGCCTCAGTCTGATTGTCCGCGCAGGTGCTGGATATGACAGTATCGATGTCGCGGAAGCGAGTCGACGCGGCGTTTATGTGGCGAATTGCCCTGGAAAAAACTCGGTGGCCGTCGCCGAACTCGCTTGGGGCTTGATTCTGAGTTGTGATCGCAGAATCCCCGATCAAACGACTGAGTTGCGCGACGGGAAATGGAACAAGAAAGAGTACTCGAAAGCCGCCGGTCTGAAGGGGAGCACGCTGGGGATCGTCGGTACCGGACAGATCGGGATGGAAATCGCCAAACGCGGGTTGGCCTTTGGCATGAACGTTGTTGGGTGGAGCCGCAGCTTGACTCCTGAAAAGGCCCGCGAGCTGAACATTGGCTATTGCAAATCGCTTCTGGAACTGGCTCAGCAAGCGGACGTCGTAAGTATTAGTATCGCCGCCAATTCTCAAACCGCAGGCTTGATCGACGAAGCGTTCTTCAATGCCTTGAAGCCGGCGGCCTACTTTGTGAACACCAGTCGAGGAAGTATCGTGGACTATCGGGCTTTATCCGACGCGATTCAGCAAAAAGGGGTGCGAGCCGGGCTGGATGTTTTTGCCAACGAACCGGGGGACGCAGTTGCAGAATTCACCGATCCAATTATCGGGCTGCCCGGTGTTTACGGCAGTCATCACGTCGGCGCCTCGACTGACCAGGCTCAACTCGCGATCGCCGATGAAGCCGTCAGGATCGTCAAGGTATTTATTGAATCTGGCGAAGTTTGCCACTGTGTCAACCTCGCATCACGGACGCCTGCAACCTGCTTGCTAACCGTACGGCATTTAAACAAACCTGGGGTTTTAGCCCATGTGTTTGACGTCATCGGAGCAGCTCAAATCAACGTCGAGGAAATGGAAAATATTATCTACGACGGAGCGGAAGCGGCTTGCGCCAAGATCCAATTGGATGACGAACTCAGTCAATCACATATCGATACTATTCGTCAAAATCAGCATGTGTTAAGTATCGATTTCAGCCGCCTGGAAAACTAAAACATAATCAAGTATCCCACAATCTCCCCCGACTCAATTTACAGGACAATGCGATGAATCAATCTGCCGTTGCACAGCGCACCTTCAACTTCTCTGCTGGCCCTGCGGTCCTTCCCGAATCTGTGCTGGAGCAGGCCCAGGCCGATTTATGGGATATTGATGGATCGGGAATCGGGATTATGGAACACAGTCATCGTGGCAAGGTTTTCGATCGTGTCATTGAAGAATGTGAACAGGACTGCCGTAAAGTAGGCAACATTCCCAACGACTACGCGGTCCTCTTTTTGCAAGGCGGGGCGACCACACAGTTTGGGATGATTCCGATGAGTTTCCTCCCACCTGGAAAAACAGCCGATTATCCGAATACAGGCGTATGGACTTCCAAAGCGATTAAGGAAGCCAAGTTGTTTGGAAATGTTCATCTTCCTTTCGATGGGACAAGTTGTAAATTCGATCACGTTCCGAGTAACGATGAATTAAACCTTTCAGTTGATGCCGCCTATCTGCACTATTGCAGTAACAACACGATCTATGGCACTCGATACCAGGAAGCTCCCCACACCACCGCACCTCTAATCGTAGACGCCAGCAGTGAAATATTTAGCCGTCCTATCGACGTCAAGCGGCACGCGTTGATCTACGCCGGCGCTCAGAAGAATCTGGGTCCATCAGGAGTCGCCCTGGTCATTATTCGGAAAGACTTTGCCGAAACGGCCAACGAGAACGTCATGTCAATGATGAGTTATCAAAAGCACATCAATGAAGGTTCGCGGATGAACACGCCTCCCACCTTTGGAATTTATGTCATGGGGCTGGTCTTTAAATGGATTCTCGAACAAGGCGGCACGGCCGAAATGGAAAAGCTCAATGACGCAAAAGCGCGGATTCTATACGATGTCATTGACAAGTACCCTGAGTTCTATGTTGGCCATAGTCGCAAACAATGTCGCTCCGTAATGAATATTCCCTTCCGCACATCGAGCGAGGAACTCGACAATTTATTTTTGTCGGGTGCCCGGGAATATCGCATGGATGGTCTAAAAGGTCATCGCAATACCGGCGGAGTCCGAGCCTCGATTTACAACGCTTTCCCGGTAGCAGGCTGCGAAGCATTAGCCAACTACATGCACGATTTTGTCACCAAGCACGGATAGATCAACAATTTCAATCCACCTGCAGCAACGTTCCGCGAGCAACTTGTAGCCTCTGTGCTCGTTTGAGTATGGGATGCCAGGGAATTTAGTGCAGCACGAATTATAGGAGCGCTGACAACTATTCGAATCCATTCGCGCTGCGCTTGATTCGCTCGGTTGCCAGAACGGCGGTTTACATTCGTTCGGTTACGATATCCCGAGCTTTGATCGCACCGGTGAACATGCCCTGTCGTGCAAGTCATACCCTGTTTAGAACGGTTAAGAGGAATGGGATACAACATCGTGAACATGATTGTCGAACTCGAGAAACTTCGTCTCTTCCAAGGCCAGCGACCCAGATTCTGTTTGCAAATTGTTTTTTGGCTGACGTTGCTGAACACGGCGTGGCATATTGGCCCGCAGCCAGTCGCTTTTGTAGGGCTATTTGGCCAAGTCATAGCCGATGCAGAATTGTCAACGACTAAAACACCGAAATCCGATTTGCAACAAGCCCGAATTTTGCGTATTGCGACGTTTAATGCCTCCCTCAGTCGAGACGCGGCCGGGGCGTTGTTAAGCGAGCTGCGTTCTCCGGATTCGGAGCAAATACAACTTGTTGCCGAAGTGATCCAACGCATTCGTCCGGATATCCTGCTGATCAACGAGATGGATTTCGATGCCAAGCATGAAGCCCTTGAGTTGTTCTCTCGGAATTTTTTGCAGATCAGTCAGAATAATCAGCTACCGATTCGTTATGATTTTTCCTTCACGGCGCCGGTGAACACAGGAGTCGACAGTGGTCTGGATCTGAACAATAATGGCGAGCTTGGCGAGCCAGAAGACGCGTTCGGTTATGGCCGTTTCCCGGGCCAATATGGAATGACGGTGTTTTCCAAGCATCAAATCGATACGGCTTCGATCCGCACGTTTCAGAAACTCCTATGGAAGGATCTGCCTGATCCGATGTGGCCAATAAACGCAGATGGCCGCCACTACTATTCCGAAGCGGCGATGCAGCGATTTCGCATCTCGTCCAAATCGCATTGGATCGTGCCGGTGAAGGTCGATTCGCATATCATTCATTTGCTCTGTTCCCATCCCACGCCCCCGGTTTTCGACGGACCGGAAGATCGGAATGGGAGGCGCAATCATGATGAAATACGGCTGCTCCGGGACATCATCGACAACGCCGACTACTTGGTTGACGATCAAGGACAATCAGGAGGATTGGCTGCAAATTCGAGGTTCGTTGTGCTGGGCGATCTGAACTGTGATCCATTCGACGGGGACAGCGAGGTGCGAAGCATTCGACTATTGCTGGAACACCCGTCGATTGACACCGCGATCACCCCTTCCAGTCTGGGTGGTCAGGAAGCAGCGATAGAGTCCGGCGGAGCGAATAAGCAACACCGAGGCGATGCAGCCCACGACACCGGAGATTTCAATGATCGAGTGGTCGGTAATCTTCGAGCCGATTATGCACTCCCTTCCAGACAACTAAAACTTAAGGACGCAGGTGTATTCTGGCCCATCGAGGCGGATCCGTTAAGTTATCTCAATCAAGCATCCGATCATCGATTGGTATGGATTGATGTGCAACTTCCGATGCCGTCGAATGAGAATGAGTGACGCTGAAACCTTGACCTCACGTTCGGAAGACGTAGACCGCAACCGACCGTTTCGCTTGCAACTTTCACGTTGGATTTAAAGCGCTATTGGCATTCCACCCAACCGTTTTGATTATTGACTCCACCGCCATGTATTTAGTGATCTCCACCAGTTTGAGTAGCGATAGTCGCAGCCGCATTTTGGCGCGAGCAGCTTTTAATGTGTTGCATGATCGGCAGCAACCGTGTGAGTTCCTGGATTTGTTTGAACTACGACTGCCGAGCTGTGATGCCGGGGAGTGTTATACCGAATCCAACGTGGTGCGAGCTGCTGACCTGATTGAAAAGGCCTCGGGAATTCTGCTCGCGGCACCCGTTTACAATTTCGATGTTAGCGCCGCTGCCAAGAACCTGGTGGAGTTAACCGGCCGCTCCTGGATGGAAAAGGTGGTCGGCTTTTTGTGTGCGGCCGGCGGAGCGGGGAGTTACATGTCGGTGCTCGGCCTGGCCAATAGCCTGATGCTCGATTTTCGCTGTCTGATATTGCCCCGCTTCGTATTTACGACCGGTGATGCAATCCAGGCTAGCGAGATTGCCGATCTGGATGTTCAGCGACGCGTGGAAGAATTGGTCGACGAATTGATACGCGTGACCGCGGCATTAAAATCACACGGCGCCAAAGATTGAGCTGACTATGGAAATAGCGGCTGATCTATCCAGGGATTCTCCCAGTTTCCCCACCCCTGCAAATATTCAGTAAAGATTTCGATTTCACTGGCTTTTTCCCTGAGCCAATGTTGTGTTTCGGAGACCCTCGTCTGTTCGTCACTAAGTGAAAGTTTGCCCATCAACACCGCCGTTCGCAAAAACACGAAATAGGTATCCAGCACATCGCAGCGGCAATAGTCGTTAATTCGTTTAACTTCACCGGCCTCATACAATTCCTGCACCATATGCCCCGCGATTTCCATCTTGCCAGGCTTCCCGAGTATGTTGGCGACGAGATGCAAGCCGCCAGCAAACCTTGTCGCACCAAAGTTCGTCAACACATCGTGCAAATCCAGGTGAGCATCCAGGTTGTAACGATTGCGGTTCTGGTCCCACGACTTGTCGAACAAGTTAAACCACTTCGGCACGCTGATTCCATACCGAAACGCAGCCATCTCCAACACGGGAAGATCGAAACTTCGACCATTGAAAGTGACTAAAGTCGGCATGCCATACGACAGCCAACCTCGCCAGAAATGTTCAGTAATGATGTGAGGTCGAAACAGCGGTTCGTCCAATGCAACTAAATCGATTAGCCGAAAATCACTGGCGATCTTTCCCACAATAACGGAGACGGGCACGTGGTAGGTATATGGAATAAATTCGCTGCCGTATTTTTCTAATCGCTCAGCACTGTACTTGGCGACTGCTTGCTCGGGTGAAAGCTCCTCATCTGGATACTTGATTTGAGCAATCAATCGACCGTCCGCAACACTCTCGATATCAAATACAAAATAGCTAATTTCAATATCGGTCACAATTGAACTCGAAGAAAAGAGGGGACTTAAGCAAACTAAGTTCGAATCCATTGTAGGGAGATTGTCGATCGGTGCCGAGGGTACGCCAGACTGGGAGGCAGTCGATCGGTCGACGTTGTTGGAGGCAAAGCGGTTAAATGCAACAGCCCAGTAGGAGTCATCGTGGACTAAAATTATGCCAAGGCCGTGCGGTCACAAACCACTTCAAAAGAAGTATATTGACTACCTACGATTCAGGCGGAACTTTACACAACGGCTCCCTCGACTGACAATGCACGTCGCTTGACGCAGTGAGACCTGACTAGACTAAAGGTTTAACTTTGACGAAGACACAACAAGAGTTCAATCTGAAGGAACGTGAATCGCGTCTGTTTTTGTTGGATGGCATGGCGTTGATTTATCGAGCTCACTTCGCATTGATTCGTAGTCCGAGATTTACCTCGGCGGGAAAATGCACCTCGGCCGTGTTTGGTGTCGCCAATACGGTGATGGAAATTCTCAACTCGCAACAACCGACGCATCTGGCGATGGCCATCGATACACCGGAGCCGACATTTCGACATGAATTGTTTCCGGCCTACAAGGCTCAACGCGATGCATTGCCTGAAGATATCGCAGCCCAGATTCCGTTAGTGATTCGCCTGATGGAGGCGATGAATATCCCGGTAATTGGAATCCCCGGTCATGAAGCCGACGATATTATTGGAACGCTGGCAAGCGAAGCGGAAGCGGCAGGTTATCGAGTGTGGATGGTCACCCCAGACAAGGATTTCCAACAGTTAGTTACCCGGAATGTCTCCGTTTACAAACCTGGACGACAAGGTGGTTCGGCGGAAATTCTGGGAATTGCTCAAGTGGTCGAAAAATGGAATATCCAACGCGTTGACCAAGTTATCGATATTCTCGCGTTGATGGGCGATGCCAGTGATAACATTCCGGGCATTCCCGGGATCGGTGAGAAGACCGCGCAAAAATTGATCGGCCAGTACGATTCAGTGGAAAACTTGATCGCGAATGCGAATCAATTGAAGGGAAAACAGCGCGAAAGGGTCGAGCAGCATGTCGACGATGCTCGGCTCTCGAAAACACTGGTGACCATCAATTGTTCGGTCCCGCACGATCTTCACCTGAGTACACTGGCGGTGCGCCCCTACGATGAACAAAAACTCAAGAATCTGTTCATGGAGTTGGAATTCGATACGCTTGGCAAGCGAATTTTTGGGGATTCGTTTAATTCGTCGCAAACACGATCGGCTGTGATTCGCGAAAAGCGAGAAAGAGAAATTCAGAAAACATTGTTCAACGAGCCGATCGAAGAAAAGAGACTCGCTGACGTCAAACACGAGTATCACACCGTTACAACCGAGTCCGAAAGACAGGAATTGCTCAAACAGCTTCTCGCCGCAAAGCGGGTCTGTTTCGACACTGAGACAACCGGCCTGGATGCCCGAACAGCCGAGCCGTTAGGCTTGGCGTTCTGCTGGCAACCCAATCAGGCCTATTACGTGGTTTGTCCCGACGATCCCAAACAGGCTCGCCAAATCCTGGAAGAGTTCAGGCCTTTCTTTGAGCATCCAACAATCGAAAAGATCGGACACCATTTGAAGTATGATTTGAGCCTGTTGAAATGGCACGGAATTGAGGTCCATGGACCGCTATTTGACACGATGTTGGCCCATTCGATGAAAGAACCCGAGATGAATCAGGGGTTGGATTATCTGGCCAAACTTTATTTGGGATATCGGCCGATTCCAATCAGTGACCTGATCGGTGAAAAAGGGAAACAACAAATCGACATGCGGGATGTTCCCACAACCCGGCTCGCCGAGTACGCCTGCGAGGATGCAGATGTAACGCTGCAAATCAGCCAGGTCGTTCGCGACGATATCGAAAAACATGGGGTCGCTCAAGTCTGCTACGACATTGAGTTTCCATTGGTCCCGGTGCTGATCGATATGGAATATGAAGGCATTCGCCTCGACACGACCGCAATCCAAGATTTTGCGGGTCGACTGAAACTGGAAATTCAGATGCTTGCCAAGGAGATTCAGCAAGCAGCCGGGCGCGAATTCAATATTGATTCACCCAGGCAACTAGGGAACATTTTATTCGAGGAGATGAAACTAGAAGGCAATCCGAAAAAGACCGCTACAGGGCAGTATTCCACGCGCGAAACTGAACTGTTGCGGTTGGCCGGCAAACATCAGATCGTCCGGGACATCCTGGAATATCGAAACGCCACCAAACTCAAATCCGTGTACGTCGATCAGTTGCCTGAAAGCGTAAACCCGAAAACCGGACGATTACATACTCACTATATGCAGACCTGGACATCGACCGGACGCATGCAGTCGAACAACCCAAACCTACAAACTATTCCAATTCGAAAGGAGCGGGGCCGCGAGATTCGCGCTGCGTTTGTCCCTCGAAACGAGGACTATTTGATCCTCGCAGCCGACTACTCGCAAATCGAATTGAGAATTATGGCGGAGTTGAGCCAGGATCCTGGAATGATGGAAGCATTTCGATCGGGCGTTGACATTCACGCTGCCACCGCTTCAAAAGTTTACAAAATCGAACTTGATCAAGTCACTCGTGAGATGCGCGATAATGCGAAGACAGTAAATTTTGGGATTATCTATGGTATCTCGGCTTTTG
Organism: Pirellulaceae bacterium; assembly: GCA_041748315.1. Taxonomy (GTDB): domain Bacteria; phylum Planctomycetota; class Planctomycetia; order Pirellulales; family Pirellulaceae; genus CALMEE01. The sequence continues at coordinate 22,746 of JBGTDM010000157.1, forward strand.
GATTACAACAGCGACTCAATATACCGCGCGCGGAGGCGGACGAGTTAATCCGCAATTACTTTGAAAAGTATCCCGGAGTTCAGGTTTACATCGACCGAACCATCGAGTTTGCGAGAAAGCATGGTTACGTTGCCACCCAATCGGGTCGCCGTCGCTATCTGCGAGATATCAACTCGCGAAATCAAAGTTTGCGCCGTGCTGCGGAACGCTTGGCGATGAACAGCCCGTTACAAGGAACCGCCGCCGACATGTTGAAGTTGGCCATGGTTAAGGTCTTTCATGCGTTGTGCAGTGGGGGTTACCGAACCAAAATGTTATTGACTGTGCACGATGAAATTGTTTTCGATATGCACCGCGATGAGCAAGCTACGGTGATTCCAGTGATAAAGGAATGCATGCGCACCGCGATGCCCATGAAGGTTCCGATCGTCGTCGAAACCGGAATCGGAAGCAATTGGCTGAAAGCCCATTAGCCCGCATTTCTCACAACGATGACTTTTGCGTTGGCGATCGCTCGATTGTTGGGCAAATGTCAGTGTTGTAGGCAACGGTGCGTTCAGGTCAAAGTGTCGGCCTGAGGATGTGTCGGCCTGAGGACAGGCCGACCTACTGTAGCTGCCGCTGTCCCCAGCGGCAGATGGCCCCTCTCGACGCTTTCCATGTGAGAAATGCGGGTTAGCTGGACTCACGAATCAGCGCTTTGTGACTTTATAGATTGCAGGTGGCTCTTCTTGGAACCAGTGTCGACGGCTGCTGAGCCGTCCTTCGACCGGTCGATCAACAAACAAGCGCGGAGTGACTTACTGCAGATGAATGTGCAGCGTGACCGAAACGCCCGAGAGTAGGAGCCAAAGATCTCGACCAACTCGACGATTCTCCACTTCCGCTCTCACGGTGTAACTCTTTCCGTTGGTTGTTTCCAGGTTGACCATGACCACTTTTCCCTCGAAGACTTCCTGTCGGCCGGCCGTGTTCATGACGACTGTGACAGGTTTCCCGAAGATATCATTGGGAGAGTACATATTTAGCTCGATAAGTCCTTCCACTCGCATACGGTCCATCTGGATAACTCGAAAGACGACTTCGCCCTCGTTAACCCACTCTCCTGGTTGCTTGAAAATTTTGACGACATTTCCATTGAGGGGTGATTTGATATCGTGGCGCGCCAAATTGGTCTCTGCGGCTCGAACATTGTATTCTTCGACCATGGCTTCTTTCTTGGCAACATCCAAGTCATGGCGACTTCGTTCGATTTGCAAATCGGCTTGTTCCGCAGCCAGTTTTGATCGTTCGGCTTCTTGTCGCGTTCCCGCCCCCTTTCTGGCCAGATCAGCATTGATCTCCATTTCCTTGTGAGCGACGCTAAAGGATTTTTCCGCATATCTAACGGCAACGTCATCGCTGGCCTTCGCCATAGCAGCATCGAGCTGAACCCTGGATGACTCGACTTGCAGCATTGACATGGTCGTGTCCAGCTTTGCAAGCAGGTCTCCCAGCGCGACTTCCTGCGTCTCAACGACATAAATCTCGGCAAGCGGTCCGCTCATTCGTGATGGCACAGAAACATCAGAAACCGGCGAGGTCAAAGCACCTTCAGCCCTGATGATTTTGTCGTCGCGCGACGTAAGCTCTGGCGAATGACTGGACGGAACTGGCACGGTTTGCGAGGGTCGCTCCCTTCTGAAGTTATTTCCCGGCAAACCCTCCCCCTCCTGGAACGCAAAGGTTGTCGCCAAAAACGGGCCCTGCCACCACGCAACAAGCGTGCAAATCAAAATTGGAATTGAGTAGTAGATGCGATGCATTGCGTTTCCTGCATGATTACGGTGGGAGATGATTTTCGTGCTTTCGATCGCTGGAACTCCATCGATCATGTGTTGCGGCGATCCGTTCACGGGTGCATTCTCAGCGGTCGATTTGCTCACAGCCAAAACATGACTTTCGATTGCACCGTTTCGAAAAGTTCGTGCAGCCAAACATAGCCGATCGACTGGGTTCCGACTTCGATCTTGGCGGTCACCCGCGTCCCATCGCGGAGCAACTCCGGAGGAATGCTCGATTTGCTGAATGCAACACGCAGTTTCATTGTATTGCTGTTGTCCGAGTGAACGTCCAATCGTTGATCATACTCGATCAGCGTTCCAACGAACTGCTTTCCGGGGTGCGAAGCCAGCGTAAATTTAACATTGAGTCGTTCATCGGTGGATGTTCGTTTGAGAGCTTCCAGCAGATGCATTGTGCGACGTTCAGGCAGTTCCAGTTCGACCAGCCAGGCGGATTCGAGCTCGACCAACGTCATCAAGCTCTGGCCGCGCAGAACGGGTCGGCGGATCAGGTTTTCACGCAGCTTCCAGTCGACGATTCGACCCGACTCAGGAGCGCGGATTTCCAGCATCGCCAGTTCGTCCAATTTTATTTGCAGTTGCCGTTCCAGGCTATGCCTGGCCTCCTTGGCTTCGTCCAAGTCACTTGCGGCGCGCAATGCGTCGACTTGATCGAGTTGCGTGACCTGGATGCGATTAAACTTTTCGATTTGCTCGATGGTTTGACTGAGCTGACCTCGTAGATTCTGAATTTCGACCAGTAAGTCATTGTTAACCAGCTTCGCCAATATTTGACCGCGTTGTACAACGTCGCCCGGATCGCTCGGCAAATACAGTTCCGTCAACGTTCCATCCACGGCGGCAAAAATTTTGTGCGTTTTTTCGGGAATCAGTTTTCCCGAAGCTCCCAATGTAAACGGATAAGGGACAAAACAAAGAGCCAGGATCGCGGCGACCACGACGCTCAACACCAACAGTGTTTTCGGTAGATTCCGCAATTTGACAATTGCTGAACATTGGCCAAGCCGTTGCCATAATCCAGCGAACAAAATGCTATTGTGCTTGATTGCGTTCGATAACGCCAAGCCACCGTGCTCGGCTACCGCCTCGCTTCGTTTGATCAATGAGTCAGGCACACTTTCGTCAGACATCTTCTCGATGATCAATGCCGCAATGATCGCGCCTGACTTGGACACATCGTTAGCTGGATGGGTATCACGGCTGAGGCGCTCAACGACGGTTTTCCGCAGCGGGACGATGCCAACGACTTTCGAATGCGACAGGTCGATGTAGTCGTGCAACGGAGTTTCGATTTGGGGTGGCAAATCGTTATCGTCGCCACTGTACCACATCGCTCGATTCGAGCGAGACACTTCGCCGACCAGCCGATTGAGTAACTTGATTTGATCGGCGCGGCGCTCGATCGAATCCAATCCGCTCACCGAAGTGACGCGAAATGTTGATCCCTGTTTCAATGCCAGGCTGATCCGATCGCAATCGATGACTCGTCGTCCCTCATTGGTAATGGCGAATGACGTATCGGTGACATTCAGATTACCATGGACGTTGCGCACGAATTGATCCAACAACTGCCACATGCGTTGTCGGTTATCATACTGTCGTAGTTGATAGCCACTCAAATAGTTGTTCGCAAGCGAACTCATTTGTTCCAAAAATCGCAAGTAGCCTCGCTGCGTGGCTGGGCCGCTATCCGTGCGCTGGAAAATTTCGATCAAGCCGATCGTTTGCTGATTGACTTTCAGTGGGGCAAAGACCAGCAAGTGCTCGGTTGGGTTTCCGTCGGCGTCCCGTTCGTCGTTGCCGGAATTCGGGGGAACGAGACAAGCTTCCCCCTGGACCAACTTGCGAGAAATCAGCCGGCTATGGACGTTGCGAATTTCTTCATCGGCTAATTGCGTTCGCCCCAGATTGACTTGATATTCAAGACTGATATTCCCGTCACAGACCTCCCAGACAGCTCCCCCCAACGACGCGAGTGCTTGAGTACAACGAATCAAAAATCCTTCGTAAAACTCTTGCTTATCGCAAACCGATTGGCTGAGCTCGGTGATTTCTTCGACAAGTGCTCGAATCTGATTTCGCGTCTCGTTGATCAGTTGCTGGTCCATCCCTGGAGACTCTACATTTGCGTGACTCTCCCCCTGCCCGTCTGCCGACGGCGCGGTGGCGTCGATCGCTCGGTTCCGATGACGCACAGAAGGCAGCGGAGCTTGTGGGTGTGAAGTATCGGAGGTCGAGTCGGTACTCATAATCAATTGGCTGGCTTGGAGGAATGACTTGGCTGGCTCGATGCAATAAGGGATCGAAGCCGCATAAGGGACTTTCGCGAAATTTCCCGATTGTGGCAAGTTCGAAACTGGAATTTATCGGTCAATTATCGAGTTCGTCGCAATTATCGGCGCCTCGGCAATTGGTTCGATGCCAGATATCGGATACAACATAGGCAACGGAAACAATGCTCGACTTCTGTTAGCCGTTCGGGGTGGTGATTGGTACGGCAAATCTGAAACGCGCTGTGCTAGCCCGCTGGCTCATGAAAATTCCATCGGTTCGAACGACTTGTTTCGGCTGCCGACAAAATACACTTACTGTTGTGATATGCGACTCATCGGAAAAATCAATAATAAGCTTCATGCTGAGCGGTTCGTCGCCTGCATGACCTTGAAAAACATTAATGCTCATGTCGAGCAAGAAAACTCAGCTTGGGACGTTTGGATCAAAGACGAAGACCAGGTCGATTTCGCCAAGGCGGAATTGGATGCCTTCGTCAGTGAACCCGATTCGCCAAAATATGCCAAGGTCGTCGAGGAAGCAGCATCGATTCTGAAAAAAAAGGAGCGTGCGCGCCAAGAACACAAAAAAAATGTGGTGCAAATTCAGGACCGCTGGCAATCCCCGGGAGGCAACCAGCGAGCACCGGTAACCATGCTGTTGATCGTCATTTCCGTGCTAGTCTCCCTGGCGACAAGTTTCGGCAAGGACCAACAGTCGTTTGTATTTCGTGCTTTGGCGTTCACGTCGCTGACTCGGCACCAGGCAATGTCCCAAATGAAGGTACCCGATCCGAGCGATCCCGCGATTCGCACCGGAAGCATCCGCCGTTTTGAACTTTGGCGTACAGTTACCCCAATTTTTTTGCACTTTGGAGTTATACATCTTCTGTTCAATGGTCTGTGGATGTTTTATTTCGGCAGGCAAATCGAGGGCCGATATGGCTCGGTTTGGCTGGCGATACTCGTTTTGGCGTTTGCAATTCCATCCAATGCGATTGGTGCGATTGTCCCCCTGGATTGGGAGGGCCTGGGAGTCGATTCCAGTGGAGAGGTGTGGGTGATGCCCGCTGGTGGTTTGTCTGGAGTGCTGTACGGAATGTTCGGCTATATCTGGATGAAGACGTTGTTTGACCGAAACAGTGGACTGTACTTGTCTCAATCGACAATCGTGATTCTAGTCGGGTGGTTCTTCCTGTGCATTCTGTTGAGTGATGGCTTGATGCGGGGAATTAATAACTGGGCCCATGGAGGAGGGTTGGTGATTGGCTTGATCATGGGCTATTTCCCAAAATTCATAGCTGATATTCGCGGGAACCCGCCCAAAAAATCGAAATGACGATGCCGACAGCATTGAACCGTCTGACGGTCGGTACACGTCGCTTGCGACCCAAGGAACACTTGGCTCATTGATCAGTGGCGATAATGAGTCGGATCGACTTGAACCGATTGTCTGTTCGCTTGATCCGATTCTTGTCTAATCCTACAGCGCCGGCTCGATGCAAAGCCGTACGTCAGCCTTTCCAGGCTGACCCAATCCTCCCGGATTGGCACAAACCAGGTAAACGGCGTCAGCCTGGAAAGGCTGACGTACATACCTTGCGCTGTAGGACTAAAGCACCTCGAAAAAAGGGGCAATTGGAGATCACTTCAGGTTCTGGTTTTCCGAGCCCGATCGTCCATTTTCGAAAAGGTTGAGAGGCGAGTATAGTCCAAGACTGGGCTCCTGGCCGAGTTCCCCCTCAAACCGTTCCCAGCCGACTGGCGTCAACGGGCGAGAGAATATTTCCGAGATGACTTTCTGGATCATATCCCGCGGATCATTGATCTTTCGATTTTCGAACACGAGGACCATGCTCTCGGGATTGTTCCTAATGTCATAGCTCACAGAAAACAGTTCGACGCGAACAGGCAGGAACGGTTCGCTGGATAGGACGATCTGAATTTTGCTGTATGCCCGAGCATCCGTTGCAGTCTTGGGAAAGGCCTCGATCATATAGTAGCCTTCTGGCAGCCCCTCGGGGACCATCGGCCGGATCCAAAATCGCGAACTTAAATCATCGGCTTTTGCCCCAAATACAAAAGGAAGCGGGCTGTTCTTCAATCCTTCACCTTGCATTTCGGGTGGCAATCGGTGCTCGTTCAGGCGCTTGTTAATATAATCGAATTCATAAATCGCCTTGCCATCGCAGATCCATGTTTCGCGCTCTAACGGTAGCGCGTTTTTATCGGGATTGCGATCGTATTTTGGATCTCCGTCGGCTTGTTCTGGAGCATTAAAATGCCAGACCTCGTCGATGTCATATCGGCCGCGATCGGGATTGGCGTAACGAATCGTTCCAACCGTGATCATCCTGGCCGCCAACTTGTTCGTGTTCGGATCGCGCCACGCGAGTACATTAGGCATGTAGTGCCAGCGTTTGAAGTCGCATCGGTAGGATCTTACCTGATCGCTTGATTGTTCCCAAACCTGAAGCAGTTGGTCAACCCACTGCTGGTTGGCAGCGTCCAGGGGAAACCCTCGGGGCATCAAGGGTTCAAAATTGCCAGCCATGAGCTGATCCATGGCAGCTTGTGCCAAACCTGGATCGTGGATGACACGTCGCTCATTACCGCGTGAATCCTGAAGGCTGCCCTCGTGGGTCTGAAAATTCTGCTGGTTACTGCCGGCTTGGGAAGTTCCTTGCTGCGGAAGATTTGACTGGCCGAATAGTACACTGTGGCATAAGACAAAAGTTGCGACCGCGCCAATCGCGGCGGAGAAGCGGTTCTGCATTGGTAACTTCCCTGAATCTGGCAAAACGGGTGGAACAAGCTTATCGAAACTGCCTGTGAGATTCCAAAATCTAGCAAGGGAATCCATGGAAACCTAGAGCGATTTCCGATTGACCAAAGTTTTGCGCCACAACTCGGTTTTTCCAAGCTTTTTTCGCAATACTGATAGCATTTTTGCGTTTTCTTAAGGAAATCTCCAAGTGCAATGCTCGCAAATTGATTCGTTGGGGTCGCCGACAGATGCGAGAATTGCCAATCGGAGTTTGAATTCGAATCAAACCGTCATTGAGTAGCATGCGAGGCATTCATTCCCTCACGGAAGATCTCCAGCAAGTTTCCCGCAGCGACCTCGGCAACCTCGACGACCTCCTCTCCAGTAGTCGGCTCAAGCTCGTCAGGATTCGCTTCGTTTGTAATGATCGAACAGGCCAAAACATCGATTCCATATTTGCAGGCGACCGCGAGCTCTGGCAGCGTCGACATCCCAACGGCATCGGCGCCCAGGTTCCTCAGCATTCGATACTCTGCACGGGTTTCGTAGTTTGGTCCGAGGACTCCCGCATAGACACCTCGATGTAAGACAAAGTTGCCCTTGCGAGCGACCTCTTCCGCCAACCGAATGAGTGGCGGATCGATGGATGAATCAGCGCAGCGTTGACCACGCCCCGTTCCGTGTGTCATGTCAGGAGCGAACAAACTAGGTGCGGTTTTCCACATGAAGTCCAAATGGCTTTCGATCAACATGATTTCTCCCTTGCGAAACCGCGGATTGACACCTCCGGCAGCATTGCTGACCATTAACCGCTGAATGCCCAGCTTTGCCATCACGTGGATCGGCAGCGTCACTTGCTCGTAAGGATACCCTTCATAAAGGTGAAAACGCCCTTGCATCGCCAATACCGCCTGACCGGAAAAGCTGCCGCATACGAGTTCCCCCTGATGTCCGATGGCGGTGCTTCGAGGGAAAAACGGAATCGATCCATAGTCGATCTTCAGATCGATCTGTAGTGAATCGGCGATCTGACCACTACCTGTTCCCAGGACGATACCAACCCTTGGCGGGCGATCCCAGCGCTCCTTGATATAGCTGGATGCGGTTTCGATCTGGTCGAGAAAGTCGATCATGGTGTTTTGTTCAACAGTTCTCCGGTTGAAATTGCGGTTGGGGTGTTGCGCTATTTTTCATCGGCCAGCACGCCGATTACAAGTTGCGTCAGCTTGGGTTCAGCTTCGTTTGCGATGCGAATAATTTCGGCAACGTTGGCGGGTTTCAACGCATCTGGGAAGCAGATGTCGGTAATGATCGAAAAGCCAATCACGCGCATCCCGCTGTGCACAGCCACGATGACTTCGGGGACGGTCGACATACCCACAACGTCAGCACCAATCATTCTCAGAAAGCGATACTCGGCTCGTGTTTCCAGATTAGGGCCAGCGACAGCGACGAAAACACCTCGGTGCGCGATGATGTCGTCGCGACGAGCGATCCGCAATGCCCGCTCGATCAGGTCCTGGGTGTACGGTTCGCTCATATCTGGAAAACGAGGTCCCAAGCGGTCGTCGTTAATTCCGATCAGAGGATTATCGCCCATCAGGTTAATTTGATCGTCGATCAGCATAATATCCCCCTCTTTGTAGTACGGGTTGAGACCCCCGCAAGCGTTGGAGACGACCAGCAAGTCACACCCCATTGCTTTAAAAACTCGCACCGGCAGCGTGATTGCTTGGAGGGGGTAGCCTTCATACATGTGCATCCGGCCCTCCATGGCCATCACGGACAACCCGTTGAGCTTGCCGCAGACCAGTCGTCCCGCGTGACTGGTTGCCGTTGATGTTGGAAAGTGTGGGATATCTTTATAGTCAATCGTCGCCTCGACATCAATTTGTTTGACCAGCGAGCCAAGACCTGTTCCCAGAATAATTCCGACCTTGGCCTGCCCCTTCCAGTGTTGCCGAATGACATCAACGGCTTCATTGATTTGATCAAAAAGATGCAGCATCGATTCCTCGCTTGAATTTTCTTACTCGGTAGTGAACCAGCTAAGAATGCTAACTCAAAGCAACGGGTTTGCTCAAGTAGTGAGTGAAATTGGAAGTGTTCGTCCACCACAGGTTCGGCACGATAGATTCCGGCAATAGAGTGGACTGAGCGGGCCTGAACCTAAAGCGTGAAGGGGTGCTTTCTTGGCTTGAGCATGCGGTTCTCATTGCGATGTCTTCAGCGATGGCATCTGCGACGTCGCGCTAATTTCATGCTGATTCCTTGTCGAACACAGCGGATTCTCCGGATCGTCGGTTCCCTCAGATCTCGCTCCAGGGCAGCAAAAAAGGCGTTGCAATTGCAACGCCTTGAACTCTCAAGTGATTTTGTGCCCGTTGGGAGCGCCGGGCGTGTTTTCAAGAACTATTCGTCCTTAGATGATTCGGGATCGTCGGTGTTAGCTTCACCCGCGCCAACTCCGACAACCTCATCATTTTCATCGGTGACTTCCGGTTGAACAAAAAGTCCCTCGAACTTCAGGTGTTTCATCTTACCCTCTTCGCGGACTAAGTCGACGAGAATTTTATTTTTCCCCTGGAAGCTGTTTTGGAGCAACTCCTCGGACAATGGATCCTCGACATAGTTCTCGATAGCGCGGCGTAACGGACGAGCGCCCATGTCCAAGTTGGTCCCCTTCTTGATCAAGAACTCTTTGGCGTCCGACGTCAACTCAAGTTTGTAGCCGCGCTGCGCCAATCGTTCGACGACTTTAAAGAGTTCCAAATCGATGACCAGTTTGAGATCCTTTTTCTCCAGGTGACGGAAAATGATCGGTTCTTCGGACAGCCGGTTCAGGAACTCAGGTCGAAATGCCTTGTTGATTTCATCGTAGACTCGATTCTTCATCGATTCATGCGACACATCTCCACCGGCACCCGGCAACCCGAACGCCGCCTCGTTATTGATGGCGTGTGCACCGACATTTGTGGTCATGATCAGGATCGTGTTGCGGAAGTCGATATTTCGACCAAAGCTGTCGGTCAACCGACCTTCTTCCATCACTTGCAGGAGCATATTGAAGATATCGGGATGGGCTTTCTCGATTTCGTCCAACAAGACAACTGCATAAGGTCGACGGCGGATCTTTTCTGTCAACTGCCCACCTTCTTCATAACCGACATAACCGGGAGGTGCGCCGATCAGTCGACTGAGATTGTGTTTCTCCATGTACTCGCTCATGTCAATCGTGATCAGCGAATCGACATCACCAAACATGAATTCGGCAAGCGCTTTGGCCAGCAAAGTTTTTCCGACCCCGGTTGGACCG
>JBGTDM010000158.1:0-3174 GCA_041748315.1 Pirellulaceae bacterium
CCCTGAACAAACCAAGTGAAATTACTCCACTTCTCTGGCGCATCATACGGTTCACCGACTCGATCAAACAGACTGAACAGCAGATAACCATGTTTTCCAGTCGGGTCAATGAATTCGGCTTCAATCAGTGGCCAGGACTTCCCGGTCTCCCCAATCGAGGCATCGATGCGCTTTCGTGAACCGGGAACTAATTTGAGTCCGGCGTTCTTGTAGCAGGTAGTTAATTCGTGCCAACCTGGAAACGTTTGGTCGAAAGATGCACTGATCGGAACACCTCGCCGTTCATCGAGCATGTACACGTAATTCCACGTATCGGATCTTTGTCCCAAGTCGCTGTTCCGGCTTCTTTCCTCGACTTTATAGTCGATCTTTATCCATACATTTTGCCCCTCACCAATCTGGTTTGGAGAATGTTCATCGGTGATCAGCATCGTCGGGTCATAGTCAAACAATCGAACTCGGACGCCCGGTTGCGACGCTGAAAGGACAAAATCGTAGAGTTGAACTGCACCAAACAAGCACATTAAACCGGCACTGGGCCATAATGCCATCCGAAACAATGGCGAGATCGGCTTGGGTGGTGCGGCGCGGCGCGTTGCCTCTTGTTGTTGTGAACCCGAGAGGACGCGATTCCAAAATCTACCAAACCGTCTACGAAGCGGATTCTCATCATCGTCGACGCTTTCCGCATCCACCGGTCCAAAGATAAAAACGAGCAATTGATCCGTGCTAAACACCAGAAACGCCCCGATCCCCAAAGCAATATAGCCCCACATCATATGCATGAATCCAATGGAGAGGTCGAGACCCAACGAGACGTCGGCCACCGGAATGACCAGAATTCGAATCGTATTGATGATCACGGCCCAAAACATCGCGGACAACAACAGCAGAATTCCCCGAAACCAGGGACGTTTGAAAACGACGATGAATAACGCCGTCAAAAACAACAGGGTAAAGAAGGATTGGATCCCACTACACGCCTCTTCGACTGAATAAACCTTGACGCCATCATCCGCGTTTACATCTGGGACTTGAATCGTCACCCCGGCCAGATTGTGTCTGTAGCCCATCAAATCGAGAAAATAGCTGCTCACCCGCGCACTCACGGTTTGCAATTGAGTGATCACGGCGCGGTCGCCATGAACGGTATCGAAATCGACGCCCAGTGGAGGTTGCAAAAAGACGAGCAGTAACAACACAATCGGCAACAGGCTTCGACCAGTCTCCTCGTTTTTGGTTCTGGCAAGCAAGCTACCCAACAAACAAATCATACTGAATGCGGCAAACCACGGGGTTACGAAGACTGTCGCCATCAAACCGAAAAATAGCCCGATGGCCAGCAATACCGCGCTGAACCAACTGCGCATGAACGGACGGTCCGACGACTTCGGCCACCCGAGATAGATGAAAACCGGCACGACAATCAGAGCCAACACAAACGATTGATAGTGAGGTCTGGTTTCCCACAGATTTTTGTAGTACAAAAACAGCAGCGGTACCTGAGCGAAAATCATCAAGGCATATGGAACAATAATTTTCCAGGTCTCGACCTTTTCGCTCGTTGCCTGACTCTCGACGACGTGGTCACTCAACTGAACGGGTCTAGAAATCGTTTGTGACATACTTTTTTTACTAATTCGATTTGGAAGTGAAGAAATATCGCGATAGCAACCACTCTCGCTTTTAGGCGATTCGCCAAAGATGTCAAAGCAGCTTCCTGCTACTACCTTCAACTCAACGTATCGGATTCGGTCAAAAGCACCAGATTCGTCGCATTGAAACAGGGTTTTTACTTACGTTCCATTCTAACGGTGAATGGCATGTTCCGCCACGATCAATTCCGGGCACAGCCGATTTTTTCCACCTAATGATCGCCATTGAGTGCTTGTTACCCCACAAAAAATTCAGCCGTACAATATTCACAATCAATACAATTCTTAACAACCGTGCGCATCAACGGAAAAACCCCATCCTGTGGCATCCAGATCGGGAACGAGACGCGCACGGCTATTGACGGACTGTATTGACATTGGCTGCTCGATATTAAATTTCATTTCGGTCCGTTTGATCAGACCTGCGAGGTATCGATGGTTGCGCTCCAGGGCAGATTGTTCAGGTACCAATCTACGGTTCGCTGTAACCCGTCCGAAAACGGTACGATCGGCTCCCATCCAAGGATCGATTGCGCCTTGGTGATGTCCGCCGAAGTCTCTTTCATATCGGCTTGATGGAACGGATGATGGTCGATGATCGCGGTTTTTCCGAGCAGTCTTTCGAGGTCAGCGATCATCTGATTGATGGTGATCGGCTCGGTCCCTCCCCCCAGATTGAATATTTCATAGCCGACCGGTTGCAAAGCGAGCACGGTACCCTTGGCAATATCCTCGACGAAGGTGAAGTCTCGCCCTTGTGTTCCGTCGCCGAAGACTTTGATGGGGGTCCCTTCGGCGATCCACTTGGTGAATCGAAACGGACTCATGTCTGGGCGTCCGGCTGGACCATAGACGGTGAAGTAACGGACCACCGAGACATCGATATCAAATAGCCGGTGGTAGGTATAGGCCATGACTTCCGAGGCTTTTTTGGAAGCAGCATACGGCGAGATCGGTTCATTGACCGGTAGCGTTTCCTTGAACGGGATCGGTTGCCCGGCGTACAGGGACGAGGTCGAGGCCAGGATATATTTCTGGATGTCGTGTTTTCGGCAAAGTTCCAGCAGGTTGAGCGAGCCCATCACGTTTGTTGTGAAGTAAACATGTGGATCGATCATGCTGTAGCGCACCCCTGCCCTGGCTGCCAGATTGATCACCGCCCCGAATGCAAATTCGGCAAACAGCTTTTCCAGTGCTGGTTGATCTTCGATATCCATTTTGAAGAATTGAAACGGCGGGGCGATTTCCCGATCGGTCAATTGTTCGACCCGCCAGCGTTTCAGGGCGACATCGTAATAATCATTGAGATTATCGATGCCGACCACCGTGTTTCCTTGCGCGAGCAATTCGCTACAAACCTCAGCGCCGATAAATCCCGCGGCACCAGTAACTAAAATGGACTTATCAGAACCGGTCTGACTGGAATTCAATTTAGCATTCACGTTGGTTTTCTTTAGAAAGTGGTAGATCAAATCAACGGGGCGGAGTTGCTCGCATTCGATGAGGCTAAAGCGGTATC
>JBGTDM010000159.1:0-7146 GCA_041748315.1 Pirellulaceae bacterium
CCTCGGGACATTGCAAGCCAAGCTCGTCATTGTGACTCGCCGTGGACGGTTGATGTTAATTGCCAATGCCTTCGGTTCGGTTGTTTCGATTGCTTGTGCCTGGTTACTGTTAAGAAACTGGTTTCGCACGGACTCGATCAATTTCGTGGCTATCTTTTTGACTTCGGGCACTTTTTTCGTTGTTGCTGGGTTGATTGCCATGTTTTTTAAGGAGCAACCCGATCAACGATTTTCTCCTTCGCTCAAAGCCCGAAATTTACTTCATCAAGCTTGGTCAACCGTGAAACAGGATCGGCAATTTCGATTGTTGGCGTGTGTTACCGGATTGTTTGGTATGACACTCACCTTGTTTCCGCATTATCAAGCGCTCGCAATGCAACGATTGGATTTGGATTGGTCGTATCTGATCCCTTGGCTAATCGCACAGAATTTAGGAGTTGGTATCCTGAGCTTTCCCGTGGGCAGCCTGGCAGACCGACTGGGGAATTTGTGGGTGTTGCGTGTACTCATGGTGTTGATTGCTGCAATCCCAGTTGTCGCACTGGTCGTCACTTCCATGGGGGATCGAGGCCAGCAATGGTTTATCATCGTTTTCGTTATGTTGGGACTAACGCCGATCACAATGAGAATTCTCAACAATTATGCTCTAGAACTCGCGACCGCCAAAGATCAGCCGATTTATTTGAGCACGCTGGGACTGTTTTTGGCTGCTGGTCCGGTGATGGCCGGACCCTTGATCGGTGCCATTATTGACGGGCTGAGCTTCGAATGGGCTTTCGGAATAGTCGTCGGATTGCTGTTAACGGGTTGTCTCGTGACCTGGAAAATGATTGACCCAAGGGAGCGAGTAATCACCGCGACGTAATTATGTTACCAATCACCATTGTCAGGCACTTGCCCATGTCGTCTCAATACACTATCCAAATAACCGTATCTGACGATGTTGTCGACCGAAACGGGCACGTCAACAACGTAAACTTCGTACAATGGATGCAGGATATCGCAATTGAGCATTCGAACGAACGGGGTTGTGATCACGATTTTTATCAATCGTTGGCTACAACCTGGGTCGCTCGTTCCCATCACATCGATTACCTGTCGTCCGCTTTTTTGCACGAGCAGCTTGAGATCACAACGTGGGTCGATCGATTCCGCAAGGTCAGTTGCTTTCGCAAATATGAATTTCGAAGGGTCCGCGACCAAGCGATCATCGCGCGCGCTGAAACCGAATGGGTCTACGTTTCGAACCAAACGGGTCGTCCCAAAAAAATCGATGCCGAAGTCATCGCCCGTTTCGCGTAAGCGATTGCATCAATCGGAAATAAGCCTTAACCCGCCTGACCAACAATTCATTTGCCGTAGAGAAATAGTACGATGATTCCCAAGTTATTTATTGGCGCCGCCTTGGCTGTGTTTGCTCCAATTGCATTCGCCCAAGACGTCGAGCAGCCAAATATTATCATGTTTTTGGTCGATGACCTCGGTTGGCAGGATACCTCGGTCGTTTTTGGCGCTGAACCGACAGGTTTTCAACAGCATTTTCGCACGCCGCATGTCGCGCGTCTGGCTCGCCAAGGCGCCAAGTTTTCCAATGCCTATGCAGCCGCGGTCTGCTCACCCACTCGAACAAGCTTGCTCACCGGTCAGAATCCTGCTCGGCATCGAATCACAAATTGGACGCTGTACCTCGATCGAGATCAATCGGGTAAAAGCGAACGTCTGGGACCCCCCAGCGGTTGGAAGTTAGAGGGTCTGCAACCATCGGACAGTCTTTTACCTGAGCAATTAAGGGGGCAAGGCTACGTTACAATCCATTGTGGAAAGGCACACTTTGGAGCGATCGGCACACCGGGAAGCGACCCGAGGAACCTGGGCTTCGATATCAACATCTCGGGTCATTCCGCAGGCGCTCCTGGTAGTTATCGTGGGAGGGATAATTTCGGCAATCACCCCGATGGCTCGCACAAGCTTCCTTGGGGTGTTCCCGGATTGACAAAGTACCACGGTACGAACACTCATTTATCCGATGCCTTGGCAACCGAGGTCATAGCCGCCATCGATCAGGCAACCGCAGCCGAAAAGCCCTTTTTTCTGCATATGGCAACTTACGCTGTTCACACCCCAATTCAGGAACATCCTCGTTTCATCGAAAGCTACCGAGGACGGCAATACGACAATACCGAGATTGACATTCCGTTGGTTGAAGCTCAATACGCCAGTATGGTTGAAGGTTTTGACGCCGCACTTGGTGCGATTCTGAACCGGCTTGATGAAATCGGGCAAGCCGCCAACACCTTGATTATTTTTACTTCCGATAATGGTGGACTTTCTATTCATGCACGGGGGAGGACATGGCGCGGCACGGGTGCGGACACACACAACTGGCCGTTGCGCGGGGGAAAGGGCTCGGCTTACGAAGGGGGCACGCGCGTTCCGTTGATTATCAGTTGGGCTCAAACTGACCAACAGCATTCCTTACAACATGCAATCCCGATTCAATCCAATTCGACCATCCATGTCCCGGTAATTTGTGAGGATTTGATGCCGACAATATTAGCCTGGTCCGGCATCGATCGGTCGAAGGTGGAAAAGATCTCCCCTTCAAAAATGGCACCCATGGATGGAGTTGATCTCACTCCGCTGCTGACCGATCCTGACGACGACAAAGCCGCTCAAGCGATAGCCTCGCGACCACTGCTCTTTCATTACCCACACATTTGGGGCCCGAGTGGCTCGGGATATTCGCCGCACAGTGCCTTGCGATCTGGACGTTGGAAAGTGATCTACTTTTATGAAGGGGCAACCTGGGAATTGTACGATTTAGAAACGGACCAGGGCGAGGCTACCAATTTGGCCGTGGAAAATTCCGAACAGCTCCGTTTGACGTCAACTAAGCTTATCGAGCAACTAAAGTCACTTGATGCACTCTACCCCAGTCGTGCCCAAACCGGTGAACCCGTCCAGATTATTCCGCCAGGAGACTAGCGGTCCACATTACTATTGTCGTTTCATAAAGTCCAGGCGTCGTGATTCGACCCATCGCGACCCTCGGCTGGACATGGCAAGCTTCCCGCGATTTCGAAAGTTTTTGTTCATGCAGGCTAAAAACAGTTCCAAGCTGGACTGCCCGTTGTGCGATGGGGAATCGACCGAGTTCAATATCGATCTCACTCGTCAGTACTTTCGATGTCAATCGTGTCTGCTAGTGTTTGTGAACCCGGAACAATTGCCGACCCGAGATCAAGAGCGGCGGCATTACGACATGCACCAGAACTCGCCCGAAGACTGGCAGTATCGGCGATTTCTTAGTCGTTTGTTTGGTCCCATTCAAGCTAAATTGGAACCATGCAGTTGCGGTCTCGACTTTGGCTCGGGACCCGGTACAACGTTGTCAATCATGTTCGCCGAGGCAGGACATCAAATGAGCATCTTTGATCCGAATTATGCTCCGGACTCGTCGGTATTGAGCCGCCGATATGACTTCATCACCGCCAGTGAAGTCATTGAACACTTGCACCGGCCGCGGAGGGAGCTGGAACTATTATGGAATATTCTTCGACCTGGGGGATGGCTGGGCTTAATGACCAAACGAGTTCGTAATGCCGACGCATTTCGCAACTGGCACTACACACACGACCCAACCCATGTCAGTTTTTTCTCGATGGAGACCTTTGAGTGGCTGGCTAAAACTTGGCAAGCTGAATTTGAGATTTCAGGAAAAGACGTCGTCCTGTTTAAAAAGCCAAATCCTCGCCAATTTTGAACTTGGTCAGACAACACAAAAATCTTGCCCTTCGTCGTCTCGAGTGGTTCATCCAGCGATTGAGTGTACGGATCGGCACGATGACGCGATTGCCGCAAAATTCGTTGCGAACCCTTCGCCTTACAATTGACAATGAATTACATAGGGAGCTCGATCGTTCGCTAAGAGGGCACCTTTCCGAAACGTCGTCCGGTCGCCTCTCAGTTAAAATGCGATCGGAAAGTTCGCTGCTATCCTGGTGACAGACCAAGACTTTGGTATCCATCGTTGACGTCGAAATCGAGGGTTTCTAACATATAGCAGCGTGCCTTGATTCCAGAGCGACGTTCGCGTTGGGCGATTCCGCCCGGGCGGGATTATGCGATTTGCATTTAAGGCGTCGTTTTTCAGTTCGGTATTCACTTCACACCACTATTTTTCATGTCAAGCACTGCACTGTTGTTTCCGGGACAGGGAGCTCAATACGTTGGAATGGGTGTTTCTCTGGCTCAGGAACTCCCTGCCGCAAAACAGCTATTTGAGCGAGCTGACGAAGTCCTTGGTTATCGCCTGAGCGAAGTTTGCTTCCAAGGTCCGGCTGAAACCTTGCATTTAACCAATCGATCGCAACCAGGATTATTTGTTCACAGCATGGCGGCAATGGAACGACTGAAACAACAATTCCCTGAGGGGATCGAACGATGCAAGTACGTGGCCGGGTTGAGTCTGGGCGAGTACACGGCGATGGTAGTCGCTGGCTCACTGGGGTTTGAAGACGGTTTGCGCGTTGTGCAGTGCCGTGGCGATGCGATGCAAGCCGCAGCCGAACTGGTGGATAGCGGGATGGTAAGTATTTTGGGATTGGAGTTACCCGATGTGGAACAGCTTTGTAATGATGCCCGCCACGAGCAGGAAATTCTCCAAGTGGCAAATCATTTGTGTCCCGGTAATATCGTGATTTCAGGACATCAGACAGCTTGTGATCGGGCGGCTGCAATGGCGACCGAGCGCGGGGCGATGCGAGCCATTCCCTTGACCGTGGCTGGTGCGTTTCACACTGAGCTCATGCGGCCGGCCGTGCAAAAGCTTGAGGATGCATTGGCAGGTGTGACGATATCGTCCCCAAAAATACCAGTGATTTCCAATGTCGACGCGATTTCCCACAGCCATCCCGACGAACTGCGAACGATTTTAGTTTCTCAAGTTTGCTCCGCGGTTTACTGGGAAAAATCAATACGCCTGATGATCGATGGCGGGGTCGACCAGTTTTTCGAGATCGGTGCTGGGAACGTACTTAAAGGTTTGTTAAAACGTATCGACCGAAAAATGCCGTGCGAGTCCATTGGCTGACCCTTTAGCCCGATGGAATCGGCAAGCCGCCGACAACACGTTTCTCGGCGAACATTTTCAACCCTGACAGCTTTATCGTCTCTCCGGTTTACAAATATTGAACAGCTGCGTAACTGGAAGTTGATCTTGTACGATTAATTGGAATGGATTGGCAGTGACATCCAACAACGATGGATCCTCGCTGACAAACCCCAAACTCGCCAAGAGTTAATTGCGAGTTTTTCGCTTCGTTCACATTTTACAGGAGCACACAACTTGATCGTCAGGACTTGTACCAAATAAATTGAATGATGGGAAATATGATTGAATCATTAAAAGTTGACTTAACGGGGCAGACCGCCATCGTGACGGGAGCATCGCAGGGGCTGGGAAAGCAAATTGCGATATCTCTGGCTGCAAATGGCGCGAGGGTTGCCTGTGTTGCTCGCAATGCCGAAAAGTTATCTGAAACGATGGCTACGATTACTGCGTCTGGTGGGTCGGGCGATGCGTTTGCTTGCGATGTCAACGATCGGCTCAGCGTCGATGGCGTTGTCGACAAGGTTGCCGAGGACTGGGGCAAGATTGATATCCTGGTCAACAATGCCGGCATAACGCAAGATACGCTGATGTTACGAATGACCGACGAGCAATGGGATGCCGTAATCAATACCAACCTGCGCGGGAGTTTTTTGTTTGCTCGAGCTGCGGCCCGACACATGTTGAGCAGCCGCTATGGTCGCATTATCAATATGTCGAGCGTGTCGGGGATTATTGGAAACGCGGGTCAGGCAAACTATTCCGCTTCAAAGGCCGGGATGATCGGGATGACTCGCAGCCTGAGTAAAGAATTGGCCAAGCGCAAGGTCACCGTGAACGCAGTCGCTCCCGGATTTATTGAAAGTGAAATGACCAAGGCTCTGGGGGACTCGATTTTGAGCGAGGTTAAAAAGCGAATTCCTGCGGCTCGCTTGGGGACCGCGGAAGACGTCGCTGCGTGCGTTTTGTTCCTGGCCAGCCCGGCGGCAAGCTATGTAACCGGCCAAGTATTGGTCGTCGACGGGGGGATGACCGGTTAGTTTACAGGAAAAAGGGGGGGTTCGAGTCGTTTTTACCGCTTAGACTGCCTTGACCCAACTGCCATTCATCATCTATCTTGTTGCACTTGCATTATTTGTAAAAATAAACATGCTTAGAAGTCCCTGAAATGGATTTCAGACGCTTTTCTCGATTATCATCGCGGGAGCGGACTTTGTGTCGATGGATTAGATTTTTAACCGTTAAACAATCATTAATAGAGGAGGACGATGGGCATGGCCAGTGTATTGGAACGTGTCATTGACATCGTCGCCGAGCAACTCGGTGTAGAAAAAGAGAAGATCACACGTGAATCTTCGTTTGTCAACGATTTAGGTGCGGACTCTTTGGATCAAGTCGAATTAGTCATGGAGCTGGAAGAGGAATTTGACGTCAATATTCCAGACGATGTGGCGGAAAATATCCAAACGGTTGGTCAGGCTGTCGATCACATCGAAAGCGCCACCGCCAACAATTAGTCTGGTCTAAGGGAATACTCTATGAGTCGGCGGGTTGTGGTCACCGGCATGGGGATTGTCACCTCGTTGTCATGCAACGTCGACGAGTGCTGGAAAAAAGTCGCCGCGGGTGAGAGTGGTATCCACGAAATTAAGCTATTTGACGTTTCGGACTTCGATGTCCGAATCGGCGGCGATATTTACGATTGGGACCCCTCGGCTTACATTGATGCCAAAGAGCTTAAGCGAATTGATCGCTTCACTCAATTTGCGCTTGTGGCGGCGTCCGATGCAGTCAACGATTCCGGAATCAACTTCGCCGATGAAGGATCCTTCCGCTGCGGAGTTGTACTCGGTTCCGGAATTGGCGGGCTTTCAACGATCGAACTCCAGTTGACGCGGTTGATCACCAAGGGACCGGACAAAGTTTCTCCGTTAACCATCCCCAAGTTGATGTTGAACGCTGCCGGTTCAAATATTTCGATCAAATATGGTATTCGTGGACCCAATTACACCGTGGCAACCGCCTGTGCCAGTGCC
>JBGTDM010000160.1:0-4838 GCA_041748315.1 Pirellulaceae bacterium
TCACGAGGATTCGCTCCAAGTTTTTAATGATCGTAACCGCCAGTTTGGACACCTGCGGTTCGACAATACAATCGAAAGAAGCCAAATGAATTCTACAACAACACCCCGCCGTTTTGAAGCACAAAAATCAACTGCAGGCCAAAACGGAACTGGGAAGCCAAATCCTGCGATTTGTGGGTCGCGAATCCTGAATGTCGCCTTTGACGTCGGTAGCCAGTCACTCAACTGGTCCATGGAACTCGGAGGCCAGATGATCAACGGCGATTGCGATAACAACAGCCGCGCCATCCGAAAAACGCTTGGACGAATCATGAACGAGGCCAGCGAGTACGATTACGACGTCTCGCAGATCCGCATCATCTGTGAATCGACCGGCATCTACCATCGACGGTTGCTGCAACTGGCCGGCAGCTTGGAGATGCGAACGAGCCTGGTGCATGGCGAGGCGGTCGCCAAGTATCGCGCGATTCAGTTCGCCGATCACGGTAAGACCGACCGCCGCGACCCGCAGGCCGCACTGACCGTCGCCAAAATCGGACGCTTGGTCACGCATCGCAAGTTTGACAAACAGTATTCGCAATTGCGCGAACTGCATCGCCTGGTACTGCGCTGCGAAGACCGGATCAAGATCGCCAAATGCGAACTGCACGCTGACCTTCGCAACCTGTTTCCCGATCTGCGATTGGACAAGTCGGTGTTGTACGGTCCGACTGGTCGAGCGTTGATCGAGGAGTTTGGCGGGAACCCGCACGCCATCGTCGGGGCCGGCTTCAAGACGTTTTGTGAAAAGATCAAAGCTCGCTCCAAGAACACCAAAGGCGCAACGCTGGACAGAATCTGGAAGGCCGCCGAGGACTCGCTGCAAGGCCGCGCTGACGGAGTCTCGGTCGCGGTGTCCGCAATCCAGGCCGACGCTGTACAGCAACTTTACGGTGAAATTACGGCGTTTTCGCGCGATCAACGCCAACTCGAAGAGCAGATGCAACAGATTTATGTCGGGCTTCAATCGGCCGACCGTCGCTTGCCCAAACCGCAGAAAGGGGTTGTGACGCTGCGACTGCTCTCGCGTCTGGTGGCCGAGATCGGCCCGCCCGATGATTTTCGCACGCTCGCGCAACTGATGCGTTACGCGGGGCTGAACCTGTGCGAGCGGCAGTCGGGCAAGTGGCGGGGTCGCACGACGATCAGCCGCCGCGGGCGCAGCGAACTTCGTTATGTACTGAATCTGATGTCGATACCACTGGTCGGACGGCAGAAGATGTTTGGCGGGTACTACTGGAAGAAAAAGGAGACCGACCGAATGCCTGGCCAGAAGGCGCTGACCTGCGTGATGCGGAAGATTTTGAAAATGTTTTTCGGCTGGTACCGCAGCAGTCGCGACTTCGATCACGGCCGTGTGTTTGTGATGGCCAGCGAGCATTCTAGGGCGGCTTGAGAACAAACAGGACATTCCCGACCACGAAACACGATTGACAGAACAACACACTGCAGAAACCAGACAACCCAATCCCCGGAGGAAACCAATTCGACTGAGTCCCATCCAATGGCGACCGGTGATGACCGCCAAGCGATTGTCATCCCGAGAGATCGGGAATGATCTGTGCACATTGACCGAGTCATCGAGTCACGTCACACCGGTCGCTTTTTTCTGCCACATGGCCAACGAGTAAGATCATTCCGATTTGGAACCAGCTCCTTCAGAGAGCCGAAACGCGAACATTGCCAGTGCAGATTTTTGGTTTGGAACGATGCAGCCGAAGCACGCCCCAGCAAAGTACCCTCGACAAAAAACGATCAAAAATGATCGAAGAAAAAAGGGGAGAATCACTCTCGGTGAGCATCTTCCCTGAACGCTGGCGGCTTCACGCGAGCTCGATAGGACGGCTCGCTTGCCGCCTGCAACCCATGACCCTTGACAGCGACAGCCTAAAGCGATCGGTTGGTTATGCCATTGGATTCGCATGAAAATGTTCCATCTAGTGACGGCTTGATGTACCCGGCACCAGCGCGCACTCCGTTCCCGTCGGTGACATTATCCATCGGAATTAAAAACGAATCAAGTCAGCAATCGGATATATTTCCTCCGCGCGACATTCGTTTCGATTCGTGTCATTCGTGTTTGAAATTCGGCTGTGTCGTCCCCGCAAGTTATTTTAGGCATAACTTTTTATTATACTCGCTTGGCGAGTAGTAACTTGATAACTAAGGGACTTTCCCTCGGTTAAAGTATGAATATATTTTATTTTGCAGTCAACCAGCGATTTTCGTAGAAAAACTCGCCGAGCGCGGATATTCCGATATCAACTCACTTCCACGCGTACGACTTTCCGGACAAACGCGATGGTTCGGCAGCTTCTTTGCCGCTTGTTTTATTGTCATGAGCTCTTGATCAAGAACGCTGGACATTTCGACGACTCCATAAGAAAACGCACTGGTGATTTCCAGTGCGTTATCGTGCGATAAGTAAGAAAACGTGTCAAACACGTTTTTTTGGGTTAGTTCAACGGTTCCCAGACCATTGGAATATCATCGCGTTGCTCAAACCGAACGCCGCCATCGCCTTTGAATGGCTTGCGGTGGTCAAAGCCGCCAAGCTCGATTTCGTCTGGTATGCCCTCTGGAAACGCCTCGCAGGTGTTGGGATCTCCCCAGTCTTTGCCTTCGCGGAATCGTTTACAGAACTGGCAGATAGGAACGGGTCCAATTGTCATTATTAGCCGATACTCCTGGCAACTTCCAACGCCTTTCGCATATCGCGTTGAGCGTAAACTTGTGTGACGTCGGCCTTGCTGTGACCTAGTGCGATTTGTGCAGCCTCCAATCCAAACTGGGCGCGAATGAGCGTAGCCGCTGCGTGACGTAGCTGGTTTGGATGCCAACGCTTTACGTTGGCCTTGTCCGCTGCTCTGTGGATCGCCCGCCGGTAACTGTCTGTTGTGTAGACGTCGCCAGCCGTGCGTTGTGGCTTGCGTGTCCTGTTTGTTCCTGGACGATTACCGCAAGTCAACGGTGTGACTCGTTGTTCGTGCCGATCACGTTGACGCTTACGCTCGGAGCCCATAGGCGAAAAACAGAACGTGGCCTTGTCTCGCACTAGATACGGCCTCAATACGGCTTGACCTTGTGGACCGATGGCAATTAGGCGTTCGTGTCCATGGTGTTCGGTCTTGTGCGACTCAGGACGATAAATCCAAACGTCACCGCTGTTGTCAATGTCGCATGGTCGAACCTGGCAAACTTCCGCTGGTCGCATTCCTGTTAGCCGCTGGAGTCGAACCATATCGGCCACCATTGACGGCAAGTGTGGTAACGTCGCTTCAATCGTGAGTTCATCAACCGGCCTGATTAGTGCGGTTTCTTTGGCCAGTGATCGATGTTTGGCCAACCCTCGCACTGTCGCCAATGCGTGACTTACCATGGGTGAAACAAGTTGTTCAGAGACTCCCCAACGAAACAATAGCTTGATTGCTCCAATACGGTCGTTGATCGTGCGACGTGAAAGTCCGGATTTAATCAGGATGTTCTGGAGCGTTTTCAGTTTCTTTGGCCCAAATTCGTTGGCCAATTTTCGCCCGTAGAATTTGCGTAGAACGCGGAACGCCAGCTTATGATTGTCCAACGTGCCAGTTGGCTGGCCTGCTCTCCGATAGTGGACCTTGCCCCAACGGAAAAATTTAAGAACGAGCTCCGCAATCGTGATCGATTCGGTATTGAGTTCGATTGTGCGGCCTCGTTGTAACCATTCAGCAATTAGCCGGTCATACTCCATTTTGCTGGTCTTGGTGCCGTATGGCCCAAGATAATGATCGACGTGGTTCAGAGTGACCACGGCTTGTCCGCTGGCTCGGTGTTTACGGTATTTGGGAACAATATTCCTGAGTCTTGGCATTGTGCAGCTTTCCTTTTGATATGCCAAAACGGTATATACCGTTTTAGCGTGAAGGAAACACGCCGCACTTTGGAACGTCCAAAGGTAATTTTATCCCATAAATTTCGGCAAGATATTTGAATGGGCGGTATTGGGCTCGAACCAACGACCTCCACGATGTCAATATTTCGATCCACCCCTGCAGAAATGACGTAAGTGCTTACAAATCAATCCGTTCAACGGATTTTACGTTTTGTGGTCCGTTTATGCAATGCTCTATTTTTTACACGTTTTCGTTTCTTCGACTGCACTAACTCTGCATTTAAGTCTGCACCATTTAAGCGTGGTGTGATGTACTGAGCGTCATTGCTTTTGTCGTTCAACGTTCGCCGCCTTGATTTATGCCGTGAAGCGGAACATTGCCGGCGAGACCGATTACGAACCGATGTTGGCTTGAAACTGGGCAGCTGCTCATCCGGATTCGATTCGCGAATTCCGTCACGAGGAAAGTCGCGAACGCTACGATCAAAAACAATTCAAACGCGATCGACGTCGAGCAAGGAAGGCTCGCCAAAAGAAACTCGACTCTCACAGAAAGTAATCGACGACCAATGTCAAGTTGGCTCAGGACAATAGTTCTGCTGGCCTGCTCCCCAAAAGTTGATCCATATGTTATGAGAGTCTCATTGGCCTAAATTGGCAAGGAGACTTTTGGATGACGAAGAAGAAACGAAAACGGCACAGCCCGGAGCAGATTGTGAAGAAGCTCGGAGATGCCGATGCGATGCTTAACTCGGGCAGAGATTTGGGAGTGGTGCTTCAATCGCTGGAGATCGCCGAAGCGACGTACCATCGCTGGCGAAACCAGTATGGTGGGATGAAGTCGAGCGAGGCCAAACGGCTGAAAGAACTTGAAGATGAAAATCGCAAGCTCAAAGAGATCGTTGCCGAGCAACAGCTCGACAACCGA
>JBGTDM010000161.1:0-7979 GCA_041748315.1 Pirellulaceae bacterium
CTGTGGAATGTTCCACGTGAGCTTAGTCCGCTCCCGATCAAAAAAAGCCTCGCGATCAACAACCTGAACCTCCATTCCCGGGGGGAGATCAAGGACGATTTGAATATTTTCAGCATCGTCCGGCGCTTCGTTGAAGATGTCGATTGCATACGTGCCAGAACTGTTCTTGTATGCGAGTTCGGGTCCAGTTACTTGAGCTTGAATTGTCCGTCGCGCTATATTCAAATCGCTTTTGAACTCCGTTCGAATATTGTCACCCTGAACTGCAAATGTCAGATTTGCGGTACCGGGAGCAATCGCAGCAGCCTCCAATTCAAATTTTCGAGATTCACCCGGTGCCAACCATTCGATCGTCTGGTTCTCTCCAGAAAAAATGACGTTTGCGATCATGTTGTCATTTGGAATAAGGCTCAATCGCAGGTTTCGAATCGCTTCGGATCCGCTGTTGACAATTTCAATCGTTCGGGTAAACCCCGATCCGACAATCGCTTCATTGCGGCCCAGGATACGGATATCGACCTTGGGCTTAATCGCCCGAATGGAGGTTTGGCTGATTGCCGCGAGTGAGACACGTGGACGAATCTTGATCTCCCCGATCTGATTTGCCTTAATGGTCAATTGGACCAGCGACTCCGCACCATTTTCCAGCTGGCCCAACTGGAAGTACAACCGCCCCGGTTGTCGTACGGCGTTTGCTGGCTGCGTTGCAATGATGTCGACGTTATCAGAAATGTCGATTGACAACTCAACCGACTCCGCCAACGTGGGGCCTTGATTGCTAATCTTGATCAGAACGGTCGACTCGATGTAGGTACTTGTTTCTGCGGGTGAAATTGTCTCGAGTCGAATTAATGGTGCCGCATGGGCCTCAATATTATTTGTGATGATCCGTTCGCCGACGGCTTTCGGGGAGACAATCGCCTTCGAGTCGCGCCAGAATGCGTCATCGGAAGCTTCCCCGTCCTGTAACGACGTGTTGTCAGAAACGACGTCACGATTTGAGACTTTTCCGTCAATTTGGCTAGACTCCCAGGTCTGAGGCTCCTGTCGATTCGCGACGCGAAGGTTTGATGGCTGAGTCGCTTGATCACTCAAAGTAACTGGGGGAATCAGATTCGTAGACCGCGACAAGCCCTCAGGATCCAGCTGATCGAAAAATCGATCCGCATGATCTTGCGAGAATGCTGGAGCGCTGCACAACAGCAAAATGACGGAAATGGTTTTCCAACGTGACGTCACAGCAACCTCCCTGGAGTTTTTAATTTTTCCTGACGCGAACGCGGAGAGCATCTATTTTGTTGAGCGGTCCTCGACCCATCGATCGCGTTGTACGAGTCGTATCGAACTCCACGCGCTTCAGTGATCAAGGAATCATGTGCAAATACCGCCAGAGAATCTCGCATTACCGGATTAACCCATAGAATTCGGAACGCCCATCCGAACGGCAAAGTACCTCTGTTCGGAAACCCTTTGCTATTTAAAAAAGTTTAACATCGGTCCTGCAATTTAAACTCGATTGTTGCGCAGCCGGAATTGCGGGAAATCGAAAAAACTGAACCGAAATTGAACTTTTTTCCAAGAATTGAAAAGTTTTCCAAAAGTTTTTTATCGGGCCCTGTCCAGACTTGTCGTATCGATCGCGATATTAACCAACATGATCCGACACTTACGGAGTCGGAGTCAAATACAGGACGGACAACTCATTTTAAGGAAACCCTCAGATGTTAGTACTTTCCAGAAAACGCGAAGAATCAATCGTCATCAATGAAAATATCGTGATCAAGATCATCGAAGTGAAAGGCAATAAAGTACGGCTGGGTATCGAAGCACCACAGGACGTAAAAATTATGCGGTCCGAATTAATTGGACCGCGTGAGGATCTCGCAATTTCACAATACCAAGAACTACATTCTCTCTCTTTTGAAGAACAGAGTACAAGCAACGACTCTGATGTGCGGCAATCATCGCCTTTACTGAATCGATTGATCGCTCAAGCTGGTTAACCTCTTATTTGAAATCTCGCCCCCAAACAAGCGTGATGTGACTGGTTCCCCAACCTTGCCAATTTGTGGTTAGCCTGTTTAGATGTCAGGCATTGAAACGCGACTCATAAGATCGCGTTTTATTTTTTGGTGAGATGCGAGTCAAGGAGTTATTGTTTGTTCGGTGCAGGTAACTCTTCGGCAACAAGAAAGCGGTTTTCCACGATTGATTTGCCAATCAGCTTTCCCGCAATATCATAGGCATCCACACGCCAACCGCCTGTGCGCCCGGCGATCAAGTTGGTTCGGATTGATGATTGTTCGGCGTCGTCCAAGTCAATTAATCGCAACCGAGGTTTTTGAGTTGTAATCGACAAGAAGAAGTGTGTAATTGGCGTCGGTTGTTCTGATGTATACAGCAACTGGATTTGATATTGAGTTGCGCCTTCGATCGGTGTCCACTCAAACTCTACTTCCGACAACTTGATCGGTTCTGCGTTCGGGGGTAAGAGCAAATCAATTTCGTCAGCCAGACGTAAATGGACTGCTGGTAGGCGAACGGTGTTGCCGGCGATATCGATTTGCTCGGGCCAACCGTCAATATCGACTTGAATTCTACGACTTATTTGCTCCGCTTGATTATCCCACCGGCTATGGTGCCCCTTGGTCCTAATTCGATACTTGCCATCTAGGACCTGAACGGTGATGGGCCCGTTTTGATGGAGTGGAATCAGGCGAGGCAAATTGTGTGCTAAGCCCTGATTCGGGTTGTCGATTCCTGGATCGCACAGCTCTAACACCAAATCGATTCCAATCGATTCTGGTAATTCAAACCCTTTAACAACGAACTCAATATTTCCTTGGGCAAAATCATTTTCTTCCGCAGAAAGTCGACGAAGGGAGGCAGCCAGTTCACTTACCAATCGGCATTCCTCCGCATCGGGAACATCAACCCGGGAGGTATTCGCGCCCGAGGCGGCTTTAACCCCTCCAACCATGGGATAAACCAGGCGAACTAATTTGATGGCCTGTTGGTATGCGGCGAGTGCATCTTGGGTACGCCACTGTTTCTCGTACAATTGGCCGAGGGCAATCGCTGCCTTCGCTCGATTCCAAATTGGTGATTGTTCATCCATGACCTGAGGCAACAGTTCGTCCACGGAGCCACTCGGCAATTGATAAAGGTAACCAGGAATCAACCGCCGGTCGGGCTTGTGAACATCGATTGCCAGCTTAACAGCGACAAGAGTTTCCTCCAGGTCGATCCTTTGTTTCGGCTGGAGCTCCATTTGCGAGGCAATCTCCAACCGAGATTCGATCAGTTGCAATCTTGGCGTCTCCTTTACAGCCCAAACATCAAGCGCACCGGCCGGCGAATTGGCTCGCTCCAGCGCCACTAACCCCTGAGCGACCAGGTAGTCGTGTATTCCAAACGAGGCATTCGGAACGAGGTCGATAACCAGCATTGCTAATCCTACAGCGATCGACGAATCATCCAGTTGCCGACACGTAACGACGATTCGTTCGGCAATCGCTTTTTTTTGCGATGGCTTGGCTTTTTTGAAAGCGCGAGCATAGACCCTTGCCGCGATCTCGGGATTTCCCTCAACCATTTCTTCGTCAGCCCATATCATCAACGCTTCGACTGGTTTATCAAAAAGAGTTGGCCCAATCGCCAATGCCAGTGAGGTTGTCAGTAAAAGCGACATGGCAATCTTCCAATGCCTTCGGCACCATTTTCCTATGTGATGCAAGCTACCAGCACGTCGTGCCAAAATCGGTTCGCCGGCTTCGAATCGTGCCAAATCCTCTTGCAAAACACTCACGCTTGAATACCTGTTTGAAGGCGATTTATGGAGTGCCTTAAAACAAATGGTTTCCAGGTCCCGAGGAATTCGTTTGTCGAAAGAGCGCAACGTTCGTGGTTCCTCGTTGAGTAGCTTGACAATGATCTCGGCAGGCGATGCGGCTTTAAAGGCAGGCTGTCCGGTCAGCATTTCGTACAACAACAATCCTAAGGCATGGATGTCGGTTGCTTCGCCGACCAAATCCAGTTGCCCCCGAGCCTGTTCGGGCGACATGTACTGCGGAGTTCCCAACAATTCACCCGACTGAGTGAGATGCGAGTCGCCGCTGATACTGCGCGCCAATCCAAAATCGGAAACGTACGCGCGACCCGAACGGTCCAATAAAACATTGGCTGGCTTCAGATCGCGATGAATGATCCCCTTGCGATGGGCGAACTGAACGGCCGCTGAGACCTGTTGCAGAATGGCGACTGCCTGAGTGGGAGGCAAGGCGCCGCGTGCAATGAGTCCCGACAGGGGTTCGCCGTCAATGTAATCCATCGTGAAGTACGGCTCGCCGGCTGCCTCACCGATATCATGAATCGTTACGATGTTCGGGTGTCGCAATTTCGCCAAGTGCTGCGCCTCTTCGCGAAAGCGATGCAATAACCGGGTAAATGACCGTTCACCCGGGCGTAACACTTTCAGCGCGACATAGCGATTAAGCGTTTTCTGACGAGCCAGGTAGACGACCCTCATGCCTCCATGTCCCAACTCCCGCTCGATGGTAAACCGATCCGAGACATCGGGCGGCGGTCGAAACTCGGGTTTAGACGTTTGCGGTTTGGTCTCTCCCGCCAATAAATTTTGTAGTGCCCGATGCGCTGCGACTGCCTGTAACACCTCGGTATGGTACTCGTCGGGAATTTGCACGTTGTGGCCAGCCAGTCGTGCTTCAACATATTCGTCGAAAGGATCAGAGTCTGTGTCAAATTTCACTGCGTCGTCTCGTCGTTTTTTTGAAGATGTTTGCCCAACGCCACCAGGGCTCGAGCCACAAGATTGCGGACCGCTCCAGCCGTCTTGCCTAGTCGTTTTCCCGTCGCTTCGGCGCTCAATCCCTCAAAATACCTCAGCAGCAGCACCTCGCGATGGTCGTCACTTAGTTGTTGCAGGGCCGCTTCGATCTGTTGCTGATTTTCGACGCGTCGAAGAGCGGTAACCGGTCCGGTTGGGGATGAACGCGGACACAATACCGGTTGACGTTTCTGTGCCATAAAATAATCGCTGGCATCGCACAATCGGTTGTTGATGATGCGACACATCCACCGAAGAAATGCTCCATCGTCGACGTAGTCAAATCCGTCATAGCTTCGGTGTGCAATCATGTAGGCATCTTGCAATACGTCCTCAGCTTCGATCTTTTCGCGAAGCCCGGTACCCAGCCGAGCGCGTATGAAAACCAGCAACCGATCGGTATGCAATGCAAACAATTCGTCATACGCCGCCGTGTCACCGGCCTGCGCCTTGCGCCAAAGGATTCGAGCGTTTGACTCATGTTCCATTGCTGATCATTTCCAAGTCACCGGAATTTAAACTGCAATCTTCACAGGTCCTCCAATCCGCGAGTCCGAATCAGTTGAGCGAATTTGCATTTCGACAATTACGTATGCTGCTTAACCTGTTGTGATTTACCCAACCGAGGGATAAGCATCGGTACACGTTTTCGGTAATCTTGATACGCACTTCCATGATAGCGAACCAAATCTCGTTCTTCAAATTGGATAGCCACCAGGATATAGGCTGTCAGCCCAAGTGCGAACAAGAAATGGGTCGTGCTCATCGTGGGGGTTGCCCAAAACGCTAACAACCATCCAACGTAGAGTGGATGGCGCACCCAGCGATAGGGTCCAGGAGTCACAAAATTAAGCGGCTCGTAGGGCCGACCAAGGAAATAGAGCCAAGGTTGACGTAATCCAAACAGATCAAAATGATTGATCAAAAAGGTGGTAATCAAAACCGTCAGCCAACCGGCTGCAAATAGTGTCCAAATCACCGCCTGGAGAACCGTATGATCGATTGCCCAGACGACTCCCGCCGTGGGACGCCACTGCCAATACAAAAGGATCAAAGCCAGATTGGTCATGAGCACGTAGGTGCTCCGTTCCAATGGCTCCGGTATCAACTTTGTCCACCAGTGCTTGAACCACGGTCGAGCCATGATGCTGTGTTGAAGGCCAAATACCAGGATCAAGAGGCAATTGACAAGCAGGGCCTCCCCCACACCATAGACGATCGGTCCGTCCATCGTTTTCGGGACCCCAAATCCACCGACGAATCCAATGGCATACAGAAAAACTCCCAGGAACACTAAGTAACTGAAAACTCCGAACACTAACACACCAACTCGTTTCATTGCCTTCCCTCTGCTAAATTCTTGAAATTGGTGAGCCTCTCAAGGGCCCTTATTATTAACTAGAGGATATCGCGGTTTTGCGTGTCGAAAAAGTCAGAAAATTTATTCTTGGCAAACTTTTACGGATCGTCGCTGTGATTGAAACGTCCGGACCAGTCGAAAGTTGCAGAAGGATTGCGCCGCTAACGGGTGGTAGTACAATGACTCGCAAATTGTGGGTCGCGCCCGGCGTGGCACCTCGCCATTCGCCACCTCGTCGCCCAGGCGACCTCGCATCTTGGATGAATTCGGATTATAGTATCAGCGAAGCCCTATGGCAAAGCTGGCCGGACGACAGGTTTTCTGGCCTTACTAAAAGTGGGCTTAGCGGAGCAAGACAGGGGAAGTGGGTCGGACTTCACGCGGCCTGTTTGATGAATTGCGAAATTTTCGCGATTCCTACCGAATTCAAATTCTAACTTTAAGGAGCGGTCATGCGACAGCGAACGATGATCAATACCTATTACTGGTGGATTGGGATCTGTACTGTCGTCCAATCGTGCTGGGTTGTTGCGCTGCCAGCTCAGCAGATTGGCGAGCCGCGTCGGTTGTTTGCGGCAGACTATCAACGGAAAATTGCGGCCGTCGTCGAGGTGGACAATCAAATTTCCTGGGAGGTGCCAATCCAGGATATTCATGATGCCCAGCCACTGGCCGATGGCGCTTGGCTGATTCAGACAAACTTCTTCGAGGTCGTGGAACTTGATGCCCAAGGGCAAGTTAAATGGCGATACGATGCCAGGAACACGGCGGAGGGTGCCCGAGTCGAAATCCATGCCTTCCAGCGCCTGCCCAACGGACAAACAATGATTGCCGAGAGCGGTACCAGCCGAATACTAATCGTCAACCGAGACCTATCCGTTGCCAAAACGATTCCGCTTCAAGTCGAAAAACCAGATCCACATCGCGATACTCGATTGGTAAGAATGACCCCCGACGACACGTTCTTGGTGGCTCACGAATCCCAGCGCTCGGTTCGCGAATATGATGGGGACGGCGAGGTCATTTGGGAATACGAGGTGGGCAGCCAAGTGTATTCGGCGGTTCGGCTGGAAAATGGCAACACGCTGATCGGCACGGGAGACGGTCATCGCGTGCTCGAAGTTAACGGAAAAGGCGAAACGGTGTGGGAATTGGTCTCGGAGGATCTGCCCGGCATCGATCTGGCCTGGATCACCATGGTGGATCGGCTGCCCAATGGCAATACCTGGATCGTCAATTGTCACGCCGGCCCGGACAACCCGCAAATCCTGGAGGTCACGCCCCAGAAAAAGGTTGTGTGGTCTTTTAAGGACTTCGAACGTTTTGGGAACTCCTTGCCCGTGGCGCTGCCACTGGAGGAAGACTAAGTCAACGCCATCGCAATCCGGATTGGATCGAATGGCGGGAGATGGGCGACGGACAGGACAATGGTCCTATCCTACGTCTCATTAGACTTTTTCGGCAAAGACCATCACACCCTAATTCTTCGCGGTCCCCAAGCACAAGTGCTTTGTCCAGGTTAGAGATTAGGGTTAGCCGGTGTGCGCTGGCGCCCGGTTCAGGCCGTAAAAACCGGACGCTAGCGCGTTCCGGCTGATACTCAGCAATCCGAACTCTTAATATTGACAAAGCACTAGTGCTCCGTCACGCCTTAATTTTAGGGTAGACCGATTTCAGTTTGCAGCGAGCGTCATCGATACGCATTTGCCAATCGACACCCCGTTGGGTGGCGTTTACATCCTCATGCCAAGCTTTGGTTTCAGACCGCAGTTG
>JBGTDM010000162.1:0-12342 GCA_041748315.1 Pirellulaceae bacterium
GTCGTATCCGCAGCAGTCATCTTGACCGTAACCACCTTGATGGTGGCCACAGCAGTGACCGAAACCTCGGCCCAGTCCGAAACCACGGCCGTAACCGGCACATGGATCGCAAGGTTGTGGGCAGCAAACCGTTACTGGAACTTGCTCGCATACAACTCGTGGAACGCAAACGGTTACGGTGTAAGGAACTCGTGTGCAGACGGTGCGAGGTACGCAGATCGTCTTGGTTTCGCAAACGGGTCGGCATACTGTGTAAGGAACCTGGCAAGTCTTGGTTTCGCAGACCCAGCGGGTTACGCAAACAGGAACTTGTTTCGTGCGGGTTTCGCAGACCCAGCGGGTTACGCAAACTTCACGTGTGCATGGTTCGCAGACCCAGCGGATGCAGCAAACTTCACGTGTGCGTGGTTCGCAGACCCATTCGCAAACTCGGTAGCAAACTTCTTTCGTGCAAGGCACACATACCCAGCGAGTTACGCAGTATGGAACTTCTTTGCACTCGGTGCGGCACTCCCAACGGGTGCAGCAAATCTCTTTGGTTTCGCAAGTTGGAACCCAAACCCGACGGCAGCAAGTGCGCGGTGGAGTTTCGCAACATACGACATGGCAGCTACCTGGGCACCATACTCGGCAGCAGGTGCACGGATCGAATGACCAGCTTCCAGGGGTGCGGACGATTCGTCGAATCGTGCGACCTGGAACGGTGTATTCTTGAGTATCCCAGTATCCACCGCGAACCTGAATGGTCTTGGTGTATTGTACTGGAACACGAACCGTGTATTGAACGGTACGAGTTCGCTGCTCAACGACAGGCTTGCGTACGTTGTACGTCACTGTCTTGGTTTTAGTCGAGTAAACCGGGCGACGTACATTGTAGGTCACCGTTTTGGTTTCTCGCACTGGGCGACGGACATTGTATGTTACCGTCTTGGTTTCCCGAACCGGAACACGAACCGTGTAGCACACGGTCTTATATGTCGTTTCCCGTACAGGACGACGAACGGTGTACTCGCGAGTGCGGTAGTGCGTCTCGCGGACCATTCGAGTTACATTGACTTCGCGTTGCTCGTTCACAGTCGAGTACTCGTTTCGATAACGAGTCACTTGCTGTTGATCGTAGACAACTCGACGAACATTGCGCATCACGGTGTAGCTTCCACAGCCACTTCCGTCTGCAATTGCGGCACCGTCTGCACCAGCAGCGATACCAGCACCAGCTTGTCCGGAACCATAGTATGTGGCACCGCCACAACACTGCGCCCAGGCCGTGCCTGCCGACATAGCAGCACCAATTGCTACTAAGGTCAGCACGTTCTTGACCATTCTCATTGGGGTTCTCCTCGAAAATCTGACGTTTCTAACCAAGGGAGGTTAAACTGGTCCGGCGAACCGCTCGCCATACGAGACCTAGATAACTCTTTGCAATTGCCTAGATTCTGGTTTCCGCCTGAACAACCACGAATGCGTGAGGCAATTTAGCGAGCCGACTTCCTGGCCAGCCCATTGTGCAATAACCTTCCTGTTGTCGTCTGAATCGACTAAACAGGGAGGGTTGCTTAATTAGGCGGTATGGGAAGACCACAAAAATTCGAAAAACACGGTCAACTTTAACGATTAGAAGGATTCGTCTAATTGTCGAGATTGTGAAATCTCGGTTGACCTTGCTCGCTCTGAATCAACAATAGGTTGAAGATTTTCAACTTTTGCGTAATATGACGAAACTCGTTCGATTTTTCCCAACTTGGGTGCTGGAATGACCGTTACCTTTAAGATAACTTGTTTCATTTTGACGACACTCCGTTAAAAATGTCGGCACATTCGTCACGATACCTTTATCGATCGTATAACCAATAGATTTGATCCCGTTTTCTTTCCAACCATCCGATGTCCAAAGTGTCGCCCAACCAGCAAGAGTGAGAACGTGGCCAAAAAGTCGAATCCAGAAACCAGCGACCACGTTCCCAAAGCAGTTGTGGCTCGGCTGAGCCTCTATTTGCGTCAATTGCAACTCGTCGAACAAAGTGGCCAGGCAACAATCAGTTCGACGCAATTGGGGCAAATGCTCTCAATTACAGATGCTCAAGTCCGCAAGGATTTCGGATATTTCGGCCAGTTCGGTTATCCAGGAATCGGCTACCATTGTCGAGAATTGATCGCCGCAATCCGTGAGATACTGGGGACGAATCAAATGTGGCCTGTGGCCCTTGTCGGATGCGGCAATATGGGTCAGGCGCTCCTTGGATACCGAGGATTTGCCAAACAGGGATTTCAAATCTCTACAGCTTTCGATGTTGATCCAGACCTGATCGGTACCGAAATTGGAATGATAAAAATCCACGATTTTGAACAAATCGACCGTATAATCGCTCGAAAATCAATCCGGCTAGCCATTTTGTCGGTTCCGGCTCAAGATGCACAAAAGGTTGCGGAACGCCTGGTTTCTTCTGGCATTTTCGGGATATTGAATTTCGCACCCGTGAAACTTAACCTGCCCACAACGGTCTCCGTCGTTGACGTCGATTTGGCAGTTCAATTAGAACAATTATCGTTTGGCGTTGTCAAAGGTGGCCATTCATAGTAAAAAATGGATCTTGAATTTGGAACTGGTGATCGATGGTTGCGATCGAAGTTATGCTGGCAATACGCATTCCGATTTCATCCTGATGGGGATGACCCAGGCGCTGCAACTCATGGATTTCGTGCAGGTGAAAGAACAGGGTCGATGAACCGTTGGGACAGATCCATGATTTAGTGATGCGTTTGATGACCGAACGCGATTTCGGTCGAGAAATACGGCATCTCTATCCGGAATTCGATAATGCCCCGTGGTGTAATGGTAGCACTAAGGATTTTGGTTCCTTCAGTCTAGGTTCGAATCCTAGCGGGGTAATGTGAAAGGCGGTTTCTCGAACGAGAATCGCCTTTTCCTTTTTGTAATCAAGTCAATTTGTGGGACCCCGCAGGGCATCCAATCACATTGACCTCGAATTCATATTTCAAATGTTAAACGACTCTTTAAACGACTCACGTTACTCTGAATTTCTAGAGCATATTGATTCTCCAGACGCCAAAGAGGCATTCTGGCTGCTGATCGGTTGGGCAGCATGTCTACGCGATTGGAATGCTTTCCAAAGGTGTTTGCATTGACTTCCTGCTTGCATTTCGACTTACTTTTTATCAACGACCAGTTTGACTTGATTCGCCTGGGTTTCCACGACGACTTCCAGGTCCGTTGTCGAATACCTTGAATACTTTTCCGCAACCAAGTCGCCATGATCATGCTCGACTTGTACCCCGTAGTAATCGACGACCATCTGGGTAATAACGCATTGATGTTTCCCGGCAACGGCTCCATCACCCTCCTTAAAAGTTGACAAGACAAAGTTGCCTTCCCGATCGATCGTGCCACGAGCATTGATCGGACGCTCCGTCGAGAGCAGTTCGATCGTCCCAAACATTACCGGCGAGCCATCTTCAAAACTCACGGTCCCCTTCACAGGATACGTTGGCGTCTTGCCGCTGCACCCGGTCACAAACAGTACTGCGATTCCACAAAACAAGAACTGCAGGTATCGGAATCTCTTCATGTTCATTTAACTCGCAACTGGAAAATCTGGTCGGTCTTTAAAATTTGAAATCAGTTTGACTGAAAGGCGGTCTGGTCGGTCCGAAGCCAAGGTGTTCCCTCGCACGATCACAAACGGCACTCAAAAAGCATGGCTGTTCATTAAAAGAACGATGGCGGACGCATAGAACGATGTGTACCGAAACAGCGTCGCTGCCGAGGGTGCAACTCGAAAGGCATTTGTTCTTCAAATGCCTTGGGAAACAACTGGAAGAACGAACAACTTTTAAAATTCGTTTTTGATCGGAAGTCCATCAGCACGATGGCAGAGTCGCCCCAAAGTCTCTGTATCAATGAGATTTGAAACTGATCGTACGCTTCCATCCGCCATTGCAAAATTTGTTACGCCAGGATGCCAACTACCAAATCCCAGGATTGGGCCGGGTTCGTCGTAAGCATGGCTTGCGATCGGAACTGTGGGACCGCCAATACGAGCAAACGCTGTAAGGTCTTCACCATTAAAAATCGGGCCGTTAAACGGCATTTGATTGATATTATCCGGCTGCACATGCAACTCACCGACCAAAAACGTGTGCGACAGCCCGTCTTTGATATCACTCGACTTGATTCTATCAATCCAGGCACCCGGTTTCTGCCCGGTGATCAAAGTCGAATCCGATACGCAACGAGCTCGCGAGGAAATTATTACCCCCGTGCCATTACCACCTCGCCAAAAGTCGTCGGGACCCCCAGTCGATCCAGGACTCGGATCGCCATGGTTGCCAGCATAGTCGCCAGATGCTCCACCAACGACTGTAATCTGCTGCGTACCTGCACAACCGCATGGTAGCGTAAACGTTCCGTTCACCGACATGTCGGGTGCGACGGCCGTCGATACCGACCGGCGAGTTGGACAGCAAAACAACTCAACCGGAGTATTTTTTACGTCCTCGGGATGCAGATTATAAGGTCTCGAGACATCCCACCCCTCGTAAAGATTCTCTTGTTCGATATAGGGTAGGATTCTTACCAACCAAGAGGGCTCTTTTCCGCCACAATTAAACATGGGTTTCGAAACCATTGCGGGTTGAATCCGCGCCGGCGGAAATGCTCCATCGGGCCGGGAAGTGTAGAAGTTAGTGGTCGCCGTGGCGATTTCACGCAAATTTTTCAAACAACTGGACTGCCGCGCTGTTTCGCGTATGGACTGCACGGCAGGAATTGTCATTGCCATCAAAACACCAATAATCGCGATGACAACCAACAACTCAACCAACGTGAAGCCGAAACGAAAAGATGGTTTCAATGTATTCATTTATGGGGCCAAACTGAAAAACAGTTATCGTTATCACCTAACCATGTAACGGATTTTCAGCGTAATTGTACCAAGAAACCACCCGTCAACCAACAACTTTACGACTCGCGGCAACGAATTAACAGCGAATACGATATTTTCGAGGACGCCGATGCGTCCTTCCCTGTTATTTCTGCCACCTTTCATGATTTTGCGACCGTTTCTGGCATGGGACCTGGACCTCAAATAACCTTCGTTCCCCGAGAAAATCCGTTCCTGCAACGGAAGTTGGCTAGCGTCGCTGATTGCCGAGCTCGGATGTCAAAACAGCATTGGTTTACCGCGTGTTCGGTAAACGCTTCTTGAATTCAACCCTTGTCCAAACTCTGCAATCGGGAAAGCTTATGGAAATGCACGCTCGAACGAGCAAAAAAATTGGTATTTCTCAATTTGAATCAAGTGATTGTTTAACGGTGAGTCATAGAATAGCGATCTCCTTGCTTCGCGGTTTTAGAACCGTGGAATCGTTCCCTCTTTAGGACTCTTCAATGAAATCGTTTTTATTTGCTGTACTAATGACGTGGGTTTGTTTACCGATCTCTCACCTTGCTGGACAATCATGGGCGACAGGTCTGTTTGAATCGCCCAAACACGAATTCGGGGTCGTTGCTCTAGGTGCAAAGACGGTTCACGTTTTCAAGTTTCGCAACACAACCAGCTCGACGATCCGCGTTAGCGGTGTTCGGACGAGTTGTCAGTGCACGATTGTTCGAGTCCTCACACCTGTCGTCGAACCGGGTCAAGTGGGACAAATTGAAGCTGCATTCAATACAACGAGCTTCAAAGGAAAAAATGGAGCCAATGTCACTGTAACGTTTACTTCGCCAACCTATGCAGAAGCCCAACTCCGTGTCGATGGGTTCATTCGATCCGATGTGTTGATCGAGCCCGGAGAAGTTAACTTCGGAAATGTTGTCGCGGGGGACCCAGGAACAAAGACGATTCAAATTCACTATATCGGAAGCCCGTCGTGGGCGTTGGAAAGCGTAAGAAACAGTAACGCGCATTTGAAAACCGAGCTCGTCGAAACGAGACGCGCTGGTTCGTCCATCCTTTATCAGTTGAAGGTTTCACTCGATCCACAAATGCCTCTCGGATACCTCAATCAAGAACTCCGTCTTGTCACCAACGAGCCCAACAAGACAGTCCCGGTGATGGTAAATGGTTTGGTAAGCTCGCCGATTCAGGTCCCATCGGTGGTTGATTTGGGCCGCATTCGCAGTGGAGAAGTGGTTAACAAAATCGTGGTTGTGAACGCCCAACGCGCCTTTACGGTGATTGGGATTGTGAGCGGCGATAGTCGGGTTGAAGCTGACCAACCCAAGGAATCCAAAAAA
This sequence comes from Pirellulaceae bacterium, assembly GCA_041748315.1. Lineage (GTDB taxonomy): Bacteria > Planctomycetota > Planctomycetia > Pirellulales > Pirellulaceae > CALMEE01. The sequence goes on from JBGTDM010000162.1 coordinate 6,257, forward strand.
ACGCACATGATAAAGCTCACATTTAGCGCTGACCGAGAGGGCGATCTAGAAGATGAAATCATTCTAAAAACGGATGATCCGGCGGTCCCAGAAGCTCGATTCAAAGTCACCGGTCACGTCTCGCCAAAAGGAGAATGAGATTGCTTGCCGAGATCAATTTGCAATGAGGAAATTGTTGGATCCGACCGGTTTCGATACCACTTCGTCGATTTCAAATAACACAATGTTTTTCCACGATCTTTGACGATTGCTTGGTCTCGCAAGGATTCCAGCACTCGAAAAATATCGATGTTGCCAACCCCGTCATGCAGTTGAAGGTGGCATCGCGATCGGAAAACTTCAAGGCTAAAAACTTGCTATTGCCGATCTTTCAACTAGACTTGACCTGAGGTGGATTGAACGATGGTGAGCGGCAAATGGTCGTTGCCAGCCGCTGGTGGGTTTTAGCGCTCCGCAGCAATCGATTCTTGAATGTCAAGTGAGTCCTGTTCCCAGGTGAACTTCTGCCTTTCAACGAATCATCCGGCAATCGTCCAGTCTCGAATTCGTGGGACATTCTTAACAAGTTCGTCGTGGTCTTAACCATTAATTATCCTCGCATATTGTGACCGTCAACAACATCGCCAGTATATCGCTTGATCTGGATAATAAATGGTCGTACCTGAAGACTCACGGCGACGAATCATGGTGTGAGTTTCCATCGTATTTGGATTTGGTCGTACCGCGGTTTCTGGAAGTCCTGGAACGGCATCGTGCGACAATCACCGTGTTTGTTGTGGGACAAGACGCCGCAATCGAATCAAATTATGCAGCATTGAATTCGATTTCATCAGCCGGACACGAGATTGGGAATCACTCGTTTCATCACGAACCCTGGCTGCATTTGTATACGGATGAACAACTCGTCCAGGAGATTGAATCCAGCGAGCAAGCGATCTCAATTGCGACCGGTCAAAAGACAATCGGCTTCCGGGGACCTGGCTTTAGCATCTCTGACGATGTCTTGCGCGTGTTAACGGAGCGAAATTACGAATATGACGCGACGATATTTCCAACATTTTTAGGGCCAGCCGCACGGGCCTACTATTTCATGAGATCACGATTGTCTAAAAGTGAGCGCCAGCAGCGAAAAGCGCTGTTTGGGCGGTTCCGCGATGGCTTCCGTCCGAACAAACCCTTTCAATGGCAAATTGGCGAAAAGGAATTACTCGAATTACCAGTGACCACGATGCCAATTTTCAAACTACCGATTCATCTTAGCTACATTCTATATCTGGCGAAGTTTTCTAAATGGGCGGCTCAGTCGTATTTTTGGCAATCGATTCAGCTTTGTCGTCTGTTTTCTGTCGAGCCGTCACTGCTATTACATCCGCTCGATTTTATGGGGAACGAAGACGATGCCGATCTCAGTTTTTTTCCGGCGATGGACTTGCCCAAAGACTTCAAGTTATCGATTGTGGAAAGCGTGCTAAAAATGCTTGCCAAGAATCACCGCCTGGTCTGCATGCGAGAACATGCCATACTTGCCAGCAGGCGCCGACTGAACTCGCACGATCCCTCGCTCGTTCGTCCAATCACAACGCATGCCTAAAGGCGTTGGTTCCTGACAATGCAACCACCGAATCGTGCACCAGAATTGCGAAGCGAGTCGACTTGGTGTTTGGCCACTGCTTCGCCCGTGGTTGATAAGTCCAGAATAAAGTAGCATGCCTCACAGTATCTCGCGAGCAGTTTTGTGAGTAAATGATCGTGCTCCTGGGCTGCAATACAAGTGTATTTGAATTGTTTCTTCAGCTCATTTGCAAATCGTACGAGTGCGGTCGGCTGTGTTTTGCGATGGGTGATCTCGCCGATCCCAGCACCCATCAACAACAGATTTTCTATTCCGCTCAATGCAAAGTTTACGTTTGCTGTCTCCTGGTGATTAATCATCTCGGCCAATCCAGGTTCTGGCCTTCGACCATGCCCTCGATGGGTATCGACCAACAGGATTTGTTCATTCGAGCGAGTTGCCAACTCAGAAGCAATCGCTCGCACCGTTTCTTCATGACGCTCGTCGATTTCAGCCGAGACGAACATCAACAGCGACGAGGAGACGGGGGGATACTGTTTGAGTATCTGGTCGACAATCCTTTTGATATCCCGACCTGATGCAGGCGTTGGCGACATGGAGGCATGAGCTCCCTTCCGGACCAACGTATGAGCATCGTCAACGCGAACCTTGTTATCCTGACCGCCATGTGACAGATAGGTTGCGGAGTACGAATGAAGCGCAGCGCGTCGCTGTATTTGAGCTATGGCAATGTTCGCCGGCTCGTCCGGGTCACCATCCGGGATCAGTCGTTCCTCTTCTGTCCATTTTGGCCTGGGCTCATGTGGCTTCTGCGGTACTTGCGACTGTCCGTCCGAGTCTGGCAATTCAGCACGGAAATCAGGATGAGCGAGTTCAAAATGTGGCGAGTTCACTGGATTGGAACTGACGGAAACCGTCGGCAACTTGCCTGGATGCATTGATTCAGTCGCGGCGACAGGTTCAACAAATACCAACTCGCTCGAATCATCAGCCTTTGGATTATCGGCAATGAGTCGCAAACGCGAAAGCCACTCGCTGCGAAGTTGAAGAGCCGATCGGTTTAAACGTCGGATATATTCGATGGTCGATGACATTGGCAATTTCCATTCCGCATTGCTCTAAGACTCACGTGTCAAGCAAGCGGTCCCTCGTCAGTAATCACAAGACGAACCGCTTTAGGTCGCAATCGGATATTGGTTTTTAGTGAGTTGTGCTAATTCGTGGACGAGGGTTAATTTACGCTTTACTTCGGTTGCTCGAGGGAGCTCGTTGACTTTGGCGACAATACAGAACCCATGAGATTCGGTTAATCTTCTCCGTCGAAGGAACGAAGTTGCTGAAACAATTCCCGCAATTCGACACGCACGACGCGACCTTCTGACGTCGGATGGAAAGCAGTTTCTTTGGGTTCCGGTTTCGTTTCACGTGGAATATTCTCAAGCCTGCTGATCACAATCATATCCCGGTCATCGTCATGCTTCGCGTGGTCGTTTGCTGTCGCGGGATTAGCAGCCTGGCGTTCAGTTTGACCATCCGTCAGCGGCTTCTGATAGGCTGGATGCAATTCAATAGGATATTCAACTGCCAATCGCTCAGGCTCCGATTTCGTACCGTCATGAGCCGAGCCATGTGGAACTGAGGAAATCTGGAAATTTGGAGGTGATGCTGGGCCAGGCAACTCGGAGGATTGACGATTCGCAGAGGGTGTCGCGTTGGCCACCTTAGTGGTTCCCAATCTGTTGGCCGCATCCCCAGTGTTTCCAGGATGCGTGTTCGAGGCACCAAGGCGATCGGTGGCGACTGCATGTGCCCCAACCGGAGATTTTACAAACTCGATGGAGCTACGATCGCTGGGAGTGTCAACGCCTTGGGTTTGCAGCACTTCGACATCGGCTTTTTCAAGCACACTCGAGGCCTGATTCTGCTTTGAGATCAATTTCGGAAATGGATCCTGAACAGTTTCCTCCTCGGGAAAGTCCTCGTCCGCGAACGGATTAGAGGCTCGAATCGGCGCAGTCTCCGGTTCGGCCGGTAAAGACGATTCGTATTGGTAGGGCGAGAGATGCTCCTCATAGCGGCTCCCTTCTACCGGCGTCGTGTCGTTTTCCTGTTCCATGTTGATTGGCGAACCGACATCGACAATGGGCTGCTGAGCCAATTGAATCGGATATTCCAATTCCCCCCAGGAAATTATGGACTCCTTGGTCACAACGCCTGGTTGGATTTGATCCTGCCATGCATCCAAGCACGATTCATCAATCCCTGAATCGTCTTGCGAACGATCATGACACAAGTTGGACGAATGCGAGCCAGATTCGAGCGAAGTCAGTTCATTCATCAGGCGGTCAACTTTAGAAGCCGACCTAAGGTTGCTCGTTGGATCGGTCAAAACCTCCGCATGACTAAGATCAATCAACGGAGTATCCTCGTGACGACGAGGAGCATCGTGATTAAGATGTGCCGCCGATGCTTGGCTTGGAGTTACACGCGTTTCGGTCGAGGGATTCATCGATCGGGCTTCAGGTTCAAGCGTACCGAATTCCAGCACCGGTGAAATCTGACTCGGTTGGGGAATACTTGATTCGGCTGGAGTGTAAGGAATGCACTGAATTTCAGCCCAAGTACGGCGAACCAGGTCGGCGGTGATCGTCTGTTTTCCATCATGGGCAGCATCAAACAATGCGTGATTGCAAAGTTGATTGATGATACGAGGGAGTCCTTCGCTGATCTTGTGAACCGCATCTAAAGCCGCAGGCTCTAATACCTCTCGACCATCCCGCCCGCAGAGCTGCATTTGAGATATAACAAAAAAATAGGTCTCATCACGTGTCAATGAATTTAAGAAAAACCGCCCAGTCACACGTTGATTAAACGACTCCATTTTGACATGATTGAGTCTTTCCTCTAAGGCAAATCCACCGCATAACACGAGTCTAACGCCGGGCTTGCGTTCCCGCACAACATTCGTCATCTGCTTCAATTCATCTAAATGACCTAAGGAAAGCAAATGGGCCTCGTCAACCAATAACAGCATCCCTTTTGCACAAGCGTCGTTGTTCTTAATGAAGTCGTACAAACATAATCGCAGCTCAGTCTCGGAGGTCGAGCGAAATGGCCTCTTGATCTCGAATAACAATGCTTGTAGCAAATCGGCTCGAGTCCGAACGCGAGGACAAACCAGTTTTGCTACAAAAAACTTCTCTCGATTCTCGCCAGCCAGCTTCTCTAAAAGCAGAGATTTACCCGTCCCAGATTGCCCGATAACGATAACCGCTCCAGAACCGCTATCGATACAAACTCTCGTTCGCTGAAGAACATCCATCATTGTGGGGACGTTGACCATCAATGACGTATCGGGAGCAGAAGAAAAAGGCATCCTTTGCAATCCAAAGTGCTCGTGCACCATCGCATCTCTCCTAAGTGTGCCGGACCGGCAGCAAATTTTACAATTGAGGTATCAACATCCAAATGACTTTTGAGATACCCTGAAATGGATTCTCCATGACTTCCCCGAAGATGTCGCTGTTGATCAACATCAGCAGGATCAATATTCCAAACAGTCCAAGCAAAAGATACTCAAACCCCTGGAAAACAAATTTGAGCAATCGATCACGAACGTTTCCCGGTTGGGCAATTGTTACGGAGCCGCGTAAAGTCCCGATGGTCGGCATCGCCAAAACGGAACTGACCTGTTCCTGGGAGCGGAACTTGCGATCCCTGTATTCGGGCTTGAATTGGATCGCCAGGATTCCTCCCAAAACGATCGCGCAAGCGGAGATTAGCCACCATGTCGCTCCCTGGGGTGCACCATTGACAGGCTCACTTCGACGCGCACATTCTAATCGATCCAATCGGATGACATCCCTCGGTTTTTGATTAAGGCGACTCCACTGACCCTCGACTCGCTCCATCATTTGTGCATGAAATCCTCGGTTCGTGTCAACCTGTCTCTGTATTGAATTCGCAATTGCGGAGGCTGCGTCCAGTTCCGGAAACTCGATCGAAACCTCTCGCGCCGAACGGGTGTCGCCTTCAGCCGAGGTCAAATCGGTTTGAGCCGAGGCATTGTAAAACTGGTTTCTAACCCGATACGCAGCCCCTGCTTGATACGCACCATCGAGCAGTTCGCGCAGCGACTGTATTCGGGCCTGATAGGAAAGCATTTCCGGATGGTTCGCGGGCCAACCGTTAGCCGCTTGCTGCTGTTGCATGACCTGATAGAGCTGTGCAATTTTGTGTTGAAGATTGATCGTCGAGATTTCTTCCGGATCATCTTTCGCCTGGCTTGCAAGTTGCATTTGAATGTCATTTTTCAGCGAATTTCGTTGCAACATGGCCAAGTCAAGCTGTTCATTCAACATATCAGATGCTTGCGCCAACATGGCGTTCTGTTGCTCAAGCTCATTGAAGATCGCTTGACTCCATTCCAAGATCAACTGACCGCTCAGGTGTTCCGATGGACTTGCCACCAATTCGGTTGCAATCGACGTCGTCAGCCGGTTTACAAATGACA
>JBGTDM010000163.1:0-10443 GCA_041748315.1 Pirellulaceae bacterium
GAGCCTGCCACGTTTTCTCAAGTTCTATTTCGCCGAAGGTTTGTTAAAATTCGAGCAACGCGAATGCGCCACATCGAACCGCAGCCATGGGAAATACCAAATTCAAATTTTCCGGTCGCGATCTGGGGAGACCGAGCGTATTCCATCGCCAGGTATGTTCGGTTCTTGCGATGGTCAGACTATGGGAGGTAATCGGATTTTGTTATGAGCAGGAGAAATGCATTGTTCACGTTCCTGAAATCGTATCCAATTGCGCTCGCAACAACAATTGTCACCATTGTCGTTTTGAGCGTTCCAATCCTCATCGATCAAGATATGCGTCGACGAGACAAGAATCGACAGGTACGCTTCGTTGAAATTAGATCTGCTTCGGCTGCACACGAATTCCTTGGGCAAAAAGGCTCAATGTTGTTTGTGGCACCTTCATGGGAATTGAATTCACTAGAGATTTTTTATAATAACATTGCATGGTCATTCCGAACTGCGGCCGAAATAAAGCGCAACAATGCGACAGCTGACGAGCTTCAGTGGAATATTGGGATGTGGGTGTATAATAGTCCAGATGTTTTCCATGAATTTGCAAAGGCCATTGACGGCCCGGTCGTTGAGGAGCAGCATATCAAACACGTGAACTTTTGGAGATTTTTGTTCATCAATTCGCATGGTCGCCAAGATATTTTGATCCTACCTTGGCGCGAGCTCACAAGCGTAAGTGACGCACTTGTACCGTTTTTAAACGGCGAATCCGTATCTTGGGACGAAGTGATTGAATCCGAGGAACCTTGGTGGGGATCGCAACCCTGGTGGAAGCGCCAATTCCCAGAAAAATGAGAAGTGAAATTCGGTCTAAACGCGCAAAAAATACCTGATCCCTTTACCGACGTCGCATCCAATGCAAATCAAGTTGAACAACTTATGGGGATCGCGGTAGGGGCGGCTGTTGCCCGCCGCCCGCGCACACTTCCGTACTCTCATAATCCGTGGTACATGAAATGGGGGCAGTCAAAACCCCAACATGTTACATTCTGAGCCCGTGCGTGATTCGTTTACAACTCATACAGGGATACCAAGTGTAATTTACATGACCAGAATGAAATTCACTCGCTAAGGAACCCTTCAATGCAATCTTCAGATATTGTCAATTATCCTAATAATTTATCGTTCACAAAATGGGTGATTTTAGTAGTCATTTGCTTTGGTGGGTGCCATAACGAAAGCAACGAGGTTGTTCCATCGACTGAATTGAATTCCCAAGATTTGACCAATAATATGTCGTTTCGATCGAGTTTCAAAAATGATCCGTTCCTTTTCGTCGGCGTCATTCGAGATGTTGACGATTTCCACACTGCTCTTGAATGGCCGTACGTTGTATTTGCGATGAATTATGACTGGGCTGTTGATCCAGTATATGTAAAACATTTGTTAATTTCCTTGGCAATCGACCAAGCATTGACTACAACTGAAACGAAGGTGTTGTACATATTCCTAGAAGATCTTGAGGGAAAAATCGACTTCGGTGAATTTTTCAATTCGCAGCTTGGTGATCGTGAGAAATTTAGACAGACTGCTGGCGATGGCTCGATCGTAATTTACCACCGGGACCGAAATCCTCAATATAAATTATTCTCCGCTTACCATCCTAAAGATGGTTTAGAATCCCATGTTGACGCCCTCGCGCTGGTGTTCCCAGAGAATGAGTCCATAAATGACCGTTTTAAACAAGCGAAAGCCTTGAGACCACACGAGCCATAAAATAAACGGAACAGGGAAACGGGGACGAAACGGGGACGGGTCCAGTTTACCGCTTCTTACAGTTCAATTCCTTTTGGGTCGACCTGGATTTCGACGTGCGGAACTTATGTAGGCTTCCGCTCGTCGGCGCCGGGCAGAGAGGTCGTCGCCTAATTGTGCCGCCCGTTCACGTCGACAACGCGCGCCGAGATACCTAAAAGATGTTGGAGTTCAGCCTTTAGGCTGCGAAAACAAGCTGAAGCTTGAGCTCCAACCACAAAACAAGCTGAAGCTTGAACTCCAACCACCAAAATAAGTTCACGGAGCAAAAACCGGGGCTGCGGCGTTGGAGTTCAGCCTTTAGGCTGCGAAAACAAGCTGAAGCTTGAACTCCAACCACAAAACAAGCTAAAGCTTGAACTCCAACCACCAAAATAAGTTCACGGAGCAAAAACCGGGGGCTAGCGCCTACGGCTGATACTCAGCAATCCGAACTCTTCATATTGCCAAAGCACTAGCCATCAAGCTGGAACGTGGCCGAAAACTGGAAAAAGCAAGACGACCTCGCTTTGAAAATCGGCTGGGAAAAAAACTGGTCGCGTAATGCCTAGCAGGCCGCTACAATAAAATGACTTGTCTGCAGGATAGCGCTCTGCTGTGGAGCAACCCGAGCGCCGAGGCAAGGGCGGAAGTTTGAAGAGGGGGGTCAGCAATGACCACGCCTCTCAAATTCAAACTTTGGCCACAATGCGAAAAACCCAAACTGAGATGACTGAAATCGTTTCCTTTTTATCAGTTAGCCTAATCAGAGAAATTCCAATTCCCATTGAACCAAGATAATTTCCAATACCCGGTTCTTTTACGCGGAGGTTGGAAACCGAAAGTAAATTGCGTTGAGGTAGGGGCGATTGAGTTTCCACCTGCCCGGGAGTGACGTACGGGCAGGTACTTTAGAAATACAATTCTCAGATCAGAAAGGTTAGGAGTTGCGATGAAATTCTTAACTACCGCTATGTGTCGATCGTTGTCGTGTCGATGGTTGTCGTGTCGATCGTTGTACTATCCAAGGCATTCAAGACTTCGTTTTCAATTTTGTTTTCTATTGGTTTTGTTGAGTTTCGCCATCGGTGTTTCCAGCAAGGGTGATGAACCACTTAGTGTGGCGGAATGCATCAAAGCAATTCAAACCTTTGAGAAATTGTGTGAGGGGAAAACTTACTTTCTTGAGTCGCAATACGGTGGCCCCAGACACCAGGCTGCTGGACGTCGGTGGGCTATTTCAACGACTCGCAACCATCAGTACACCAGCACCCAATTCGAAGACTTTGTGGAAACGATTACGGCCCGTGATGGGCGTACCACCTACCCGCAGCACTTCGCTGGGTCAGAAACGGTCGTTGCCGGTGGGAAAGTTTTGGAGGTGTATGAAAATGATAGTCTAAAAGACATTTTTGATCTGGATAAAAAGACTGAATTCACCAATGAAAGGTCCTTCAGCACCCATGGCCGCATCGACCGGGCTGGATATCCGATCAATACTACACATCCTTTTGAAACGGTTTGGAATGGCGTGTCGTTTTATGATGGAGAGTTATTTAGCAAATTGATACTTTCTCCAGCCAGTACGTCGAGCGTTCGTTGGATTGCCGACCAGGAGGGTTTTACCGGCACGGAATTTACAGCTTCTGTGCCCCAACGCGGGACCTACCTGTTTTGGATCGACACTTCGCCTCACGGCCGGGTCGTGCGGATCGAGATAACTAAGCGCACAGGCGACTTTACTTCGAATGTTATGTCCCCCGAAATGGAAGTCCCAGTAGGATCTCCTCCGAATTTTGAGTTCGTTTGGAGGACTGATACCTATAGTGAAGAAGAAAGGCAAAATATGGTTGATCGTTACGAACAGAAAGCTCGAGAGAAAGGAGTTGCTTCAAAAATTCACTCCATCTACTGGCCGATCAAATATGAGGAGGGAGTTTCCGAGCCAAGTCTACCGATTTCAATTTCGACGGAAATTAAATTCTCCAGCGACAAGAGTTTGCACAGACACATTTTGAGTCTGATGCATCGGATTGGAGAGGTACGGAAATTCGACTTTCGTGGTACGAACAAATTGGTTTTTCAGCGTTATAAATTACCTGATCGATTTCCTGTTAGGGTTGTGGACAGGCCAGGGCTTGACTACGAATACCGCAACGGCGACATCGTGCGAGTCATCGACAAGTCAACAATCGTTCAACATGGCGAAAACGAACTCCCAGTGCGCAAACAAAGATGGTCTGCAACCACTTGGATGGGATTGGTTTTCGCAATAATATTCGTGATCTCTCTATTTGCGATCATTATCCGTCAACGGCGTGCCTGATCGGTGTTACAACATTGGACCGTTTACGACCGATTGAGTTCGAACAATAAGTGGGGTGAAGATGAATGCAAAGTGGTCTTCAACGATTGCACAGTACCGTGATTCGGTAAACCAGCACTGGTATTCTGCACATTTGAATGGTGGTTCCCGCAGTTGGTATCGATATGCATTCATGTTGGTCCTCGTAACGGGCGTTTCTATCGGGAGTGTAAATGTCGTTCTCGGCCAGTCGAAGACCTCTGAGTGCGGGCTTTATACCTTGGTTGTGGCCGCTAATGCGGTCGGCAAGCCGATCGATATTGAAAATTTTTTGGACGATCCTTTCAAGCCTGGGGGTGCGAATGATTATATGCACGGAATTCAGGGAAGTTCGGCGGAACAGTTGATTCGCGCGGGCAACGCACATGGGCTGACGATGACACCGGTGATGGGCTGGACGATCCAAGGGCTGCGTAGCACATCGTATCCGGTGATCCTTCATGTAGGCAGGCGTGGCGTGTCGCCGCAAACCGGACACTGGATCTGTTATCTTGGGGAAAAGGAGGGCAAAGCTTACCTCTTTGATTATGCTCGACCCAATCGGTACATCACCATGGATTACGGACTTCTTTCTCTGCGTCTCTCCGGACTGGGAATTGTTGTCAGCAATCAGCCGGTCGCCAAGTCGATTTGGAGCTCGTTATTACTAACACACCTTGGCTTCCTGGCACCATTTTTTATGGTGGTGCTGGCCGCTTTGTTTTTGCGTAGCACTCGAGGTGTTCAGTCATCCGTTCTGATCCAAGGTTTGGTGATTGTGGGATTTGCGGGTTTTTGGGTCCTTGGGGAAACGCTGGCGGGGATTGATCTTCCGACTAATCATGTGAAAGCGGCCAAATGGATTCGCAGCAAGCACAACAACCTTGAGTTTCCAGTCGTCAAGTTTGATCAGGTTGATCATGCCAGTCGCGGCGGGAGTGCGACGGTTATCGACACTCGGACGCCTGAAGCGTACGACCAATGGCATATTCCGAACTCGGTTTTGATTTCGATGTCGACGGACCTCGACGAGTTCACGGCGATAACGTCCAAATGGGATCGTCGGCAACCGTTAATCCTGTATTGCGCCACCCATGGTTGTCGCTGGAGCACGATTATCGGACGGCGACTTTGGATGTACGGATTCAGGAATATCTATGTCTACGATGATGGTGCGATCGACTATATTGAGAAGGCTCGGCAAAGACAGAAGCAGGAAGATCGCGTCGATCAGGGAATTTCTCAATTTGCCAACGAGAACTAAGAGGGGGAACCATGAAACCTCGAATGAACGCTCGAACGTGGCAATTCACTAGTCGATTGAACCACCCAATCGTGTTTTGGATCGAGCGCGTTGTGTTGGCGTTGCTACTGGCAAGTTCGGCCTACACGCATCGCGCGAATCCGTTTTTGTTTTATGATGCGTTTTTGGCCTATCGGTGGCCTTTGGAGACATTCGCCAGCTTTCTATCGAGCTATCTTCCAGCACTGCAACTGGTGCTGGCGGCGTTGTTGCTTTTCCGTTTTATGGACCGAGCGGGTGCGTGGCTGACGGCGATTTTTTTTTCTTTACTGTCGATTGCACAAGTGAGCGCTTGGACGCGCGGCCTTTCCATCGATTGCGGGTGTTTTACCGGGTTTTATAAAGAGATATCACTTCAATCGATTGGACTGGCGGCGATCCTGTTTGCGATGTCCCTGCATTTAGCTTGCGTTGGCAACGTGTGCCGTTCCAAAACATGCGACGAAGCGCCCGAGTTAAAATCCGCTCACGCGCAAAATCAAAGCCCTGCGACTTCTCAGTGAGAATTGATGATCAAACCAATTGATTATAATTCACGCTACATTAACACACGCAATATTAATATGATTAATATTGGGACCCAGTGGGAAATACCATTGATCGATCCACAGATTCGCGTCGCATCGACCAAGCTTTCAGCTTCGATTGCCCAACGTCGAGCGTTTTCGCTGATTGAACTGCTGGTTGTGGTGTCGGTGATTGGACTCCTGGTTTCGCTGGCATTACCTGCCGTGCAAAGGGTTCGTGAGTCATCCCGTCAAGTTGTTTGTCGCAACAATTTGAAACAATTTGGGTCGACCTGGATTTTGAAGTGCGGAACTTATGTAGGCTTCCGCTCGTCGGCGCCGAGCAGAAAGGTCGTCGCCTAATTGTGCCGCCAATTCACGTCGACAACGCTCGCCGAGATGCGTTAAAGGCGTTGGAGTTCAGCCCAAAAGGCTGCGAAAACAAGCTGAAGCTTGAACTCCAACCACAAAACAAGCTAAAGCTTGAACTCCAACCACAAAACAAGCTGAAGCTTGAACTCCAACCACAAAACAAGCTGAAGCTTGAACTCCAACCACAAAACAAGCTAAAGCTTGAACTCCAACACCCAAAATAAGTTCACGGAGCAATAACCGGGGCTGCGGCGTTGGAGTTCAGCCTTTAGGCTGCGAAAACAAGCTGAAGCTTGAACTCCAACCACAAAACAAGCTGAAGCTTGAACTCCAACACCCAAAATAAGTTCACGGAGCAAAAACCGGGGAGTAACGCCTTTGGCTGATTTTCTGCAACTTCACGATCGTTGAAACCGCCACGTCAACCATTATTCTGGATTAGTTCTGGGATTTGGGGGAACGATCCAGGCGCTCGAAATCAGGAATGGCAGGGGCAACAGGGAAAATAATATAAGGACCGGCGTGAAGCCCCCCAATGTGTCGCGACATAAGCCGACCAGGAGTGGTCCCAAGCTGGAGATCGCGACATTCGCTGCCATTAAAAGACCTCGTAGCTTACCCAAATGGAGACGTCCAAAATAGCGCGCCCAAAGCGGTTGCGATGCAGCAAAATACATGCCTTGGGCTCCACCTAATACCGCGCCGGCGACCAACATCGTCGTCACTGAGTAACCCATCCAAAGCAATGTCAAACCGGCTGAAAACAACAGCATCCCAAATGCCAGTTGCACCGAAGGCACTAAGCGATCTGACAACCAACCGCCGAATACCTGATGGCAAGCCAAGCTTATCGCGTAGACGACCAGCATCGATGCCGCATCGTGTGGCGTGAGTCCTTGCTCAGCGAAAATGGGTATCACTGAGAAAAACACACCTGTGTTGATCATCCCAAAGAGCGATGTGCCAGCCAACACCAACCAGAACGGGGACGTATGAATCGCCTCGGAAAATGTGAGCACTGGTTCCATCGCCGATGTCGGTTCAACCGTCCGCTTCGAATCAGGCATGTTCTCGGAATCCAGTCTATTTGCCGGGCGGCGACTGGCTTGGAATTCACCGACATCCACGTGGTGTGCCAAATCTTCAGGACGACCGCGAAAAAAACGCCAGTACAATGGAAACATCAGTAGAAATATGCAGCCCCCAAAAATCGCATACGAATTTCGCCAGCCGAAACTCATCAACAACCACACGTTTAGAGGGGGCATGATCGCCATTGCCAGCGCCATCGCCGTTTGCCGCAGCCCTTCGACCGTACCCAGTCGTCTGGCAAACCAAAATGGCAGGACATTGCTACTCAGCATCGACAGCGCCCCCGGTCCGAGCATTCGCAACAGTGTGAAGGCAATCAGCAATTGAATCCAATTTTGGACCAGCGACATCACCAGACACGCCAAGCTGAATACGACGATCGCCGTGAGCATCGTTGGACGAATCCCGCGCCGGTCCATTTGCGATCCGATCCACAAAATCGGAATGGCACCCAGCAGCGTACCCGACATATATGCGAATGCCAGTTGCCCGTGCGAAAGGCCGAGGTCTTCGCGTAACGCCTCGTTGAAGATAGAAATGCCAAATGTCTGTCCGGGGGAACTGCCGATCAAGGCACCCATCGACATCAGCAGCATATACCAGCCATAGTAGATCCTGCTCCCCGAATTGGGGCCTGCCGGGGTCAGGCTCCCGACTGAACCTTCATGGGAAAGTTCACGTTCAGGTCCACCCTGCGACGACGAGTTTTTTTCGACATCGACATCCACCTCAGTCATCTTGCTCATCGGCTGCGCAACTCGATTCCTAGGCGAACTAGGCGGATTGATCGAAACTGGAAACGCGAATTGCATGAAAGCGAATATCGGCGTTGTCCCGTTCAAGGACCTTCGCGTCCCATTCCGCTTGGAGCAACACGGCGTCATGTCCGAATTGATCGCGAACAAGTTTCGCCGAATAGGGTAGCTTGATTTGTTTCAGTTGTGCCTCCGACGCATTAAACCAACGCGCCAATTTATAGGGGCGCCAACTGATTTTTGTGGCGGTATTATATTCAGATTCCAGGCGAAACCGCACCACATCGAATTGCAATTCGCCAACGGCGGCCAAAATCATCTCGCGACTTGATGCCCGAGCGTCGTGAAACATCTGAATGGCCCCCTCTTCCAGCAATTGTTCCAACCCACGATCAAACTGTTTGCGACGCGACGTATCCGGGCACTCGAGAACGGCAAAAAACTCTGGAGAGAACTGCGGCAGCGGCTCGTATTGAATCGGATTCCCCTGACACAGGGTATCCCCTAATCGGAATTCGCCCGGGCAAACGACGCCGATGATATCTCCGGGAAATGCTTCGTCCATCGTTTGTCGATCCTGGCCAAAGATCTTTAACGCTCTTGGCAATCGCAATCGCTTGCCACTGCGGGTGACGACGACCTCCATGTCACGTTCGAAACGGCCACTGCAAACCCGTACAAATGCCACACGGTCTCGATGTTTTGGATCGAGGTTGGCCTGGATTTTGAACACAAACCCTGAAAAGTCGCTACGCTCGCTGGATATCATACCGATGTTACTCAAGCGTTCACCAGGAGGTGGGCACAGTTTCAGGAAGCCTCGAAGGAAACTCTCAACACCGTAGTTCGTCAGGGCACTGCCAAAATAAACTGGCGTTTGCTCTCCGCGCAGGTACCTCGCTTCATCGAATTGGGCGCCCGCCATTTGCACCAGTTCCACTTCCTCGCGGGCTCGGGCGACGATTTCGTCAGCCAAAGTCGTCTGCAACATGCTCTTGGCAGCACCATTTCCCTCACGGTTCGTATGATCACCCGCCGAAAACTCATGCCAGTCCAACGTCGACGACTCAGTTCGTCGTTGACCGTCGCGACTGGCATAAAGCTGGACGTTGTTCTGCATCAGATCGATAATGCCACAGAAATCCTGGCCACCGCCGAGCGGCCAATTATGCGGAATCGCCTCAATCGAAAACTTGCGCTCAATCTCGTCGATGATATCGAGTGGCGAGCGGCTTGGTCGATCGACTTTGTTGACAAAGGTGATGACCGGAATTTTACGCAATGCACAGACCCGAAACAGCTTTTCTGTTTGAGACTCGATTCCTTTGGCCAAATCGATCACCATCACGGCCGCATCCGCTGCCATTAGCGTACGGTAGGTGTCCTCGCTAAAATCATGGTGACCGGGCGTATCCAGTAAATTGACCTGACAATTTTCATATTCGAAAGTGAGAACCGTCGAACTAACCGAGATGCCGCGCTGCTTTTCCAGCTCCATCCAATCTGAGGTTGCCGTTCGCTGCGTCTTTCGTCCACGCACGGCTCCAGCAATCTCGATCGACCCACCGTATAACAGCAACTTTTCCGTCAGCGTTGTTTTTCCGGCATCGGGGTGGGAAATAATTGCAAACGTCCGTCGCCGCTTTCGCTGAACATCTACGTTACTTGAGGTATCAATCATAGGGAAGAAATCTAATGCAGGTCAAAAAAATATCATTTCGAATCATCCCAAAGGCCGTGGCATGATCGGCGTCAAACTCAGGTCAACGGGCGACCCAATCCGTTTTGTCGGCACCGGCCGATCGACCGCTGAGCGACCGCAAATGACGTCGGACAACCACACATGACTCGTCGATGAGCGATGCACCTAAAGCCGATTCAGGGCGACGGTTGGACATCTGAAATCAAGTGATTTGAAGTCAAGCATGACTTTGGAAATTCCACCTTGGCGTTTCGTACCCGATTCCCATCAAACAACGCGGAAGCAAATTCGGCGACTATGGCGGACTTATTCGAACAAAACAGCTTCGCTGACGAGTTGCCATCGCAGGACCAATGGTGAATCAAAAACGCAAATCACTTAGGGTTTTCTTAAGGCTATAACGCCCAGAATACCGAATGCCGGGTTGGGCATTCTACCCTCGTTGGCAATTGTGGGCAAGGCGAAATCGTTCCTGCTATCTCCGGGCAAACCACGAATTGACCACCCCATTGGCTCCATCTGGGGTTGGTTGAAACCGTTGGCAACGTGGAATCGTGACTGGCTACAGGTCAACACAATGGGAACCGCCAACTGAAAGC
>JBGTDM010000164.1:0-13179 GCA_041748315.1 Pirellulaceae bacterium
AGCACCTGTTTCCGGTTTGTATCCTAGTCGAAGTCTCTCGGATCGTCTTCCGTTGCTAGATACTAGGCCGACCTACTGTAGCTGCCGCTGTCCCCAGCGGCAGATGGCCCCTCTCGACGCTTTCCATGTGAGAAATGCGGGTTGAACCGCCCGCCCGCCCACGACACCAGGTAATTTGGCAGTCGCGCGATTCCGATTCTTGATGGGCAGACTGTCAAACAGCAGCTTGACAGTCGGTTGACAGTTTGGACAGTTTTCACGTTGGCGCGCGGTGCGATCTTCAATCTAAAAAAATTTCTTCTCCGCGAAATTCTTCGTTCAGGCAAGTATAACTCCATGTTTTTGGAGGAAATCGGGGCATCTGTCCTGATCGGCGGCGGCCGGAACATATTCACTGATCCGTATTGGCATCGCAGTTGCAATACCGTCCAGCGATTCCAATCCGCGGGGATTGGCGCTCGCGTCTATCGCGCTGAGCGAGTTGTTTCGTCTCAATCGTCTGAGGAGAAATCTCATGACAAAGTTGGTGAATGGTTTCAAGAAGTTTATCCGCGAAGAAGATGCCCCTACCATGGTGGAGTACGGGCTGCTAGTCGTGGTCATCGCACTGGTGGTGTTGGCTTCGGCAATCGTGCTCGGTCAAAACATTGCCGGTTGGTTCGACACAGCCGCAGGCGCAGGAGGAGGCGGGTAGTGTGACAACACTGCGTGGCTTGCCGTTTGGCAGGTCCGTGTTTTGGCGAGTGCGCTTCGGAAGTGCGTGTTTGAGAAGCCCCTTTTGGAATGGCCTTGTCTCGATGGATTGTCATCGGTTTCCGGCCACCACTTCCGGAGAGTCCGCCGTTTAACCTGGTTGGGAATTAGAAGGCGGTGATCATGGTACGTCCGCCTTTCCAGGCGGACTGCACAGGCACGCTATACCGAGTTGGAAATGATCCGGTGACGATCGCTTTGCTTCGGGCGAACCACAATAGGGGGTCCGCCAATCTCGACCGGTGTGTTTAAAGGCAAAAGTTATGTTATGAGACGAGTGGAGCAGAAATGAGGATGTGGGATCGATGAACTCAGCAATTACGGCTTTGCGACGATTCTTGCTCGATGAATCGAGCCCGACATTTCTGGAATACGGCCTGTTGATGTTGGTGATCGCGCTGGCGGTGATAGCATCGGCCGTCCTTTTCGGCACGGCGGTAACCGATATGTTTCAACAAGCGGCGAATGCGCCATCATCTCCCTAAGTCTTCAAAAGGACGCGACAGAGTCAGTGAGTCGCCAAGTCATAGTGGGCGACGAATTGGAAGTAGTTTTATTTTTCAGGATACGTTTTCGAAGGGCGCTGTCGGTGAAACGGCGACGCCAAAGATTCGAACAGAGGCAGTAAAGAAGAACAAAAAAGTACAAGGAGTGTCGATGGCTATGATAATTTTCGTCATCGCGGTGTCGATCGGACTGATTGTTGCGTCGTTCACCGACATTAATCGATTCAAGGTCTACAACGCGTTGACGTTTCCACTGTTTTTCGCGGGGTTGGCATTTGGCGCAATCACTGCGGGATGGAGCGGGCTGGGCTTTGCCTTTGGCGGGGCCGGTACCGGACTGGCTATCTTGCTGATCCCCTACTTGATGGGAGGGCTGGGAGCCGGAGATGTCAAGTTTGTGATGGCGATCGGAACCTGGCTGGGTGGCTGGCTGGCGCTGATTTCCATCTTGGTCGGCTGCGCCGTACTGTTGATTTACTACATGGCGATCATCGCCCGCCGCGAGCGGTGGTCGGGATTGATGGCCAATCTGAACCTGATGGCCCTGCGCTTACGTTATTTCGGGAACAATTTGGTACTCGGTGATCGGTTCGAGACGGTCCAAGCGGCCGCCGGCGATCCGCAATCCTCCAGTCGAGGCCGATTGATCCCGTTCAGCGCGATGATGTCGGTCGGCGTCTGTATCGTGCTGTTGTTGGGTTGGCGCGTCGGCTATTTTCAGATTTAGCAGGGTAAAACTGGCCTTTTTTGACAATCAAATGGAAGCGATTGGCCAAATCGGATAAAAAAGATGTCGGCCATTGCCGAGATTTGTTGATTAATGATTAATGGAGTGATCATCGATTCGGAAAACGAGTAAACGACAAAGTTTAACAGCGAGGGTGGATTGATGAGTTTCCGCACGATTTTAGTCGGTTTGATGGCGGCAGTGTGTGGTGTCAGCGCCACCGCCGGCGTGATGATGATGATGTCTAACCGTCCGGCGGTGACCCCGGTGGAGAAGCGTTCAGCCACATCGATTGTGGTCGCCAAGGTGAATCTAGACATTGGCCAGAAGATTCAAGCTAACATGGTGACCACCATGGAATGGTTCGGAGAGAGTTTGCCCGCGAAAGCGATCAATGACGTCGAGCAAGTTTTAGACAAATATGTGTTGACCTCGATCAGTCAAGGCGATCTGGTGCTGGCGGAAAAGATCGGAGATACTGTCACCACCCTGCTGCCCGCCGACGGCATGCGTGCGTTTGCCATCGATGCTAAGCAGGTTTCGACGAACGTCGGGCGGAATCTGGTCACGGGCAACCGTGTCGATATCGTCTGGCAGACCAGCGGCAAATTGGAAAAAGATCTCGATCCAGTGTCGATCTTTCTATTGCAAAACGTCAAGGTGCTGGCCGTGAGTGAAAGTCAGGGTGCGGGGGACTTCGGCAATCGGTCGGTGACACTCGAAGTCACGCCGCGGATGGTCCAGGACCTGGCGTTTTCCCAGACCTTTGGCACGTTGTCACTGTCGATTCGCAACCCGAACGACGACGAAGGGGTCGATCCAATCGAGACGGTGAACTTCAGCAATTTGCTGGCTCAGTATCGAGCCGAGAGCATGAAACAGGCCAAACCATCCGAGCCGGAACTATCCGCGTGGGAGACGGTGTTGCGGACGATCACCCAGCGGCTGGATGGGATCGAGAACCGATTGAGCCGGCCAGAACCGGAGCTGCCAGCCGCTCGGTTGGCGATCAGCCGCATCGAAAAAGGGATGCGGGCCATTACGATCCAGACCCCGACCGAGTCTGCCGGACTCGCCGGTTTGCTGGAGGCCGGGGACCGAGTCGATCTGCATTTGACTTTGAGCGACCGGCACACCCAGGTCAGCCAGGCGACCCGGCGAGGTCGCGAGTCGGCGATCCCGACGGAAACGTTGATCGAGAACATCGAAGTACTGGCGGTTGACACGAATCTCATGGCATCTGAGCACGATGGGGAAAGAAACATGTCGCGGTCTGTAACTTTGATTGTTAAAGAGGAAATGCAGCAGGACATCGCCCGGGCTGAGCGGCTGGGCAGCCTCACGTTGACTTTGCGAGGGTTTCAGGATCGGGAGCCGGGCCCGCCGCGGACCGTATTGACTGTCAATGATTTCGTGGCGAGGTATCTACCCAATTCCGAGAACGCGGTGGTGCGGGAAGCGACGACACCGCGGATTCGTACCTACCGCGGCCACTCGGTCCAGGAGGTGCAGTTCGCAGTCAGCCATCCCACCGGTTTTTGACGTTGTTTTAGTTGTTCAGTAGTTATTGGGTCAGTGTAGCGAAGGAAGTCTCGGGTCCCGAACGGTGGCCCCGTAGCCAAATTGATTTGCCATAGATGGTGTTATTGTATGTTGTGGAAAAGCAGGAAGAAGGACAAACTGGAAAAGGGCCGAGTGGCCCGATTCCACGGGGACCTCGAACAGGCGGTCAGCGGCGGCTCGCTCGATCCATCGGCGCTCCCGGAACCGGAGGTCCAGACCGACTCCGCCGTCCCAGGAATGCCAACCGCCGGTACAGCTTCGGTTAACGGCGCGGCAGGACAAGGATCCGGCGACAAGGCCGAGGGATCCCCAAGCGACGATGATGCGTTGCAGGAGGCCGAAATTCAATTTCTCAAGGATGAGATCCACCGCCAGGTGATCAACAAAGTCGATTTGACGTTAATCGGCACGATGAAGGACGCCGATTTACGGCGCGAAATCCGTCGTTATGCCGAACTGACGCTGGCCGAATCGGCCACGTTCTTAACTGACGAACAGCGGGAGGAGCTAATCGCCGACGTGATCGACGAGACGTTCGGCCTGGGGCCACTGGAGCCGATCCTCCGAGATCATTCGATCACCGATATCATGATCAATGGCGCGAAAAAAGTTTATATCGAGCGGGAGGGTCGGTTGACCCTGTCTAAAGTCCGGTTCGCCAACGATGCCCATGTTGTGAGGATCGTGCAGCGGATTGCCAGCCAGGTGGGGCGGCGGATCGATGAGACCAGCCCGATGGTCGACGCTCGGTTGCAAGACGGCAGTCGGCTCAACGCGGTGATCCCCCCGTTGGCCCTCGATGGCCCCTTGGTCTCCATTCGCCGGTTCGGCGCCGATCCGCTGAAGGCCAATGATTTGCTGCGCAACGCTTCGTTCACTCCGGAGATGTACGAGTTCCTCTGCACGTGTGTTCGCGGGCGGTTGAACCTGTTGATTTCCGGCGGGACGGGGAGCGGCAAAACCACCCTGTTAAATATCCTCAGCCGTTCGATCTCAGACGGTGAGCGGGTGGCGACGATTGAAGACGCCGCCGAACTGCAACTGCAGCAGAGTCACGTGATCCGCATGGAGACTCGCCCAGCCAACATCGAGGGAGAGGGAGAGGTGAACACCCGCGACCTGGTGCGGAACACGCTGCGGATGAGGCCCGACCGGATCATCATCGGCGAGTGCCGCGGTCCGGAAGCGCTCGATATGCTTCAGGCCATGAACACCGGCCATGACGGCAGCTTGACGACCGTCCACGCCAACACGCCGCGGGACGCATTGATGCGGTTGGAAATGATGGTGGGGATGACCGGGGTCGACATTCCGATCTGGACGATTCGCCGCCAAATCGCCTCGGCGATCAACATTGTTGTCCAGTCGGTCCGTCTGACCGGCGGCCCACGGAAAATAATCGCTATTTCCGAGATTACCGGAATGGAAGGAGACGTAATCTCCATGCACGACATTTTTCGGTTTCAACAAACTGGGTTGGATGCCGGTGGCAAAGCGATTGGCTTTTTCGAATCGACCGGGGTGCGGCCGCATTGCGCCCAGCGACTGGAAGCGAGCGGCATGCCGCTGGACCTGACGGCGTTTGAGAAACAGCGGTCACAAACTTTGGAGGAACGTGAATGACGATCGCTCTCGGTGCCTTCGTATTCCTGGCGGTGTTCCTCGGCATCTTCACCGTCAACTTGATATTGACCGACCTGTTCAAAGAGGATCGGTCGAGGCAGTTGAAGGAGATGGAAGCGGAGTTGCGCCAGCAGATGCGGGAAGCGGCGCGACGGGCCACCCAACAGGTGGATGCGTCGTGGGTCGATGGTCCGTCGACGGGACCACGTCAGTTCTCGATCATCGATTTAATGAAGCAGTTTCGCCAAATCGTGCATCAGTCGGGCACGAAGTCCAACGCCCAATGGGTCGGATTTGTCGGACTGGCTGGCGGTGCGGTACTCGGTTTACTGGCGTTCTTTTTGACGAACAGTCTGGTCCTGGCTTTGGCCATGATATTGGTCGGCGGCGCGTTTCCTGTTTTTTACATTTTTCAAAAACGCCAGCAGCGAATGAATCAACTGGCCGAACAACTGCCCGATGCCTTGGAGTTGATGGCCCGAGTACTCCGCGCGGGACAGACCGTGCCACAGGCACTCAACGGCGTGGCCGATGAGTTCGTCGAGCCGATCGGGACCGAGTTCGGATTCTGCTACGAGCAGCAGAACCTCGGACTTCCCCTGGAGGTCGCCTTGAACAACATGGTGGAGCGGACGGGGCTGATCGAGATCAAGATTCTGGTGATGGCCATCAATGTTCAGCGGCAGGCCGGAGGCAACCTGGCCGAGTTGTTGGACAAACTTTCGGATGTGATGCGTCAGCGGCAGTTATTAAAGGGGAGCATTCGGTCGCTCACCGCCGAAGGACGGATGCAGGCCACCGTTCTGGCCGGTCTGCCATTTGTCACGTGGATTGCCATGCTGTTCATCAACCGGGAATACGCTATGAAGTTGTTGCAGCATCCGCCATTGATCTATGGCACCGTCGGATTGATGGCGTTGGGGATCGTTTGGATTCGCAAAATCGTCAATTTTGAATTTTAGATCGGAGAGGAAGGTTACTGTATGCTGCCGATTATTTTGATTGCTGCCGCGATCCTCGGAATGGGCCTGGTGCTGATCCTCAGCATGATGCAGGAGACGGTAGCCGAGGGTCCGGGTGGGGCGACCGCCCGCGGTCCGCTGGGTGGTCTGGTCACCGAGGATAAGGATAAGAGCAAGGAAAAACTGCGCGAGCGGTTGATCCACGCCGGTCTATATAAACAGAACTCACGCTCCTTCTTCTACATGACCCAAATGTCGTTCGCCATCGTGCCATTATTGCTGTGCATGGCCGGATACCAGATGGGGATGATCAGTTTATTGGTCGCGGTGATTGCCGGTGGATTGGCGGGCGTCATGGGTGTGGTCGCCCCTGGTCTGGCGCTCGATTTTCGGAAAGGCAAGCGGCAGACCAACATCCGTCGCTCGATCCCCGATGCCCTGGACGTGATCACCATTTGCGTCGAGGCGGGCATGAGTTTGAACGGGGCGGTCGTGCGGGTTTCCAAAGACTTGGCCAATACCCATCCGTTGTTGGCCACCGAATTGATCATCGTGCATCGTCAAATCCAGATGGGAAAAACCTCCGGAGAGGCCTTGCGGAGCTTTGCAGAACGGTTCGACTTATCGGAACTCCGCTCCCTGGCCTCCGTGGTGACTCAATCTGAGAAATTTGGGGCCAGCATCGCCCATGCGCTGCGAATTCACGGGGAAACGTTAAGAAAGAAGCGGATGCAGCGGGCCCAGGAAAAGGCGCAAAAGGCGGCGGTATGGATTTTGCTCCCGACCGTTTTTTGTATTTTTCCAGCGTTGTTTGTTGTTATTTTGGGGCCGGCTGCTTATGATATAGCCGAAATGATGAGGAATGTGGGGCGGTAGCTCCCGCTTCAAGTCACGTTCCTGATCGCCAACTCACCAGTTTACATCACTAGGTTGCACCATGCGAACTGACGTATCGCACTCACCGATACCCGGTAGGTCGCACTTACGGTTACGCGAACTAACCGGTCCATTTCACCGACGGTCGCGCTGTTGTGCGCGGCGCGGTGTGGCGATGCTCGAGTTGGCCATCGTGTTGCCGATTCTGTTGATGCTCGTTTTGGGCATCATCGAAATGGGGCGCGTGATGATGCTTAATCAGGTCGCCACCAATGCCAGTCGCGAAGGTTGTCGCCAAGCCGTCGTGCCAGGTGCCACCAATGATCGTATCCTGCAGATCGTCAATGCCTACTTGGATGCGTCACATGTTAAGGAAGACGGGCGCGGTGTGGAGATTCTCGACGAAAATGGTCAACCAGTTGATTTGCAACAGGTCGGGTCGCGACAGCGAGTGACCGTGCGGGTATCGTTTCCCTACGCCAACAACACGTTGGGGTTCACTGCCATCATGGGCGCCAAGCAGTTGTCCAATGAAGTGTCGATGCGGCGCGAGTGATCGCTGTCCGTCGACGGGGGGTATTTAGCCAATAGTAGTACAGTTATCTAATTGAGGTTTCAATTCCCAGCGATCGAGCCGAGCGCAACGCGATGAGGAGCAATCCATTGGAACGATACGATCCAAACGTTCGTGGCCGAAACAACCGGCGGCGGCAGGGTAAAGTGCTGGTGTTGGTCGCTGGCATGATGACTCTGTTGTTGGGGATGGTCGCCCTGGGTGTCGATTTGGGATTGATCAAGATGACCAAGACCCAGTTACAGGCCTCGTCGGACTCCGGCAGCTTGGCGGCGGGCACTGAGTTGATTTCCGGACTGGGTGCCGGCGCTTTTCGCACGTCCGACGAAGTGGTGGAAGCCGGGCAGGAAATCGCGGTGGAATATGTCGCTTTGCATCCGGCCGCGGAAGCCCAGTCAACTCACATCCAAGGTGATCGCGATGTGCGGTTCGGCCGGGCCTTGATGAACCCCGTCACCGGGGTCTGGACATTCGAGTGGGGGGAGACCCCGTACAATGCGGTTGGTGTGACTACCCAGCGCAGCAACGTGGGGACGACCGAAGGGGATCGGCCACTACCGTTGATCTTCGCCCGCGCGCTGGGACATCATTTTTCCGATGTGACGGCGGACTCGGTAACGGTGATTATGCCCGCGTCCGCCATCCACCTGCCACCCGGAAGTGGCGCATCATCCGGCCTCAGCCCCTTCGCCTTCTCGGCCGAAGTGTGGGAGAAGTACAGGCGGGCGCGCGCGTATTGGAATAGCAACGGACTGACCCAAGACGATCTGTCGATGGCCAACGGCGGCCATGAGATCCCCGATCCGGAAGACTTGGACGAAAACGGTCTTCCGTTGCCTCTGTTCTACGAAAAGATCATTAAGAATAAGAATCAAACGGATTATCGCCAGTTGTTTGGTGACCAATACGGTATGATCGATCCGCTGCGCGAGGATACCGCTAATATTATTGAAGCCCAGGATGGCGTTCTGGAGATGAACATCTTCCCACTCAACAACGAAGCGGGGAACTTCGGCACCGTAAACATCGGCAACAACAGCAATTCTACTCAAGTCCTCAAAAGTCAGATCGAAAATGGACTGACCGAAGAGGAAATGGAGAGGCAGTTTGAAGGCGGTATGTTTGACCCCTCCGGCGACGAGCCGCTCGAACTGACCGGAGACACCGGTATCAGCGCAGGCATTGAAGCGTCGCTGGAATCGATCGTCGGCCAGAAACGGCTGATTGTCCTGTACTCGAAGGTAGAGAACCCCGGCAACAATGCGATCTATACCATCGTCGACATCGTGGCGATCCGGATCATGGCCGTCAAGCTGAGTGGGGGCAACAAGGTTTTGGTAATCCAACCCGATTCGATGAGCGATCCGGGTGGCGTGCCCAACTTTGACGAAGAGATCACGGACGAAACCACGTTCTTTACGCCGCTGATGTTGGCCAGGTAGCTTACGTGACCTCCTGAATTGAACGTAAGCAAATTCAATTAGAATGGGATGATGGCCCGATTGTAGGCAACGGCCCACCTCCCCGGCTCACCTCCCCTCAATCGCAGTTAGGCGATTCAGGAAGCTTATGTCTGCCTAATTTTAGAGAGTTGCCATGATGGTTGGGCTAGCCCGCATTACTCACATGGAAAGCGTCGAGAGGGGCCATCTGCCGCTGCGGACAGCGGCAGCTACAGTAGGTCGGCCTATCCTCAGGCCGACACATCCTCAGGCCCACACTTTGACCTGAACGCACCGTTGCCCAAAACACTGACATTTGCCCAACAATCGAGCGATCGCCAACGCAAAAGTCATCGTTGTGAGAAATGCGGGCTAGTGCATCATCCAGTCTTAATTTTTGGGTAGAGTCTGGTTAGTTGTGTTCTGGCCTCGTCGATTTGAAACTGCCAATCTACGCCCCGCTGCCTGTCGTTGGTGTGGTCGGACCAGGCACCGATTTCTGCGGATAATTCGTCAGGTTCGCCGATACGTCGTCCATTGAGACATTGGCGAGTCATGGCGCTGAGTTCACACGCGGCAACATTGAGCCAACTCCCGTGCTTGGGCGTGTAAATGAATTCGATTCGCTTGATATACGCTCGCGCAACAGCTGGCTCGAATACCTCATAGAACGCACCTTTTGTGTGAGTGTTGAGGTTGTCCATCACCAGGGACACTCGATTGCAGTCGGCGTAGCGCGTATCAAGCAGTGCGGCAACTTCGCTGGCCCAGTCGATTTTTGTTCGCTGAGGCCGCGCAGTGGCTTGTCGGAACCCCAATAGGGGTTCAGTGAACATGAAGATACTCGCCGTTCCGTTGCGTTCGTATTCGTAGTCCACACGTTTGGGATGATTTTTCGTGGCCCCGATCGGCTGCCGGGTTTCTTTGATGAGCTGAACAGGCTGTTCGTCCATGCAAACTACTGGATGGCCCGGATCGTACGGTCGGGCGTAAACTTCGAGTACTTCTTCCATGCAGGCGACAAACTCGGCATCATATTCGGGAGGAATGACCCAGTAATCGATCATGCGTTTGGTCATGCGGTTTTTTTTAGCGTCTGGCGTACCGTTTCGGGACAAATCGAATCCACGACTTCCAGTTTAACCAGTTGATCTGCCAATAGTTCCAGCGTCCATTTCCCAAACCCTTTGGGTGGATCCCCCAGACGCAAGGCAATCAGTTTTGCTTCGCCTTGACCATCCAGTTTGGGCGGCGTCGGTGGGTCTTTTCTCTTCTTGCCATCCAGTGCCAGTTCAAAACTCTCAGTCACAAACCGCTTCCGCAAATTCTCGACTGTCTGCACGCGGCAATTGAAGGCGTCAGCGATTTCAGCGTCGATCCAGGCTGGCCCATCAGCATTCGCCTTGAGCAAAATTTGGGCTCGCTTTACCTTTTGGGATGAGCCCTTGAGTTTCTTAACGATCGCTTCACATAACTCCCGCTCGCCCGACGAAAGGCGGACAATGTACTTCTTGTTCATGAAAACCTCCTTGTTTACACAAGCAAGTTTCCACTATTCACCTCGACTCCACCAACCCCAGTTCTTAGACTGGATGATGCACTAGATCATAAACAGTGATATGCAGTTGAACGACTTTCGCGCCTCGCGTTTCAATGACTTCGTCGCAGCTTTTTTGCCAAATTCCATCCTGGCATTTCATTCATTCAACGCACCCTGCCCACGTCAAAAACACATCGAAGAATCGGCGTGCCGAAATTAATTGGACCTGTCCCCGTTTTCGAACATTTTCAAATTGCGATACTCTTCGTTGTTGAAGGCCTCTCGTGTACCAAATGCAAACTTGAGCGCCAAACCCGCATACGACTTGGTCTCCAGTAGGTCGTTGTAATATTCGGGCGCGATCTCTCGCAGTTTTGGCAAACGAAACCAAGGAATGTAATGAAAATCGTGGTGCTCTGTATGCAGCCCGAAATTGAACGTAATCCAATTGATGGGTCCATAGTTGGATGAACTCGGTTGATAACAGTTGTGCCCATGGAAATGCGAGTTACTCAGGATCAATCCGAATATCAACGGATGCAGAAAACCAGTCGTGAACAGGGCCGTTACAAACAAATAAATCAATGGAGCCCACCCAAAAAAAGCGTAGAGCGTGATAACCATCGTCAAACTGGCCAATGGATAGGTGACCGCCCAAGATTCAAGCTTATAACGATGATAACCAGATACCAAATGTTCATCGGCCAAAATCGCGAGCACGGTTTCATTCGGGGTGAGTCGCCAGGTAAAAAGAACCGATATAAAATATGCGGTCAATCCAACAATCGCTCGCATCAATTGCGTGAATAACATAAAGGCAGCGATTGGCCAAAACAAAGGTGTTGTCAGCCAAGTCGTCATACGGCGTACTTGGGGACCTGGGTAATAACCAAAGATGCGATCTTTGAATGCCAACAAAATCGACCGACGGCGTTTCACGAAATCTTTTTTTGATCCGAGATGGTTGTGATGGACATGATGCTCGATCCACCACGTATGATGCCCTGGGTAAAACATCGGCAAAGAAGTCAACGTAAACAACCAACGATTGGCCGCCTTGCTTTGGAAAATAAGTGAATGGTTGCATTCGTGGGCGAGATTAAACAGGGCCATGTTGATCATGGCGCCGATAAAGTACGCGGTAAGCGGCAACGCCCAAAGAGGCAACCACGCCATCGAAATCGCTAATCCTATTTGTAAACCTGCAAGCCCCACGCACCAGATGGCGGTTGTCCAAGACCGACCAAACAGCTCTTTCACCTCAGGGTGTGATTTAAGAATCGCTCGCGCTCTTTCGCGATGCCAAACGGCATCAGGTTGGTCATCGTCGCTGATTCGGTCACAGATATCGATTTCAAACCCGGGAAAAACGGGAGCAGGTGTACCCAGCACTCGCCAATGGAATTTCGGCGTAAAACCGCCGGGAATATCTTGAACTTGAGCCATAAATCAGAATGCCATATTTGTTACTGATGGATCGATATGCGTTTGGCCGTTAAGCTTTTCCTGCAAACCACGACTCCGTCTCCCCTAAATATCGTCAACGACCCCTCTAAGCCGCCGCCAAGGAGTCAACGACGCCATACCAGTGCTTGGTCAATATTGAGAGTTCGGATTGCTGAGTATCAGCCGGAACGCGCTAGCGTCCGGTTTCTACGGCCTGAACCGGGTGCTAGCGCACACTGGCTAACCCTAAAAATAAAATGTCACGATGCACTAAGCGTATTTTAAGGTGATGCCAAGATTTTGCAATCCGAGCCAAGAAATGACAATAGAGACCGATTCATGAAGACGAATACAGAGTGTTCCACCCCTGCACATTTAACAGCTACGACTCAAACAACGCAATCTCAGTCGAACCCACAAGCGACCCAATCCGATTACTGGCATAAGAAGGCTTTTGGTAGCTTGGAATTCCGCAAGTGAAAATTAACCGTGAATCACGGTTAACAGATGGGTAAAAAGTGTTTCTTGAATCTCTCAGAATGCACCCACAAAGGCTGGTCAAAATCACCGTGTTCTCAGACCATCAATCGCTGGCAAGATGAGCCGATTGATTGCCGGCCCGCTCGCGCTTCATGGCATCGTGCCGCATCGAGTGTATTCACACATTCCTGGAGGTGTGAGGTGCGGTCAAGCCGGTATTAGGTCGCAGACAGCATTAAAGTTGAACCTGCTTGATCCCGTCGTTCCGGGAGCCAATTTCGTTGGACGGGTCACCGTGTCTGGACCCTGGTTTTGCTCGATCTCCTATTTTGTACTGGATCTTTGGGCTAAAATGACTCGTTCCGCACTTCGTTCTCGCCTAATATGGAAGCGTATCAGGCATTGGGGCCTTGTCTTGGGCCCCTTGGCCTCGTGTTTCTCTAGTCAACTGACGATTCGGTCCCGGCAATGCAACAGGAAAAACTGTTTAGAAGGAGTAGCTCAATGAGTTTAGTCGACCCAGTTGTGACCAAAGCAGATGCGTTGAATTTGGTTAAACGTTGTTCGGTCGTCAGGCAATCTGTAGCACTACTGCTAGCCCTGTTTCTGATGTTGATTTCGGCGACCGGGCTTTGCCAGGATAAGTATGCGGTGCTCATTGGTGTGGAGTCCTATAATGAGGAGTTT
>JBGTDM010000165.1:0-14609 GCA_041748315.1 Pirellulaceae bacterium
CGTGACGCCAACCCGGGTGACCTGATTTTGGCCGACCAGAATTTTGGATGTGGTTCGTCGCGCGAGTACGCCCCGCTGGCACTTAAACGCCGCGAAATCAAGGCCATATTAGCCACAAGCTTCGCGAGGATCTTTTATCGAAACGCAATCAACCTGGGAATTCCGGTGTTCACTGTCCCCAATTTGTACACGGAGATCGAAGACGGTGCCGCCGTCGAACTAAATATCTCGAAGGGGATACTCAGCGTCGGTGGTTCAGAATTTAATCTACCCAAACTCCCCCCTTTCGCTCAGCAGATTATTAGTGCGGGTGGGATCGTCAATTTCGTTCGTGAACACGGTTCCTTTCCGCACGATCCGTCAGGCAGTCTATCGAAAACCTGAAACTCCAGGAGCAGCGATGAATAAACAGCTTTGCGTGATTCCAGGAGATGGGATTGGTCCGGAGGTGACCGAAGTCGCGGTCGACATCTTGCGATCGGTTTGCACGGATGTCGAGATCGTTTACGCTGAAGCGGGCTGGGCGGTCTTCGAACGAACGGGAGACTCCGTACCAGCAGCAACGTTGCAAGCCTTGCGAAAATGTGGCGCTGGACTATTCGGCGCAGTTTCCTCGCCATCCCAATTCGTTTCAGGCTACCAAAGTGCAATTTTAAAAATGCGGCAACAGCTTGACTTGTTTGCCAATATCCGCCCCATCGATTCGCGCTGGTCCAACCTTGCCGTCGAGCCCATTCATCTGATCATCGTTCGCGAAAACACCGAAGACCTGTATGTTGGACAAGAGACCTCGGACGGTCAAGTTGCCATCGCTCAACGCGTCATCTCTCGCGCTGCATCGACGCGCGTGGGGCGCGCTGCGGCGATCGTCGCCCAACGATTCGGATTTTCCAAGATCCATATCGTGCACAAGGCAAACGTGCTGCCAAAAACCGATGGACTGTTTCGCGATTCCGTGATTGAATCGATTGAGCAATTTTCAAATGAACAGCAGATTAACCTGACGATCGATCAAGGACTGGTCGATATTGTCGCTTACCGCCTGGTCGCATCGCCTGCCCAGTTTCAAGTACTGGTGACAACCAATATGTTTGGCGACATCTTGTCAGATCTGGCCGCTCATTGGTGTGGTGGCATGGGACGTGCGCCCAGCCTCAACCTGGGAGCCAGCCTGGCACTTGCCGAGCCTGTCCTTGGCTCCGCACCTGACATTGCCGGAAAAGGAATCGCCGATCCAACCGCCGCGATCTTAAGCGTCGCCCTGCTCTGCCGACTTCACTGGAACGATCACGCCACAGCCGATGCGATTGAATCGATCTGCGCCTCTCGCCTGGAGTTAAACCGTCCCGTCGATTCGCTGACACCGATGAGTCCCACGCCAAAGTAAACACGCATCACAAATTGGCGAATTCCTCTCCATGCAACTCTACGGCGAAACCTGCTGTGCACTTCCCGCACGAAACACCAGATAATCGTGGTTCGCAATGGGGCACGTTGCGGTCGGCGCATGACATCGAGTTCCGGATCGACTTCTAGGAGCAGTTTCTTGGCGTAGTACTGGATAGCCTCCAAGGCTTGCAGGCGTTGCCAGGCGGCTTTGCCGGATTTTTTCAGGTGGCGGAGAAACATCTCGACCGTTGGTCGCGAGCAATCCAGCGGGGATTCTGGATTCTGCGAGGTCAATGAGCAAAACTGCTGAAGCTGCTTAGGAAACCACGTTTGGCTAGCCTTGGGAAGCTGAGATTCTTGGACAAGTTGCTTGAATTTGGCGAGCATAAAAAACCTGGAGAAAGAGCAAAACGACGAGTTTCCCAACGCGCACGACCCGCGTTCAGCCGGTCCGCGCAAGTACGACAGGCTTTCAGCCTGTCACCTGTCACCTGTCACCTGTCACCTGTCAGCCGGCATGGACGACGCGCTTCAAGCCTGTCCTGAACTGTCCGAACGGCTCTGAGCCGGTCACTTTCCACCCGCCTCACAAGCCGCACCACTTTTGTCCGGAAAGGCGTACGCCTGAAAGCGAGTTGATATCGGAATATCCGCGCATGGCGAGTTTTCTACGAAAATCGCTGGTTGACTGCAAAATAAAATAGACTCATACTTTAACCGAGGAAAAGTCCCTTAGTTATCAAGTTACTACTCGCAATGTGAGTATAATAAAAAGTTCGCCGCCTAGAATCGCCCCATGGAGAAACGGCCGAAAAACTTCGAATGGTGGATTGACTCGATCCACGACTGCCTCTGCCAAGTTGCTGGTCGTTTCGAGGAAATCAACGCGCGAAGCAACGCGTGCAGGCACGTGTGCGACGAAACGTACATCGATCTGTCGCACTTTGTGGAATGCGTACTCAGCAATGGATACAATGATGCCCCAATGGAACACTGGCGGACGATCGAAAGCTTGTCGGAGTGCGACGATCTCGAATCTGCTGCCGCAAAGTCGACGGCTAACACCTTACTGGGCTCGACGTACTTTCAGAATCGAGCACGATGGCCGTATTCGGGCTGAAATCATTTTCAACACAATCGGGTAATAAAAAAAGGAGCACGTGAATGGCGCAATTCGATCGCATCACTTTCGATCCCGCCGTCCTGGGCGGAAAGCCATGTATTCGCGGTCAGCGCGTGACCGTTGGCACGGTACTTGGACTACTTGCCGTGGGACGCTCGCGTGACGAAATCCTTAAAGCGTATCCGTATCTCGAACCAGAAGACATCGATCAAAGCTTGGCCTATGCGGCGTGGCGCATGGAAGAACGTGATGTACCTTTGGCAACTTCATGAGCATCCAAATTCTGATCGATATGAATCTATCGCCGGACTGGGTTGATGAGTTGTCCAATCATGGCTGGGCTGCCGTGCATTGGTCAGCAATCGGCGATCCAAGAGCGACGGACCGTGAAATCATGGATTGGGCTCGAGCAAATGCGCATGTGGTTTTTACTCACGACCTCGACTTCGGAACAATGCTGGCGCTGACGCATGCAACTGGACCAAGCGTAATCCAAGTACGCGGCCAAAACGTTTTGCCAGATCACATGGCACCAATCGTCGTGGCGGCGTTGAAACAACACGAGACAGATTTAGCGAGCGGTGCGCTTGTCGTGATTGACGAATCGAAATCCCGCGTACGCGTACTACCAATTTGACGCGCACGCAACCAACGTCGGCGAACCAATGTGTTGCAACCGAGTCGCGCATCGGCTGCTTTTTGAAAACTAATCAACCGGCGCGACCGGTTGAACACTGGCGTTCTGCGACTCTGCGGGCACAACTTCAAAACCAAGACAATAGAACGATGTCAAGCGAACCTGCTTTCAAATCTGCGTCGCCGTACCAAGATGACGTATTGGCGTTGCCTGTCACGAATCTCGATGCGGCATCCAACTGGTACTCCCAACACTTTGGAATGACGGAGGTCGAGCGAGACGTAGCGCCTGTGCCAAGGGTCGTACTGGAACGGGACGGGACACGTCTTGGTTTTGCCATAAACGGTGGCGATGCGTCACAGGATGGTGCGGCAATACGCGTCACAAACATTCATCACATTAGAGCCGAGTTCGAATCAAACGGTGTCTCAGTTGCCAATTGGCGCGTCGATGAACGGGACGGCCACAAACTGCAGGTATTCTTCGTCGTTGCGCCGGACGGGCTGTGCTTTTACTTTCACGAACCAATTGACCCCGCATGACTCTCACGGAAAAAGATGGCCGGCGCGATCCGGGCCTTTAGCACGGTGATCCGCAGCTTGCACGTCGCCACGCAAAGCATAGGCCGATGACAATCACTTCGCGGAACCATGCCGGGCACCCGAGACATCTGAGTCATCGGGTCAGTAGTTTTGCGTGAATTTGTTTGATTTCGGATTGGCTCAAGGCATCGGTATTCCAACATGTGTTCCGCCGCGAAAATTCGTCAGCGATGGGTTCGAAGTCATTGCTTGTCGGCGTCGACAAGCTACAATCCAGGATAGTTGGCGAAGCGTTTTCGCCCGCACCGAAAACTGGCAGTTGGCCTACGATCTGAGCTCCGTACCGGCTCCCGCTCCGGCCAACCAATTTCTAAGGGTGCGTTTACGATAAGCCGCGGGCGGCGTCGATCCTGAAGTCAATGTCGTTCGCCGCCGCCCGGTGAACACAACCGTTATCCGGCTTCAGAATCGGCAGGACTTTATGAATCTCTCATCTCGATTTCTGTTGCTCCCGATCCTTGTCCTTACTTACGCGTCCTTGGTTGCCGCGCAATCTGGCGACATAACGCCGAAAAAACAGAATCCAGACTCCTCAAGTCAACCCAAGATGGAAAGGAAACAAGACTTACTTGATGATGCCGTAGCACAGGTTTGTCAACTGAACGTCAAACGCTATCATTTGCTTCTTCGCGAATCTTCTCGACTTTTGCCGCCGCAATGCCTCAAGAAACCTTGGTCTGAGATAAACGGGCATTTTGTCGATCTACGCCTACCGGCGATGGAATCATGGGAGAATGGTGATGCAATTCACCGCTACTATCTGTTGAAGAAGAATGTTATTGCATTCTCCGGTTGTAGTTCGACTGATCTTTGGATTCTCCTGTCAGCAATGAACTCTGATCGACCGAACTACCCTGTCAAACCGGGTGCAGTCTACGCGGCAGACGTGGCAATTGTTTCAACAGTCAGTACGTCATACCACGAATTAATCGACACGAAGCCTTATCCCGCTGATTCAGTTTTGGATACTGTACTTAAATCGGACGATGTCAAATCAATTGGTGCGACTTGGCCGATAGTTCACCGGATTTATGTACACTACGGATACATCGCGAATCGTTGGTCGGAACATAATCCGAATGGCTTTCACGTGACTGTCGAATTTGTCACTTCTCTGGATCAGGAGGTTGCAGGCAAACGAATAAACTTTACGGTTCCCAGTGGGCTCGATCCTCTGCGAACGCTTTCTGGACAAGAACTTGTCGATGCTGCATTCGTTTCATCTGATACATTGGGAGCTGTGGAATCCGGCGGTGGTAACGAGTGGTGGCATGGAGAACCACACGTCGTTGAAGCCAATCGTAAAAAATACCTGAAGTCAAATGGCAAATAGCGCCGGATAAATCGGGTAGCCGCCGTCATTGCTGACGGCGGCCCCCACAACACCTAGCATGCGGGTCCGCACTAGGCGTTTCGATGAAGAGTTTACACGAGACATTCAAACGCTGACTGGTCGGTGAAACCAATGTTGGTGGCATCAGCAGACACCGCTGTGGATGCTTTAGGGTTTCGCCATGGTTGGCTGGCTCACCGTAGCAGACCGGCCTTGTATCAAGTTTCTGTTCGTAGCCTCGCAGCTTTGATGGGAAGGCGTCTGGGTGGCGAGGGTTGCCTTTCGGGATATTTCGTCGGCAACGACAAACCCAGCGTTTACGCATTCATTCGCAGGCTTCCTTCCCACGGTCGGTCACCCTTCCGCAGTTGCCCTCGCCTCGTGTCTGTTTCTCATGGGCTTTTCATTTGGTATACTGACTCCCATAAGAAAATCGGAACTAAACACAAGGGACTGAGGACTCTTGCGAGTCCCGCACCCCATAAACTCACGCCCATGTTGGGCGTACATCCACGCGGAGCCGCCGAAATCGCGTTTTTGAATGGAATGATCTCTCCGGCGGCCCGGTGATCGTGAACGTTATGTGTCCATGACCAACGTCGAAACACAATCCGAGCAAACCACGTTGGCAAGGCGATCGCGATGGCCACTCGCCATCATATTTACGTCGCTGGTCACGCTCGCGGGCTTCATCGTCGCTCTTCAGCAATTCACGGGCAAATTCCTCTGGGACGAATCCCTCCATACTCGCACAATTGGCGGTGTTCTTTACATGTTGCTCGGTCTCGTCGGGCTTTATCTACCGTATCGTCTGATCCGAAGACGTGAACAATTCCCGAATCTGTCTCCACCACGTCAATGGTTCAACATTCTAGGTGTGCCGCTTCTTTACCTGCTTGCGTTCGCTGCCTGCTTCGAAGCATCGTTACGTTCAAAGACAATGATCCTGCCGCGACCGTTTACGCCAACAATTGTCGTGATCTACGATACGTCGTTGGCACCGCAATCCCGAACGAGGATCGAATTCAGAAATGCACTCCGCCAAGATCACCTAACGAGTATTTTTGACCGTCGCTCCAACGATGACGATGTCGTGGAACGTTTCCATGCCGGGTATGACGAAGGCTTCCTTCGCCACCACGACCGTTTACAAATGGCGACGCTCGATGGCGAAACGCGCCAACTCGAAGATGGGCTCGTTAAAATCTCAATTCACGTTGACGCCAAGGAACGGCTTCAATTCTCCGTGCTTGGGCTCGATAACGTTGTGATTACACGTGATGGCGATTCAATCAACGAATCCGATGCGAAGTCGGGGAAATACCAGGTCGTAATAATAGGCCAACCGAAAAAAGGACATATAACCAATCGGTGAACCGGAGACATCTGAGTCATCGGGTCAGTGGTTTTGCGTGAATTTGTTTGATTTCGGATTGGCTCAAGGCATCGGTATTCCAACATGTGTTCCGCCGCGAAAATTCGTCAGCGATGGGTTCGAAGTCGTTGCTTGTCGGCGTCGACAAGCTACAATCCAGGATAGTTGGCGAAGCATTTTCGCCCGCACCGAAAACTGGCAGTTGGCCTACGATCTGAGCTCCGTACCGGCTCCCGCTCCGGCCAACCAATTTCTAAGGGTGCGTTTACGATAAGCCGCGATCTGGTTTGTTAGAATGATGGCATTGACTCGTCACGGCCTGGTCAACGCAGTCGTTCTGTTGCATGAAAACAAGACTCACTTACTCAACACTACTCATCCTGTTGCTGGTTCTCATCGCTGGCTACATCTTTCATGGTGCGCTTGTACTGTCAATTGGTCAGGAGCAGGCTGATAGCTTGTTGGGAGGCGGAATGCCATCAAATCTAATGACCCCAAAACCAAACCCGACGAGCGACTTCGATGAACTTTTGGGCCTGATCGAACAGACTATCGATCCAGACGATTGGATTTCGATTGGCGGCAGCAAGCACATTGTGAAGACTGATGACTTGGTCGAGGTTGAGGAATCCGATGGCGAATACGCACTGAATATGCGATTGTGTTGGAGAGATCAGGTACTTGCCGCACAACATCGATATTTCATCTCGTATCAGGGACGAGATGGTGAAATTGAAGATCGACCGCGAAGTTTCTTGGCCTGCGCGATGTACTCAAATGGTTTCCTTTCCGGCAGTTGCGAGTGTAATAACGTATCGAGCACGGAGGTTGCTGTATCACCAGATTGGACTTTTGATGACAGAGATACCAATGTAGAATCGACTTTCAATCGATCGTTCAATGCTACGCTTGGTGG
Organism: Pirellulaceae bacterium; assembly: GCA_041748315.1. Lineage (GTDB taxonomy): Bacteria > Planctomycetota > Planctomycetia > Pirellulales > Pirellulaceae > CALMEE01. Next base: position 7,376 of record JBGTDM010000165.1, read on the forward strand.
TACCGGTGTGATCGATTGCGGAAATGATGCCACACTAATATGGCGATTCGTGAAGAAAGCAACAGAATAAAAAGTTCGGCGGCGCGAGGCACAGGGAGAACGATGCGAGGCCGGAGGAGAACGAGCAGAGCAACGCCAATCTCGGTCGCGGCCAATCCCGGCGGCAGGTCAGCAATCAACCACAGCAGCGTTTTCGCAGTTAGGAGCACACGACATGAACGTTTGGAAGAAAAACCTCGTCCCAATACTGTTCGCATTTGCCAGCGTGGCATGGCTAATCGCTGCGGTCGCGGGACCGGTCCTCAGAGGGGAGCCGCTCAATTACACCTTTCTCACCTGCGCCATCGTGTTCTTTGTCTTCGCCGTCGTCTTCCTTGCCGTCGGCCGCAAGTCCGGTGGCGGTCCTGGCCTGCCGATGGCCTAACCCGCCGGCGAGTTCGAACGCCGCGGCATGGATGAACGAAGGTCGGCGACATTCAAGGTTTCCGGGCATACCCAGCCGTTGCAGCAGGCGGGGCCGGCATCATGGTTTTCTGAGGTTTGAAGTCGTTGCAGCCGGCGCCGCTGCTGAACTTCGTCGTTATTCGCTTGAAATTGGAGCGTAAATGACGAGGCAAGAGACTGTGCTTTCGGTGTTTGTCGCCTCTCCCAGCGACGTAGAGGAGGAACGCACTCACCTCGAAGATACGATCCGTGAGCCCAATACCACATGGTCGCGAGAGCTTGGACTTCGTCTTGAACTCATTCGATGGGAAACACACGCATATCCCGAATTTGCGGTGGACGCCCAGGCTGTAATCAATTCTCAGATCCCTGACGACTATGACATTTTCATAGGCATCATGTGGTATCGATTCGGTACCGCAACAGGCAGATCCGGAACGGAAGAGGAATTTGATCGTGCGAAAACAAGATTTGACGCGGATTCGAATTCAGTGCAGTTAATGATCTACTTCAAAGATACTCCCGCACCAATCGCTCCTTCAAAACTCGATTACTCCCAACCCTCTGTGCGCCAACCTAGGTGAGACAACATTGAAGTTTTTTATTAAGCTTGAGGGCTTGGAGAACTTTGATGTCAGAACAGTCGAAAAAAGTTGAAAAAAGATCACCCGAAGTCAGTGAAAAAGCGACTCGTCGCCGTTTTAAGCGGGAGTACAAGGAACGAATTCTGTCCGAAGCGGATCGCTGTACGGTGCCGGGTGAGTTGGGAGCATTGCAGCGTCGCGAAGGCCTGTACTCGTCGATTCTACAGCGTCGACGTAAGCAGCGAACTCAAGAAACGTTGGGCTCGGATCGACGTGGCCGTAAGCCCAAACCGAAGTCTCAGGAAGCTCAGGAACTTACTCGGCTGAAACGTCAGAACGAGCGACTTGCTGAGAAACTTCGGCAAGCCGAATTGAATATTGAGGTTCAAAACAAATTTCCGAGATGATCAACCTGAAGCCGACCGCGAACGACGATTAGCAGCATCCGAAGAACTCGGTCAGCGGGTTGGTATCAGCCAGGCGTGTGCGGCTCTCAACGTCTTACTCGCCACGCTGTACCGACGCCGGAAGTCATCAATAACCATGCATTCCAAGCAGTACCGGTCGCAAGTTTGTAATCCCAGAATGATTCAGTTGACAAATCACGTACTCGCGGCTCGCGATTTCAATTTCTCGTAGAGACCGAGCTGATTGAGAAGGATCTGCTTCAGTCCTTCACGGATCTCGGCTGAATTCAATGCCTTGGTACTCAATTCTGCCTGAACATCCATCGCGTCGATAATCGCATTCATGATCTCGTTCGTCAAATCCGGCGAGTTCGCAAATTGCTCTTTTGAATTGTTGGTAGCCTGTTGTTGAAGGACCCTCGATTCAAGGACCTTTTCTTTCAGCGTCGCGGCATGCGACAACTGATCGCCATCGGTTGTGTCAGTTCCGTAAATCTCATTAAGTTTTGAGATGATTTCGCTCAGATATGCTTTTTCCTTCTCCCGGACTGCACCGCTACCGATTTCGGTCATCGGATCGAGCTTTGGAGCATCCTCATCTGACAGTCCCAGATTCCGCTTGCCGCGATTGCTGAGTTTGTGGTGGGTCAGCGTCACTTCAGATAAATCCACGCCCTCGCGTTCTCGACCAAACTTCAGCAGCTTCACCAGGTACTTGAAGAAAATCGCCCGTTTCTCAAAGTCCGTGTTTCCGTAGTCGAAGATCTGCGACAGGAACGTGTACGCCCGCAGGTAAGTCGTTGCGTCCGAGCGAAACAGTACCAATGCATCCATTGCATCCTTCGCCGCTTGAGCTGCTTTGGCGTCTTTATTTTCGACCGCTTCGGCATGAGCTGCCTTGGCGGCGGCGAACTTCTTCAGCAGGCGATCCGCTACCGGAGTGATGGCTGCTTCCAAATGTTGTTGCTTGGAACTTGGATCGAGCACGACTTTGACGACGCGATCGATCTCGTGTTCATCGTAGTAACCTAATGCATCCAGTTTCGTCCGAAGAGTGAGAATGATGTTCGGATCGGTCACGTCGGAAAGTTGGGCTGTCGTGAAATACGTTTTAAAGGCGTCCAGGACTTCGCTTGGTTCATTAACGAAGTCGAGAACGAAAGTGTCGTCTTTTCCGGGATAACAGCGATTGAGTCGCGACAGCGTCTGAACGGCCTGAATCCCAGCCAGCCGTTTATCGACATACATGCCGCACAGCTGCGGCTGGTCGAATCCAGTCTGGAACTTGTTGGCTACTAACAAGATTTGAAACTGGTCATCTTTGAAGGCCTCGGCGATGTTGCGACCCTTCAAGTCAGGATTTAACTCGGTGCTGGTTTCCTTGAACGCATCCGGTCCCGATTCCTTGTCATTCACTTCGCCTGAAAACGCAACGAGCGTTCGCAACGGGTAGCCTTTCTCATGGATGTACTTGTTGATGGCAATCTGCCAGCGAATCGCCTCCACTCGACTGCTGGTAACGACCATCGCCTTGGCCCGTCCTTCCAATAACGGAGCGACCGTTTCGCGGAAGTGTTCGACAACGATTTGCACCTTTTGGGCAATGTTGTAGGGGTGCAGTCGGACCCAGTTCATCAGACCCTTTACGGCGGTGCTACGTTCGACTTCGGTTTCGTTTGTGAGCGGTGCGGCGCTAGCCGCCGGCTTTTCTCCGGTATCGTTTGTGAGCGGCGCGGCGCTAGCCCCCGCCCTTTCTTCAGTGTCGCTTGTGAGCGGTACGGCGCTAGCCGCCGGCCTTTCTTCGGTGTTGCTTGTGAACGGTTCGGCGCTAGCCGCCGGCTTATTTTCAGTGTCGTTTGTGAGCGGCGCGGCGCTAGCCGCCGGCTTTTCTTCGATATCGCTTGTGAACGGTACGGCGCTAGCCGCCGGCTTTTCCTGATTTGGCCCGCGGCTACTACGTTGCGGCTCAGACATCTTGGCCAGCTTAAAAGCCAGCTTGTACGCCGTATAATTTCTCAGCACGTCCAGAATGAAGCCTTCCTCGATTGCCTGACGCATCGAGTAAACATGGAATGGCTCCGGCAGGTTGCCTTCTCCAGCGGGTTGAGTCGGATCAGGGCGACGACCAAACAGTTCCAGCGTCTTCGCTTTGGGTGTCGCGGTGAAGGCGACGTAGGTGATGCCGGTATCCGCGGCACGGGATGCCATCTGTGCGGCCAGAATGTCTTCGCTGCTGATTGTCCCGCCATCTTCAAGTTCCTGCTGTTCTTCGGCGGACAGGATCATCTTCAGTTTCGAGGCGGCTTCACCGGACTGGGAACTATGAGCCTCGTCGGCGATGACCGCAAAGCGTTTGTTCTGTGTCGCGGCCAGTTCACGCACGGCCTGCAATGCAAACGGAAACGTCTGAATCGTGCAGACGACGATCTTTTTGTCACCGGACAATGCTTCGGCCAACTCCGCACTCTTGCTCCCCTGATCTCCCTTGATCGTAGCTACGACACCAGCCGTTCGCTCGAAGCCGTAAATGGCATCCTGTAACTGACCGTCGATCACACGGCGATCAGAGACGACCAAGACCGTATCGAAGATCTTTTCATTTTCTTTGAGCGGAACGGCGCTAGCCGCCGGCTTTGGAGGCCCGCCGCTAGCGCGTTGCGGCTCACTCGGATAGTACAGAGGCCCGCCGCTAGCGCGTTGCGGCTCACTCGGATAATGCAGATCCGCAAGGAAGTGGGCGGACCAGGCGATCGAGTTGGTTTTGCCGGAACCTGCCGAGTGTTGAATCAGGTATTTTTCTCCAGGGCCTTCCGCCAAGACTGCCTGTTGCAGTTTGCGGGTGGCGTCGAGCTGGTGATAGCGTGGAAAGATGAGCTTCGTAATTTGCTTCTTCGGATCCTTTTCAGCCACCATGTAGCGCCCGAGAATTTCCAGCCAGCCGTCACGTTCCCACACTTGCTCCCAGAGATAAGAGGTGCGGTATCCATCAGGATTGAGCGGATTACCCGCAGCTCCGTTGTCACCCAAATCAAAAGGGAGGAAATCGGTGGCGAAACCAGCCAGCTTCGTGGTCATTTTCACGCGGCTGCTGCTGACCGCGAAGTGAACGAGGGCACCTGAGGGGAAAGTCAGCAGTGGTTCGGCAGCTTGGCCTTTGGGATGCGGATTCCGATCCTTCTTGTACTGATAGACCGCGTCGTCGATGCTTTGGGTGTTGTCTGTCTTGATTTCGACCGTCGCGACCGGGATGCCGTTGAGGAACAGGACCAGGTCGCTGTTGTTTTCGTTGTGCTGTGAGTAGTGAACTTGTCGGACGACTCGCAGCCGATTGGCGGCGTACCGCTGCATGATGTCGGGATTCATCGACAGAGCTGGTTTGAACTGTGCCATTCGCACCGGCTTGCGAAGCCCCAGTACATCAAACCCGTTGCGGATAACGTGCAGTGTGCCGCACTGATCAAGTGAGTCGCGGAGTCTTTTGAACAGTGTAGCTTCGGCAGCAGCTCCGTGATTTTTTGTCAAAGTCTGCCACGCGTCAGGATCGGTTTGTTGCACCCAAGCAATGACGTCAGTTGGAAACAGAGCGAGTTTTCGATCGTAGTTGGCTGCGTCTTTCTCCGCGTACAGCCACCCGTGTGCCGCGAGGTGATCGCAGATGTCGTTTTCGAATTCGATTTCGTTGTGAAGTGCCATCTTCACCCCCCTAAATTATCTGAAAATGCGTCTCGGACATTCCCCACAATTCTTTTTGTGTCTCGTATGACATCAAAAACGAGACACGAACCCCCTTTGTGTCTCGCCGACAAGACACAAATTAAAGCACTTTCCGACCCTCGGCTTGGTTTACAAGATCACAAAAAGCCAAAATCGCTGGCCGTCTTCCACTAGCCTCTCGAAGCGTTTTAAGAATGCCGGCATCTTTCAGCTTTTTAATTACGGTGGCTGCTGTTGGCTTTGGAATTTGCGAACGCTCGATGAAATCTGGCGTTTGGAAAATAGGACGGTCAAAGAGTGAATCCAGGATAGTCGGTGAATATTGTGAGTGAGTAATCTCGCTCACTTTTGATTTCATTTCGTTGTAAAGCTTTAGGATACCTAACACACGTTCAGAATTAGCCAAAGCTTGCTTTTCGATGGCCAGCAAAAAGAACTCCACCCACGCCGTCCAACCACCGTCGCTGCCAATCAATCGCAGTCTCTGATAGTACTCTTCTCGGTTCTCTTCCAGGTATTCGCTCAAATAGAACATCGGACTTGCCAAGGCTCGTTTTTGAAACAAGAACAGTGGAATAAGCAGCCTTCCAATACGACCATTGCCATCTTTGAAAGGGTGCAGGATTTCAAATTGCGCATGCACAATCGCGCACTGAACAAGCGTATCAATGTCGTCGCCACGGATGTATTTTTCGAAAGCCTCCAGATGAATTGGCAATTGAAACGGATCGGGTGGAACAAACTTTGCGGTTTCAATTGTGTTATCGCTGGAGCCGATCCGGTTCTGGTCGATCCGAAATTGTCCCGGCGACTTATCGGCCCCACGCACGGTGTCCATCAGGATTGCATGCATCTGCTTGATCATAGATAGAGTTATGGGACGATCCGCCAATGAATCCGATGCCAGCCTCAGTGTTTTACGATAGTTCACAACTTCTTGGATGTCCTGAGTCTTCTCAAAATCAAACTCCATCCCAGCTTCGTATTCCAACACTTCATCCACGGTTGCTTGGGTGCCTTCGATACGAGAGGAGAGCACCGCTTCTCGTTGCGTCAAAGGGGACAACATCACGGATGGATTCACAACGCTTTGCAACAAGCCATCGTAGCGAGCAATCGCGGCATTGGCAGGGCCGACCTTGCGAATCAGCCTTGCAACGTCAAGACAATCAAGTGGGAGAGAATCTGGAACGTGGGGTTTCATACATGGGCTCCTGCTGTAACAAATTGTCGAACCCCGATCTTGCTGGTGCAGCCTGCGGAAATGAGGACGATAGACAGCAGTTCAAGGTTCATTCGTCATCCTCATCTATGGGATACTGCACCGGCTTGACACCCGATTCGCTCTCAACTCGGGGATACCTCACATCTTTCACGGGTTCGTGAGCGCGCTTTCTGCTCGGCGAGATTTTGAAGACCCACTCATCCCCCCAATCGAAGAGGTAGAACAAGCATTGTTTGTCCGGCAGGGGAAACAAGTCCTTGAGCGTCTTGCTGAAAATCAGCTCGTTCTCGTCATCGAAATAGTCGCGACTCCGGCTCCTGTCCGTTCTCGACAAGAAGAAGCAGTAGAGATGATCATTTTCGAAATCGACCGCGTGTTGAATGGCGTCGTGCAGGTCCTCGAGGGTCGATGATTCGTCCAGCTCGATGTTCGCCGACCAGGTATATTCGCAATACATGCCGCGAATGAGTGTGATTTTCAGGGTGATGATCATGCAACCTCCTTTGTGGTGAATCCATTTACGTCGATCTTAACGGTGCGGCGTTGCTGTGAGCGGCAAGGCGCTAGCCGCGGGTATTTACTATTCACGTTTCCCAGCCACGAAATGTTGTTCAATAATATTGGGTTCGCAATCATGAAGTCGCCCGTTTCGTTGTTTGCGCTGAAGAACCGGCGGCTAGCGCCGTGCCGCTCACAAGGGTGAAGCCTCGCACGTCGATCTTGCCGGTGACAACTGCGGAAATGAGGGCGATAAAGAGCAGTTCAAGGTTCATTCGTTTTCTCGGTCAGCAGGGATATAAGGAATCAAGCCATTTTGAAAGTGCTGAAGAACCGGCGGCTAGCGCCGTGCCGCTCACAAG
>JBGTDM010000166.1:0-9808 GCA_041748315.1 Pirellulaceae bacterium
ACCAAAGTCATGACCGGTAAATCACGCTCGGCGACACTCAAGCCGAATTCGCCGGAAAAGATATTGCGTATCTTGCAGACTCAAATGCGGAGTTGTGCACCAGGCGACACGATCATTGTCAGCTTATCCGGACACGGTCTGCAGTTTGGTGATGAAGAGCCATTGGACGACGGCTCACGCGAGACGTACTTTTGTCCGGAGGACGCAGACCCCAATGACAAGTCAACCCTGTTGCCGATCAGTCAGGTGATCGAATTGCTGAAGGCTTGTGAGGCGACACGCAAGCTGATGTTGATTGACGCCTGTCGGAATGAGTTCGTGACGACTGATGCGCAAAAAAAATCTGGGCTGAAATTGAATTTGGGGACCGTCCATGAGACCAAACGATCGATACCTGGAGGAATGACTGTTCTATTCAGTTGTGACGAGAGCCAGTTCAGTTGGGAACACGAGGAATTGCAACATAGCGTCTTTACCTTCTATGTATTGCAATACTTGAATGGCAAAGCGGAACAAGTTTACTACGATAACGACAAATTGCATCTCGATGGGTTGACCGCCTACGTCCGCAAGAAAACCAACGAGTTTGTATTTGAAAATAATTTGTCCTCAGACGGTCAAGCACCCGTGCGAACCGGAACGAGCGCCGACTGGGTGTTAGGTCAGGGGATCGATCCGGTGAAAGCTCTGTTGACGAAGCATGTTGAGTTTCTCGGCGGGGAAAATGCATTGAGACAAATTACGTCGTTTCAAATCCATGGCACAACGAAAGTCGCTTCAATGGGTGAAGATTTCAGATTGGCGACTCAGTTCCTAAGCATGAACACTTCATCCCTGCAGATTTATGAAGTGGAAAGCCCTATCAACTCTCGTGGCGTAAGAGTCGTCGCGGGAACGACACCTCGGTATTCCTGGCAAGTTGATGCAGACGGCACGAAATATTACCAACCGGAAAATGAACATTGGATCAATTATCTGGTCGGTCGGTATCCATTTTCTGCACTCGAACTGTTACAACGCTCGTCCGAATTCAAGATGGGAAAACGAGGAGACTTTGCCGGCGAACAAACGACGGAACTGATTCAGAATAACGAACAACGGAATTATTCATTCAAGTGGTTTTTTGCCGACAATGGAAAACTCGTCGGAATCTCGGCGATATTGGATTCCGGACAATTAGCGGAAATCCATATAGCCGACTATAAAGAGTTTGGAGGTATCAAATATCCAACGCGTCAACTGGGCATGATGGACGGGGTGGCCGACAAAGAAACGATCATAAGGACTGTCAATGTGAATGTCGACTTGGATCCCAGTCTGTTCGTGGTCCCAAAAGATCTGGCTGCGACGAGCCGGGCTTCAAAGGCAAATGACGAGTTGGACCAACTGGTCGATGCCTACAACGCAGCCGTTCCGGAACTGATTGACGCTTGGGGAGGATTTTTTACGGATTTGGTCGTCAGTCGCCTCGGTCCGAACTCGGTGAAATTTGAATACACATTGGCAAACGGAATCCTCGAAGCAAACCCTCAAGGCTATTTTGGCACTCGCGCTTTCAAACAACAGTTCATTGAGGAAAATATCTCGACAGAGGAGGCGACTTTCATTCTACAAACGGGTGTGACCGTTCGAATCATTCTGAAAACAACGGGTGGCGTTCCCGTGACGCAATTCGATATTACGTCCAATGACTTCTAGTTCGAAATCGGAAACGACAGCAGGAACGCCCGAATAGCAACGGCTCGGCTCGGTTAATCGTTACCTATCGCCTTTGACAAAATGATGCATCGGCCAAGTCATTGCCGATCGAACCAGTCGGGTATTGATTCTTTCGCGCTCCCGTTTTTGCCACTTAACTATTTTTTTGGATGCGATGAAAGACCGTAGTACGTTCGTTAACGGCAGGTTGGACAAAGGTTTTCCATGAAAGGAGCTTGAAAAACATCGCCAAATTTGCGACGATCTTGGCGTCCCTTGTTTACTTGAGCCGACGATGCCTTCAACGAAAAAACGAGTTCTATTTGTCTGCATGGGAAATATTTGCCGTTCGCCGGCCGCTGAAGCCGTGCTTACAAAGATTGTGAACGAAAAAAATCTTGCGCATGCAATTGATGTCGATTCTGCCGGAACGCATGACTACCATGTTGGCGAAGCTCCTGATCATCGTATGAAAACCGCTGGCGAACATCGGGGGTATCAATTTGTCACATTTGCCCGGCAATTTGTGAGCAGCGATTTAGATAACTTTGATTTAATCGTGGCGATGGATCGAGCCAACCTGAAGCGGATCCAACAACTTGGAGACGCATCGCGTGCGGAAATCAAACTTCTGGGTGAATTCCTAAGCGATGATGATGACGCCGAGGTCCCCGATCCCTATTACGGAGGTGCACAGGGCTTTGAGCAGGTTTTGGACATGCTGGAGGCTGCCTGTCCGGCAATTATCGATCACCTCCAATCTCACCGCTAGTCCCGCTTCGTCGCGCATGATCGATCCATGGACCATCAACTCCGGAAGACCGTTGAGCAGGAGGTTCGTGATATTCGACAGGATCAGGGTCGCATCATCGAAATCCGTGAATTGCACGGAGGATGCATCAACCGTGCATTTGAAATTCGCTGGAGCGATGGTCAGTCTGTTTTTGCAAAGATAAACTCGAGCGACCAGCTCAATATGTTTAGGATGGAAGCGGCTGGATTGGAAAGGTTACAAGCTGCTGGCTGTTTGCGCGTGCCGCAGGTCTTGGCCCCTCCACGTGCATCGAAATCGCACGCCTGGCTGTTCCTGGAATTTATCGCGCCTTCGCTCCGTCCCAGGAATTTTGTGGAGGTCTTTGGACGGCAACTCGCCGAAACTCATCGCCACGCAACTCATTCGCAATTTGGATTCGATGGCGACAACTACCTGGGTACCACTCTCCAACCGAATTGTTGGTCCAATCAGTGGGTCGATTTCTTTCGCGAACGTCGATTGGAACATCAACTTCAACTAGCCACCGGTCGGGTTCGCAGCGACGAATGGACTCGACTCGGTCGGCAGTTGGCGGACAAACTCGACCGATTCATATCTGAGCCGTCGCAATCATCATTAATCCATGGTGACCTGTGGAGTGGTAATTACCTCTGCGATTCTGAAGGCGCACCGGTCTTGGTCGATCCCGCCGTGTATTATGCCGATCGGGAAGCAGAGTTTGGCATGATCGAGTTATTCGGAGGTGTCGATCAGCGGTTTTACAGTGCCTATAACGAAATCTGGCCTTTGGCCGAAGGCTATTCCGAACGATTTGAAATCTACAAGTTGTATCACTTGCTCAACCACCTCAATCTTTTTGGAACCAGCTATGCTGAATCGTGCCTGGCAATACTTCGCAGGTTCGCATGATGTTTGAGATTCCTGTTTTAGTTGTTTACCATTGATTGAATCATGACCGAGCCGACGTTCGTCCTTGACTAATTTTAAGAATTTTGGGTATTGGGACTTCGGTGACGGATAGCTCGATTGATGGCTTCTCAGGTATTGCATTTTGTTGATTTTCTCTTTTTCCGCAGTTAGGGATCGGTGGTGATCATGTGTAGCCCGTAATCCCTGAGTTTTCCAAATTGGACTATGTGTTAGGGAATCCCCCTAAAATGCCAATGATGTGACGTTCGACTCCGGTAAGTCGGGCGAGAGTCAGGGCGTGTTGAATATCATCAGACTTCCAGTCGATTCCCCTGAAATACCAAACCGTGGCGACCGGCTGCCGTTGAATTTGCAACCAAATTTCGATAAACTATCGGTCAGTTGAATTGGCGGTGAATGTGCGCCGTCATACTGATCTCTTTTTCCTTTTACCGATTTTGCAATGTGTTCCTGCCTCAAGGAGCACGAGATATTCATTGGCATCGATCGCGCCGATCGTTTATCAATCGATTGCGGAAATCAGGAGCTGCCGAAAACAGGCAGGAATGAATGGTTGACAATTCTATTGTTCAGGAGTTGATTGAAGCAGGGGTTCATTTTGGCCACCGGGCCAGTCGCTGGAACCCAAAAATGAAGCCGTATATTTTCGGCCGAAAAAACAAAGTTCATATCATCGATATCCGTGAAACGCTTCGTGGACTATTGCGCGCGAAAAAGTTCTTGCAGGGAGTGTCCGAAGGGGGCAGCTTGGTCTTGTTTGTGGGAACAAAACGTCAGGCAGGTGGTGCGGTTCAACGAGAAGCCGAACGCTGTGGCATGCCGTTTGTCAGTGAGCGTTGGTTGGGAGGATGTCTTACAAACTTTCGAACCATTCGTTCACGGATGACACGCTTGGAAGAATTGGAACAAATTCGCGCTGGCGAAGCATTGCAGGCCTATTCGAAGAAAATGCAATCTTCATTGAATCGCGAATATCGCAAGATGTTTCGCAACCTGAACGGAATTCGCAACATGAATCGATTGCCCGAAGCGCTTTTCGTCGTCGATCCGCATAAGGAGAAAAATGCAATCCGTGAAGCTCGTCAGTTGGGGATTGCGACCGTGGCCTTGATCGATACCAATTGTAATCCCGATTCAATCGATTTGCCGGTCCCTGGAAATGATGACGGGATTCGTTCGATCGACTTGATCTTACGGCATATTGCTGACGCAGTTGCCGCTGGTGTCAAGAATGTGAGAAGCCAAGCTAAGGATGAAAGTACGGAGCCTGACACTCAATCAACCAAAGCTCCCGAAAATGGTTCCGTAGAAACTCTGGAGCAAGCTGCGGTCGAATCTTAATCGCCGCGCACGATGTTTTCTTAGAATCCAGGTTTCTTTAAGATCCACTTTGACGCTTTGGAATTCGTGATTGAACCACGCTGCCGATGCTTGACGTTGCTCGGCGGGTGATTGAATTTGCGAGTTCGAAATGCGGGGCTTCGAACACTTGGTTGGATCCGAGTGTCTGATGGATTGTCCTTCGGTTTTTCCAGATAACACGCATTAAGATTCATAAACTCAAACATAAATAAGAACAGGAGATTTAGTAATGTCGATCACTGCTGCCGACGTAAAACGATTACGTGAACGTACAGGACTGCCCATGATGGATTGCAAAGCTGCTTTGAATGAAGCGGGTGGGAACGAGGAACAGGCGATTGAGTTGTTGCGCAAACAGGGGCAGAAAGTTCTTGAGAAACGTGCCGACCGGGAAACGACGTTTGGGCGGTTTGGGTTGTTTTGCAGTGTTTCGAGTGCATGCGGCGCGATCGTCGAACTTAAATGCGAGAGCGCACCGGTTGCCAGTAATGAAGAATTTGTGCAACTTGCCAACGACTTGGCACAACAATTGGCCAACGGACCAGGGGCCACGACCGTCGAGGACCTGTTGGGTCAACCTTCGCCCAGCAAACCGGGAACGACCCTGCGCGAACAAAAAGATGAATTGTTTAATCGCATTCGGGAGGTCTTTAATATCGGACGAATGAAACGCATTGAGGGTGGCACCGGAGGTTATATCCACAACGCGACGACCGTGTCTGGGGTCCTGATTGGAATTGATGGCGGCAATGAGGAAGCGGCACGCGGTGTAAGCATGCACATTGCTGCAATGCGTCCCAAATCCTTAAGCATCTCGGAATTGGATCCGGCAATTGTTGCTAAGGAACGAGAAATTCTACGCGAGGCTGCACTGGCAGAAGGAAAGCCCGAGAATATCGTCGACAAAATGGTCGACGGTCGATTGAAAAACTTTTATGCAGAAAGCGTTCTGCTGGAACAACCTTTTGTCAAAGATGACAAACAAACGGTTGGCGAGTATGCAAAAAGTCATAACATGACCGTTAAACAATATGTCCATTGGGAATTGGGAGTGGAATAGACCCCACCGGCCCAACCGCAGAACCAACGACAATTCGTTCCGTTTCGATGTTCTGTTTCTGAGTGATTGTGTTTTGCATGACACGGTTTGCCGCGAGCGTCATTGCAAACCGCAATTGGAAATGGCGTATCCTGAAAGGATTTAACAGGGTTTCGTGAATTGACTTGGACCTCGGATCGATCTTCAGACCCGAGGTTTTTCGTTGTCTGTTTAACCTCATGATGCATTTCTTGTTTCGACCGTTTATTAACAAGACGGTTCGTCACAATGCGTCAACATTACATTTACTCTTGCTGATTGTGAGGTCAAACTTGGTCGTTCCATCGGTTGTCCCAAAGATCGGAATCGTCACGATCTCGGATCGCGCGAGCCGAGGTGAGTACGTCGACCGCGGCGGGCCGGCAATTCAGGATTACCTGGCACAGGTTCTAACTTCACCTTACACGTTGGAAACCCGAATTGTCTCCGATGAACTCTCAATCATCCAATCGACGTTGATCGAGATGTGTGATGACCTCTGCTGTTGTCTGGTGATTACGACTGGCGGAACGGGCCCGGCCGCGCGCGATGTAACTCCGGAAGCGACCGCAGTCGTTTGTGAAAAATTACTGCCAGGATTTGGTGAACAGATGCGACGTGTTTCGTTTGAACAGGTTCCGACAGCCATATTATCCCGTCAAATTGCGGGGATTCGCGGCCAGTCAATCGTCGTTAATCTGCCCGGCCAACCTAAGGCGATCGCTGAATGCCTGGATGCCGTATTCCCGGCGATTCCCTATTGCATTGACCTTCTGCAGGGTCCCTATCTGGAGACGAATACGTCGCGGTTTGTTGTCTTTCGCCCTCAGTCGAAATGACGGAGGTCCACGAATGCCACACAACAGTCAAGGCGTCCTGCCAGCGATCAAAGTGCTTGTACGTTTTTATACTTAATCTTTTCAAGTGATCGACATTCGTTTTGCACGTCGCATCCGATAGGCGCCCGCTGGTTGGTATTCATTCAATATCAAATCCGCGGCAATCTCAATCGAATTCGTGGCGCTCGAATTGGCATTGTGGCCAAACGGGATCGATTTGTTTAAAATATCGAGTGACTTTCTCGATTTGACAGGTGTTAACCGAAAATCATTTACGGAACATAGCGATGAAACAACGAACGCGTTTGGGCTTTTTGATCGCATTGGTCACTTTTCTCTTTTATGTTAATGCATCCTTGGGTCAAGACGACACGACTGAATACACGCCGAGCGATCTTTGGCAAGCAGCCCGTTCGGGAAACGTGGAACTTGCAACCATGATTCTTGATCGTGGAGTCTCCGTTGATGCCAAGACCAACTATCAAGCCACAGCATTATCATTTGCGGCGGAGCGCGGACATTTACAAATGGTCAAACTACTGATCGAACGAGGAGCCGAGGTCAACAATCGGGACACGTTTTATAACGCGACTCCTTTGAGCTGGGCGCAAATGGGCTCACATGGGGAAGTCGTCGATTATCTCAAGGAACGCGGCGCCGAAGCCGGTTTTGGCCGAACCCAGACGGCAAACAGTTCGGCACCCGCCGCATCGCCCGACAATACTGAGAGCAATGAGGAGGTGGCTGCCGAAGTATTCCTGCCGAGTTCACCGGAATCACGCCTTGCCGATCGTCAGGTCTCATCGGAGAACTGGCCACAATTTCGAGGAACGGCAGCTCGAGGCATCGCGGATGGTCAAGATCCGCCGATTCAATGGGATGTTGCGACCGGCGACGGAGTCGCTTGGAAGATTGACATTCCGGGGTTGGGTCATTCATGCCCTTCGATTTGGGGGGACCGGATCTTTTTAACGACGGCGATAAGCAGCGCCAACAACGATTCGATTAAAATCGGTAACTATGGCTCAGTGAATTCCGTCGATGATGATTCCGAACACGAATTCTTGGTAATCGCGATTGATAAGCACAATGGCGAAATCATTTGGCAGCAAACTGCATTGACGACCGTCCCCCGCGTGAAACGTCACTTGAAGTCGACTCACGCGAATCCGACCGTGGCCTGTGATGCGACGTCCCTGGTCGCTTTTTTTGGGACTGAAGGCCTGTTTTGCTACTCGCATGACGGTGAGTTGAAATGGAAACAAGATCTCGGCTTCCTCGATAGTGGTTGGTTTTATGATCGTGAATACCAGTGGGGATTTGCCGCATCGCCTGTGATCTTTGAGAATTTGGTGATTATTCAATGTGATATTCAAGAGGATTCGTTTATCGCGGCGTATCATCTCGAAACCGGTGAACCTGCTTGGCGTACTGACCGAAATGAAATCCCTGGTTGGTCGTCGCCCACGGTTTATTTTGATGGTGATCGACCACTGATTGCAACCAATGGCACACGTGGGATTCGTGGTTACGATGCGCGAACCGGTGAGGAAGTCTGGTCCTTTGCTGCAGACAACTCTGAGATTGTGACGCCGACCCCGTTTGTATCGCAGGGTAAAATCTTCGTCACCGCAGGCTACTCCCCCATCATGCCAATTTACGCCATCGCCGTTGGCGCGCGAGGGGAAATTTCTCTCGATGAAAACGAGTTGTCCAGCGAGCAAGTCGTCTGGTCCCATCGTCGCGGAGGGCCGTACATGCCGAGTCCGATCGCTTACGGAGACTATTTCTATGTTTGCAACAATACCGGTGTACTCACCTGTTATCACTTGCCAACCGGAACCGAGGTGTACAAAGAACGGTTGAAGGGAGAATCTTCACTCAGCTTTGTTGCATCGCCCGTTGCCGCCGATGGGCACCTCTATTTCGTCAGCGAAAATGGTCAAGTCATCGTCGTTAAATCAGGGCCGGAATTTGAGCAACTTGCTGTCAATCAAACGGACATGAACGTACTTTCTACACCGGCGATTTCCGGCGGAACAATAATTATCCGTGGTCAGAAGTCATTAATGGCTTTTGATTAGGTTTAAGCGATCAGATGGTTTCGTCGTCGCTGGTCAGTTCCAGACATCATGATCCTGGTTGGACTCTCATACACGTACGTGACTCAGGATTGATCACGAGCCAGATCATGAGCCCGGCATCGTTGAGTGCCAAATCGCGAATCAAACGTCAACTTACACGTGCCAGCCACAGGGGTTCATCCCAGGCGGGTGCAATCCAACAATTACATTCAAAAAACACGCTAAAGCGTGAACTCCAACGCTGGAGTTCAGCCTTCAGGCTGTCCGCGCGCCAACTTCTTCACGCAACGCTTGGTAATTGAGATACAAAAAGCACGCTAAAGCTTGAACTCCAACAATCGCATTCAAAAAACACGCTAAAGCGTGAACTCCAACGTTGGAGTTCAGCCTTTAGGCTGCCCGTGCGCCAACCTTCTTTACGCAATGCTTGGTAATTGAGTTACGAAAAGCACGCTGAAGCGTGAACTCCAACAATCGCATTCAAAAAACACGCTGAAGCGTGAACTCCAACGTTGGAGTTCAGCCTTTAGGCTGCCCGTGCGCCAACCTTCTTTACGCAATGCTTGGTAATTGAGTTACGAAAAGCACGCTGAAGCGTGAACTCCAACAATTACATTCAAAAAGCACGCTGAAGCGTGAACTCCAACGCTGGAGTTCAGCCTTCAGGCTGTCCGCTCGCCAACTTCTTCACGCAACGCTTGGTAATTGAGATACAAAAAGCACGCTAAAGCGTGAACTCCAACAATCGCATTCAAAAAACACGCTAAAGCGTGAACTCCAACAAACATGCGAATACTAACATCATTTTTAGATCTGCTCGTATATCAATACAGAAATCAACCATCATTGATTGAGCGTCGTAATAGCCTGGCTGAATTCGGCGTAATTCTGGCCCAAATTTCAATAATTGTCAAAACAGGCACTTTGCTCGCTAATTTTCGCGTTTCCTGGTGCATTATTGCCGAATGTTGGCGAGTTATATTCGTCAAACGAGCGAGTTTCCTACCACCATCGCCATACAGGAAAATAATTTGATAAATTG
>JBGTDM010000167.1:0-10204 GCA_041748315.1 Pirellulaceae bacterium
GTTAGCATCAAGCAACGCACCGTCGATTGGCAGATGCGGATTGACGACGCCCGCTGCAAACTAAAAACTGTCTACCCTAAAATCCTTAACCACCAACCCGAAAATCGAATTGGAACAAAGCACTAGGGCCGAACCCATAGGTTGTCGCATCCGCAGGGTTTCTCATGATGCGCGGCGATCGATCATCGATACCAATAGGCGCGTGAAGTAACCGGTGTCTTTTGGTGATTCAAGGCTGCAAGGCTGATCTTGGACCCGACCTCTGGGCCCTGCGATTGGTTTCCGCTGCTTGGCCTTTAAACGACGCCAAGAACTTCGAAAATGTTGGCACGAGTGACTGGGCGGATGATTCCCTTCTCGGTAATGATCCCTGTAATATAGTCGGCGGGGGTCACGTCGAATGCCGGGTTATAGACTTTCACCCCCTCTGGCGCCGTGCGAAAGCCAAAGCTGTCGGTGATTTCTTCGGCGGCGCGTTGCTCAATCGGGATATCTTCCCCAGATTCGATTGACAGATCAAATGTGGAGCTTGGTGCCGCAACGTAAAAGGGGATTCCATGATGACGAGCCAGCACGGCCAGAGAATAGGTTCCAATTTTGTTTGCCGCATCCCCGTTCGCTGCGACGCGATCGGCCCCCGTAATCACGGCGTTGATTCTCCCTTCTCGCATCACCTGTGCAGCCATCGAGTCACAAATCAATGTTGCCTCGATCCCGCGTTGCATTAATTCCCACGAGGTCAACCGCGCACCCTGCAACAAGGGTCGAGTCTCATCGACATAGACACCGATCGTCTTCCCGGAATCCTGTGCCGAAAAAAATACGGAAAGCGCCGTTCCATACTCAGCGGTCGCCAAGCCACCGGCATTACAATGCGTCAGAACTCGATCTCCATCTTCGAGCAATGTTGCACCGAGTTGGCCGATTGCATGACACATCTTCCTGTCCTCTTCATGAATCTCTGTCGCCTCACTTAACAGCAACGCTCGCTTTTCATGGTTACTCGATTCAATTCCGATGAGACTTCGTCGCATGCGATCGAGCGCCCAGAATAGATTGACGGCGGTGGGGCGACTGGTCGCAAGATAATCTGTGACGTGATTCATGCGAGCAGCGAATTCGGCCTGATCCGTATTTTCGTCCACCGATTGCATGCCCAATACGACGCCATAAGCGGCGGCGATACCAATGGCCGGAGCACCTCGAACACTCAGTCGCTTGATCGCTTGCCAAACAGTTTCGACATCCCGGCACTCCAAAAAGGCTAATTTGCCGGGGAGTAGCGTCTGGTCGATCATGACCAAGTGCCCCCCGGCATCGCCGACCCATTTCAATGTTTCTACAGGTTTTATAGGTTTCATCGCAATTCGCTACGATTGATGCCAGAGTTTTGAACAGTTTTGGCGGAAACGATTCCTGTCTCGAAGCAACGTGTGAACGTTGTGGTTTAGACCGCTGGATGGGTCTGAACTGAATCGATGCAGGGACCTCAGCTTTGGATTCGTTTCTGAAATTCGGCGTCTTTCGAGGTGATCTTGTTGACCAGTTCCTGTTTAAATCGCAGAAACTTTTCGGCCAGCTCCTGATCCGCCAAAGCCATCATCTGTACCGCCAAGAGTCCGGCGTTCCTGGGTCCTCCTTTGCCCACGGCAACTGTGGCGACCGGGACATCTCCCGGCATTTGTACTGTGGAAAGGAGTGAATCCAATCCGCCAAGTGGTTCGATGGGTACTGGGAGTCCAATCACGGGAAGGACCGAATGCGCGGCGACAACACCTGCTAGGTGAGCGGCGCCACCCGCTGCGGCGATGATAACCTGAAAACCTTTTTCGCGAGCATGGCTCGCAAAGTCGGCAACAAGATGGGGTGTGCGGTGAGCGCTCATCACATGCGCTTCGTATTCAATTCCAAAATCCCGAAGGACACTTGCGGATCCTTTGACGTAGTCCCAGTCACTGTCCGAACCCATTAAAATTGCGACTTTTGCCATTCTTTACTCCTATGATCAAATTGCTGCATCAAAAAAATTCCACCGCCGCGCCATCGATGGTTATGAATTACGTTTGCCCGCTCAGGTCCATGCTCATCGAATGCAACTGCTGCTCCAAATTGAACATATGAACAAGCAAGCTGGCGCGCGCCCACATCCCATTACGAGCTTGTCGAAAATACATTACACGCGGATCATTATCGATCGTGGTGGGAATTTCACCAATTTCGCTGTCTCGGGGAAACGGGTGCATAATTGGGACGTAAGCCCTCAATTGGTTGAGCCGTTCCGGCGTCAGGCAAAAATTGCTTAAATCAAGGCTTCCAAGTTCCTGTTCGACAATCGAGGTATTATGTTCACGTTGAATTCGAGTCATGTACAAGCAATCGACCTGTTTCAGAAGCGGTTGTTCTTCATGCATGTCGTCCAACGACTGGAATTCGTAAAAGGGAACACCCGCAGAGGCTAACTCACGTTTCAAGCTATTGTCCAAGGCTAATGCTGGGTGTGCAGGTGAAATGAAAAACATCCGCACGTTGGGATATTTGGAGAGCACAATCGCCAGGCTTTTGACCGTGCGTCCTCGTCCAATATCGCCGCAAAACGCATAGGTTTTTTCTTCCGGGCCAGGGACAAGTTTCGGGTATTGTGCCTTGAGCTCCAGATAGCGAGATTTCTCGGCTGGATCTCGATCACCAAATTCAAATGTGCGAAGGATCGTATAGACATCAAGCAAGGCCTGGGTCGGATGTTCGTCCGAGCCAGCCCCGCCGTTGATAATCGGAACCCACCGCTTCCGGCGGTGCATCAGGTCGCTCATCAAATAGGCACAACATTCGGCATAATTTGCTTTTTGACTGCGCATGATAATCAGGTCAAAGTAGCTGCTGAACATTCGAATCGAATCGAGTGGCGACTCCCGCTTCACCTCCGACGATGTCTTGGGATCACGGACTTCGTTGCAAGTCAGCCCCAGGATTTGACAGGCGGCCATGAAAGACAAAAACGTTCGAGTTGAGGGCTGCGTGAAATACAGCATTGCGCGCTTATGTGAAAGCAAGCGGCGCAGCAAGTTGGCGCCGGTTTGTGACCGCGAGAGTTTTCTAATGATATCGGCAGATTGCCGCAATTCTTCCAACAAGCTGGGGGTGAATTGACTGGCGAAAATAAGATGTTGCAACCGCTCGGCTTGTTGAAATTCATCGAGCTTTTCTGAAACCGGTCGTTTCAGCCGCTGCTCGTAATCAGAAAACGCTTCGCTGGACATGGAGAACTTCCCGGGACATCGACGATTGGACTATCGCCAAATTCTAACATTGATGGAGCGATCCGGTCCAAGGGGTGCGGCCGAATTATTGTCCGTCGCGATTTTCACAGTGACGCGCTTCATAGACAGGTCGCCGGGATTTCATGGCATCCTGGTTGGAAAAGCCCAAGCCAGAAAAATCGACGAACCGATCGGACTATGGCGATTCGATTTTCAACAGCGCAAACTTTTTCTTGCCACTGCGAATAACAATCACGCTTTCGCTGGCCAGATCCTGAGTGGTCAATCGAAAGTCAATATCATTGATGCGACGATTATTCACATAGGCACCCCCCTGTTGAATGGTTCGTCGAGCTTCACCTTTGCTCTGCGCCAATCCCACCTTGGCCAACCCCTCGATCAGTGGGAAACCGGTATCGGCCAACGCATTGCGGGAAATGCTCACGCTGGGCACATCCGAAAAAATATCCAGCAATTGTCGATCATCGAGGTCCTGTATCTCAGCGCCGAACAGCACTTCAGTGGCCTTTTGAGCAATCGAAACTCCATGATCGCCGTGGATCATGCGGGTCAACGCTTCTGCCAGTCGTTTCTGGCTTGCGCGCGCCTGAGGCTCATGTTCGCGAGCCCGATCCAGCGATTCAATTTCATCTCGATCGATTTCGGTAAGAAACCGCAAGCACTGACCAGCATCTTCGTCAGCCACATTGATCCAGTATTGGTAAAACTTATAGGGACTCGTCCGTTCTGGGGAGAGCCAAACAGCCCCCGATTCAGTTTTCCCCATCTTTCCACCGTCAGATTTTGTCAATAACGGGCTGGTGAGACCAAACAGTTGCTTCCCAGTCATACGACGACCCAGATCAATTCCAGCCGTAATGTTTCCCCATTGATCGCTCCCTCCGATTTGCAATTCACAACCGTACTCGCGGAACAGATGGACAAAATCGTACGCCTGCAACAACATATAACTGAACTCGGTGTAACTGATCCCCGTTTCCCCCTCGAGACGATTCCTGACCGATTCCTTGGCGATCATCACGTTGACCGGAAAGTTTTTGCCGACATCTCGCAAAAAATCGATGTAGGAGAAACGACCCATCCAATCCGAGTTGCTGACAATGACCGGCTTTGAGTCCCCTTCGCAATCCAAGACATGCCTGATTTGAGCTTCGATGCCCGCCAGATTATCCTGAAGTTGTTGCTCATTCAACAGGTTCCGTTCGGCACTTTTACCACTCGGATCTCCGATCATTCCCGTAGCGCCGCCGAGTACAGCGATCGGACGATGTCCCGCGCGCTGAAACCGCCGCAGCATTAACAACGGCATCAGGCTTCCAACATGCAAACTATCGGCCGTGGGGTCAAAGCCCGCATAAACAACCCGCGGCTTTTCCATCAACCAAGTGCCCAGCCGGTCGTCGGTCGTCTGATAAACCAAGCCACGCCATGTTAAATCTGCAAAAATATCGACCATTTGAAGTTGCTCAAGTGACTTGTAAAGCGGATCAACCGAGGGGTAACCCATCGGCCCCAAGACGTTATCCTCGCGTTGGAAGCCAAGGTCAAGTAGAGAGACTGATTCAAGCGGAAAATGGCAGCGACATCACTGAACTGCGATTCCAATAGAATAACCCTGGCGCCGTTTGCTGGTCCAAGGATTGGCCGGAACTTTAACGTCATGCCGACCGAAACAGGCGTTACACGTGGGGTTCTTCCGGATCGTACAGTTCAGGAAAGATATCTGGAGATAGACCCTGACGCTTGACGAGCGTTCTCGTTCGTGCCAGGAAGTCGAACTTGAAATTGGCCACCTGTTGTTCGCTGATTTTCAATTTTTCAGCCACGACTTTGTTCGGAAGTCCGCGCACGATCAACAGTTCAATGCATTTAAGTTTCGACCAGTCCCCGCGTTCAATCCAGCGTGAGACTTGATCGCGCATCGCCTCGTGCAAAGCATCTTCCTCCAATCGCTTTCGCTCACCGCTTCGGGCGATACTGCTCGCGGCTCGGGCGTCGGCGTCCAATTGCCAAGCTCCGCTCGTGTCGTCGCCGGCTGAAAGCGGCACCGACGGACGCCTCCCTTCGCGGCGCAAAAAGTCCGTCATCTTGTACGAACAAATGGAAAACAGATAGCTTTCCAGCGATCGCGCTCCATCGTAGTTCGGCAGACTATTTAAAAAACCGATGAACGTTTCCTGGACAATATCCTCACTGGCCGAACGATTGGTAAGTCGACTGTCGACGAACGCCAAGAGTCGTCCCTCAAAGCGAGCAATCAGTTGGCTCCAGGCATCACTGTCTCCAGCACGGATCTGCTGAATCAAAAGTTGATCGGCATCCGTCGCAGGCTTGCCCGACTTTTCACTCATCTGGGGAGTTTTCTGATAAACGAGTCGAGCGAGGAATCGTTGGGTGAGGTTCGATCTGTTCCGGCTGCGTCATCACCGAGAGCAGCCAAGAACGACTGACCCACCTGTGGGCGGTCACCCTTATCCGAATCGACAACATGAATATCACTGGCGGAGACGTTTAAATCTTGAGGGGGCCGCTCCTCGATCACCAGACCGGCTAGCGCCGCGAGCGATACGCTCTGACTCGACTTAATTCCTTCAATATCTTTCAATGCAGCCACGACAGACATGTTTCCCGTGTTGTTGGAACGACCCATTTCTGAAGTCGAAAGGACATGTTCAGCGTCCGGTGTGGTTTGGCGCGCTGTAACCTTCGGACGATCCAAGGACTGGTCCATGAATTTATTCTTGGCAGGTTGTTTCGGCGACGCGGGTTGCGCGTTCTGTCGAGGTGATTCAGGCTCCGCGGACCGAGGTTGATAGGTGGTACTTTCGATGTCGGGTGTCGCGCCCGGCGTCGGTCCGGTCTCTGTTGCACGTGTATATGTGGAGTCCGAGGCTTCCGTGAACTGCACTTCCATTTGTTCCTGACCAGGCAGCTTGGTGGTCGAATCGCTTGGTCGCTTGGCAAATGTTGCCTCGTCTCGTCCATCCATCATGTGGCTCGCGTTTCCATTAAGGTGCTCACCGTAAATCGCGCGAAACGTGACCGTGCCGATTGTCAACAATTGAGTAGGTTCGAGAACGCTTTCGCCTTCCAAACGCACGTTGTCAACAAAAGAACCATTGAGAGAGGCCAGGTCTTTGACCCACAATTTCCCGTCCCGTTCGAACAGTTCACAATGATTGCGACTGACCAGAGGGTGAGGTAACGTTAACGTAGCCTGTTTCGAGCGACCAATAATTGTGGGGAGGTTGAGTTTGATTTCGGCAGCCTTGGCATCGCCACCTACAACTTTCAGCCAAACGTCTTTCAAATGCATAGGTTTGCCCCAAATCTTCCTGAAAAACAAAACTTTCGAATGCCCGGAGTCGGAACGAACTTTTCCAATTCGATGTATCTCCATCAAAGGAAAACAATATGGTTCGTGGTTAAGATGTCAAGTGATATAGCGTCGAGTTCGACCAGGTTTGCAATCCCAGTTTCCGGATAACCAACCCCAATGGCCAAGCTTGCAAAACCAAAAAACGATCTGAAAATCGTTACCAAAACCAAGTTCGGCCGACCTATTCGACTTTGACAATAAACCTTCTAAACCTTCAAGCTGGTGCCGCTGTTCTGATTCAGAAACATGCCAATCGGTGACTCCGATGGGTGAACAAAAAATCGATGTTGCCGAGGAACAGTTGGTTAACCACTCAAGTTAAACCGAACCTCAACAAATGATTCATGCTCCCAAAGGGGACGGACCGGCCATGATTTGCCATGGCACGCCATATCCACATGAAGGAGCTTGTAGTATACTAAATCACCCATTAAAGGCAATAGGGATGCTGTAAATTTTCAACAGTAGCGGTTATTTCCCCCTTAATTACGGAAAGCCATTGACTTTTGTAGCTGTTATCCATGCTGGCAAAAGCAGGTAAGGCCTGCCGGGTATAATCATTGATGGTGCGAGTCATCCGAGCGCAATTTTAGGAAATCACGAAAAAATTCTCGAAACTGCCTCTGGGCTTGAACTGGTTTTTGCGATAAAAATAGAGACGTGATCGGAACCGATTTTCGGTAAGGTCGCGGGTGTAGCTCAGTGGCTAGAGCGTCACGTTGCCAACGTGAATGTCGTGGGTTCGAATCCCATCACCCGCTTTTCGCCTGTAATTCACTAGCCTCACGTCCTGTAATTGCCGTGCTGATCGTTGACATAAGGGCTGAGTCTCGAATGGCTTTGGATTGGCTTCTGACGCCAGAATGGTTTGCTTATCTAGATTTTCAGTCCTCCTGGCGGACTGGCTTTCTTTCCAGCCGCAGATTCTGCCCCTTCCTCCCCCCACTTGGTTTGCAATGTATCTGGCGCAGTTTGTACGGGTTAAACTCCCTTTACCTTTCGAACCGCCGGCCGGTTTGCTAGAATTTTCTACCGATAATGGCTACGATTGAAAATGATTTCCTGAAAGATAGCCCATCGTTTACCCGCTGATCGATCGGAAAATAGAATGCGTTGGGACTTCGGAAATTGTGCTTTCGCCATTTGAGTTTGGTGTAACACGAGCATTTGGTTAAACTGTTGCCGGATTTTTGGCCAACCGAGGCGTTGCGATTTGCCTTGTCACTTCCAGAGACCGGGTCGCCGCGTTTATGGGTTCATGATATGGATTGCGCGGAACCTGATGGAACATAAACTCAGCTCGAAAACTAGAGATCGAACAAAGCATTGGGCCTGCAAAAATTTAAATAGATATAGGAAATCCCAGAGTGAACACAGAACTTGAGAATTTTGAAGCGGAAGCTGATCCGGAAACACCAAAATTGAACCTGGACGTCAAAGTCGATACGGTTAGCGCTTGTGAGCGTCACGTTACGGTCACAGTTTCACGGGAAGATATCGATCGATATTTCCGTGACAAGTTCGATGAGATCGCACCGAAAGCTGAAGTGCCAGGATTCCGTCTAGGCAAGGCTCCGCGACAGTTGTTGGAAAATCGTTTCCGCAAACAGATCGCCAATCAGGTCAAAGGTGCCCTATTGATGGACAGCTTTGCACAGATCAATGAACAGCAGGAATTCTCTGCAATCAGCGAACCGGATTTTGACTACGAGGTCATCAACCTTCCCGATGAAGGGCCGTTCATTTTCGAATTCAACATTGAAGTCCGACCGGACTTCGAATTGCCCGAGTACAAGGGAATGGAACTGAAAAAGTACTCGACGTCTGCGACCGAGCAGGAAACCGATCGCGCGGTTAATGAACTACTTGAGGAATTTGGCGATTTGGAGCCGGTCGATGAGCCAGCGGAATTAGGCGATCTCGTCGTCGTAAACGTTGCCAGTTACGCTGAGGGGAAAAGGTTGTCGCATGAAGAGGAACTAGAAATTCGTATCAAACCCACACTCAGTTTGGCCGACGCAACGATCGATGGTTTTGACAAATTGATGGTCGGCGCAAAAGCCGGTGAAACGGTCAAAACTTCCATCGTCATGGGTGAATCGTCCTTGAATGAGAGCTTGCACGGGCAGACGGTCGAACTTGAATTTGAGGTCCTCGATGTTAAACGGCTCAATACAAACGACCTGGAAAGTGTTGCAGCTAAACTTGGTGCCCAATCGGTCGAGGAACTGCGAGCGCAAATAGGCAACTACCAGAACAAGCGGCTGGAGTACCAACAGCGACAGTTCATGCGGGAACAGATCAGTGAACTGTTGACCGAATCGGCTGAATGGTCGCTGCCTAACGACTTGCTCAAACGGCAAGCTCGACGAGAACTAGAGCGCAAGGTGCTCGAAATGCGGCGAAGTGGTTTTAACGAATCTCAAATTCGCGCGCAGGAGAACTACCTGCGCCAAAACGCGATTGCCAAAACCGAAATGATGCTGAAGGAACACTTCATTCTCGAACGGATCGCAGAAGTCGAGAATATTCAGGAGACCGACGAAGATTACGATTTGGAAATCGTGCAAATCGCGGCCCAACGAAACGATTCGCCCCGGCGCGTTCGAGCGGCGCTTGAGCGCAATGGTCAAATGGATGCGCTCCGCAATATGATCATCGAACAAAAAGTCATCGATTTGATCGTCGAACACGCGAAAACCGTATCCGTCGAGCCAGAACCGGCCGCTGCTGGCACGCTCGATGATTCAACCGCTATTGATTTCTTCGTCGCCGGTGATGGGGATTCGGATATCCCCGAAGCCAAGTACGATGACCAGTCAGAAAACAATCTCCCCAGCGTCGGTAAAACCGAACGTAAGGATGGTACACGTAAGAGTTAAATCGGATTCAGAATCATAAGCTCGACGTACCACGGGCCCGTCAAGCTGGCAGGCTGAATGACGCTGATCCATTTCATTGCTGGGAGGGACTCGCGCGCATGATCAGGGTTGCTGGCGATGATCGGCACAGGATGTGTGTGGCTCTTGAGAGCCTTTCATCGCAGTAGCGCGTTAAACTCGTCGATCGCTTACCGCGCTGACGGATCGACATGTCGACCGAAAGTATTTCGCGCGGACCGGACGAAATGTCATTTTAACAAAAAAAGAATTTGGCGATCCCAGTTGACAGGTTCGTCAAGCAGTCAAATAATCGGAATTCGATAGCTACCGTAGGTTGTCGAGAATCGCACGTTAACGCCAGGATGAACTTATGTCGCACCAATACCCCGGGAAACAACACGAAGATTTTGACCCATCAAGGGTGCTAGGTCGTTCACCGGCGATTTCGGGACATTTCCTCGGCGCGATTGAGAACTCGTACGCCTACCAGCAGTATCAACGACAGCGCCAGATGACGCTGGGAGACTTGTTGCTGGAGAATCGCATCGTGTTTCTTCAGGGAGAAATTCATACAGGCAACGCCAACGAGTTAGTGATGAAGCTGCTTTACTTGCAAAGCGAGAATCGCAAGAAGGATATTCATTTTTATTTGAACTCGCCGGGTG
>JBGTDM010000168.1:0-13807 GCA_041748315.1 Pirellulaceae bacterium
CTTGGGAATACGCCACGGGACGCGAGGTCAAAGATGATAATGTGATCGAGCTTGTACAGGGCAAACCGCTGGTATTCGGCAAGAACCGAAATAAAGGAATTCGCTTGAATGGCCTGAATCCAGAGGTCGTCGAGCTCGATGGCAGCGTGGCTACTGATGACCTGTTGTTCCACGATGAGGCGATCGAAAGTCCAAACTACGCTTTCATGTTAAGTCGTATGCGTTGGCCGACCATGCCGGAACCAATCGGAGTGTTTCGCGACGTGCAACGATCGACTTACGACGACGAGATTAACCGACAGGTCACGGAAGCAATCCAGGAACAAGGGGCAGGGAAATTGGATGCCCTGTTTAACTCGGGTGACACGTGGACGGTTGAATGAGGCTTTGATCCTCGCTTGAACATCATGGGTTGAATCACTTAACGCCAGTGGTTGTCGCGCTTTGAAGCCGGACAAAAAAGGTTGCATTGTTGGTTGTGCCCTGCAACAATACAGTCATCGCTAATCAATTGTGCCCAGTTGTTAAAGTGGCAATCCAACGATGGCCAAAATCTCAATCACTAAAGAAAAGTTCCTGGAAGCCCTCGCCACTAGTCGAGTTCTCAGTCAACCCATACTCGATGACATCCAGGAGCGGTTTTCTCATCAAATGGACCCAGGTCGGATCGCGAGAGCGTTGATTGGGGAAGGTCGATTGACGGAGTGGCAGGCCAAAGCGTTACTAACCGGGCGCACGCGACTCACATTGGGCAAGTACATCCTGCAGGATCAGATCGGTCGAGATCAATTGGGGGACCGGTTTGTGGCGCAACATGTTTCCTTGGACCGTCGTGTAGAATTGCAGATTTTGCCCGCTGCACTTGCCGAAGACCCTACTAAAACGGCCGCATTTATGCAGCAGGTCCAGCAGGCTTCGATGCTCGATCATCCTCATTTGATTCACGTTTATGACATCGACAAAGATAGCGGGCGATATTACGTGGTGGTCGAACATGTCGAAGGGAAATATGCTTCGGAAGTCGAACTCGACGAACTCTCCGATTTAAATGTGGGCATCTTGCTTGATCAGGCGTTGAGCGGCATTTGCGTGGCACACGAACATGGAATTGTCCACGGAGATCTCAACCTCAAAAACCTGTTGCTGCACAACCATAATGACTTGCGAATTATGGACATGGCGCTTTCGATTTTGCGCAGACAGCTCAATGAGGAAGGTGAGCTTAAGGAACCACGATTGCCAAGCCCCGAACAGGACTTTCGGGACATTGGGAAAGCAGCCATTGAATTGATTAAACGGAGTCAGCGTGGACGTTCCGCCGGCTCTCTCCTGGCACTGGCAACGAATTTGTCTCGAATTGAAAATGTCGATGGCGTCGACGCGATCATCAATCAATTGAAGGATTGGCTCAAGGACAATCCCGCCTTGCCCAGCCGAATTATCGAAAAACTCGAAGACGAATCCCGGGATGGGGTTCCGAGCAGCAGGATCGCTTCGGAGGCCACGCAAGTTGGCAGCCGCGCCACCGGGACCAGCGAACCGACACCCTCGACATCGCGGCACGCGACCAAGCCAACATTGCGTGCAAAATCGGGCACAGGTCGAAAACCTGGAAAAGGTATTTGGATCGGCCTTTCCGCGGTCGTTATGACTCTGCTGTTTGTTAGCGGGTATTTCGTTTTACAAGCATTCAACGCCGAATCCAGTCGACCAGGGGCCAGCGACCCTCCAACCAATCGTAAGGTCGCAGACGGGACAAATGGCGTTGAGCCAAGCTCAAAATCCACTCAAGCTGACTCCGAAGTCACACGTCAATCCGAAACCCAGGCGCAAGCCGATGCGAATTCCTCGCAAGAAGCCACACATGCCAAAACGGATGGCAAGGCTGATGACAACGGGAGTTCTGAGTTGGAAACGGACCCCTTGGGTCCTCAGCGCGAGACTGCCGACCTCGAAGAATTGAAAGGTGCCTCCGGGATTGAAAGCGAACCACCTGATGCTTTAGGAGCGACAACGGGAACGCGCGATAGCGATCGTATCGGCGACACGGATTTGGAGTCGGCGGCGGCAGACTTCTCTTCAGAGCTCGATCAACTGTCTGTAATGCAAGGGGTGGGAATACGTCGTGAAGTATTTGCAGGCTTCCCCGATACAATTGCGTTACCTCCATTGGATGCCGATTCAACGGATGAGGCGATCATTTTGGCAGAGCTTTATCCGGAAAATGCCAAGATCGATTCGATGATATTGATTACCCGTCAAGATGACGTGAGCCTCGGAAGTCAACTTGCCATTCGAGATTCCGGTGCCGATCAACGTTGGATTGTCGATTTAGAAACGTCGTCAGGAGTCGTTAACGTGGCAGAACTGGTTTTCGACGCTCCGAAATTGTCCTTTCAGTGGTTGGCAGCAGCGAAATCAAATCTGGATTGTAACTATTTACGAAATTGCAGGCTTCAGGTTTTAGCCGATGGAAAAACTAAGGCTGCTGGATTGCGGCATCCCATTGTATTGGAACCGATGGTCATTGAGGGGCGAAGATTTAGTAGTTCGTTAACGGGTGAAATTCCCTGGATGCCGGTGCCCAAGGCGCTGGCGGTCGAGATTCAGTTGGAATCGAACGAAGAATTCCCGGATGTCTATGTAATCAATGAAGCAGAATCGGCTGAATCGTCTGGGCGTAGTTCAAAAGCTGGCGATTTGAGAATTGCCTTCGACAAAATTGAGGACAATCGATTCTTGTGGCTGAATGTGAAACCCGAATTTCGAAAGAACCGATTTGCGCTCAAGGCGCAGATGTACGTTCAGCCATTTGTGCAACGCCCGGTTGACCATGAGATCTATCAGATTGTGCTTGATCGAAACATCCAAAATGCGGTTCTCTACCGTCCTTCCGACTTTACCGCGACCTTCAATCAGGTTGCTAATTTTCGGGAGTACATCAACGGGATTTATACCCAACGAAAACATCTTTATGACACCAGAGTCATCACCACGGGTCGCAGGGACTATGCGGACTTAAACAAAAAAATATCCGAGATGATTGCGCAGATCGACACTTCGTTGGAATCGCTTGAAATTCAAAAGGGAATTGCGCAAGAACTCGTTGGAGTCCCGATTCCCATTCGAATTATTTATCGGCTCAATGACAATGACGTATTGGTGCTGGCTAGAGCATCAACGACTCGCGGTGGAGTGGCCCCCTGGATCAATCTGGATGTCGCAGGGAATGCAGGGCGTGCCAAAAATGTTCTTAAAAATTCGGAACTTCAAGGGGAAAAAGGAGAATTTGTCGATTGGGAATTCGAGTTTAGCCGGGGAGGTTCCCGAAACAACCAATTTGTCCTGGAACGATCCAACAACGAGTTGGTCATCCACGCATACGATGCAATCGGAAGTATGACTCAGGCTGGAATTTCTCAAGCAAATGTTGGGGGCTCCCGTTTCGGCACATCACAAGTTCGGTTCAATATTTATTGGGAGGATTCGAGTTCTTCGAAGTCGAGTGCCATCTGGGTGTTAGTCAACGACGTAAAAGTGTTTGAGTTAAAAACGCCGGACGGCGATGCAACGACCGCGGTGACTCCGTCGGCCCTGAATGGTAGCGCCGTGACGGTTCCCAATAATCAAATTGTGCAAAAAGACGTTACGGAAGTCCGGATTGATCTGCCACCCAGCATCCAGATGATCGAGACATTTCAACTGATGTGGATCACCGGTAACGATAAATTAAAAGTTGACGATATCGAGTTGCTGGTGGTTAGTGAAACGGGGTACGTATCGAATTATTCCAATGATCAACAAATGGCCGCAATCGTAAATGATGATTGCCTGGTCGTTGATCTCGATTCAAGCTTGCTGGACCGCGCCACGATCGTCTTGACAAATCCGCAAATGGGCGATGGTTTTGCAATCGCGGGAAAGACCATTCCAGAGGAAACGCCAATGGGAATCGATGGGACTTTGCTGGAGTGCTCGCTCGTTCGTGGTGACGCTCAGATCGTCGTGGAGATCGTCGGGCCGGGGCCGCCAGTCCAATTCGCCTTGGCACTTAAAGCGATTCAATTTACGACCGACGATCACTCCCCCAATCGAGATGACCGTTACATTGACATCAGCGTTTTTGACCAGGGATCGAATCAAGGGACAGCATCCTCAATCATTACTTTTGACGAATACCAGCCATAGATTGGAAATTGTCGCCAATAAACCAGATGGATTCCGTTTGCGACGCGGGCGAGGTCGAAAACTAACTTGCTCCATGGTTAATTGGTACGAGCGCCCCAGATTCGAGGAGTTCGCACTCAAGTCGCCCAAATTTTTGCAAATCTTTTGGCGAGGCTATTTACAGTCCTACCTAGATTGCGAACAATCTATAGAGATATTGCGCATTTCGGGCCGAACTGGACCGATGTGACAACTTTGTTTGCGTTGGAAAACTTAGCGGCCACAGTTCCTGCGGTCGGGGAGCCGATTTTCGGCTCAAAATACAAAACGAGAAATTGAGAATTGTTGACTATGGTAGATAAGATTGACATTGACGACGATGATGACCTCCTGGACGATGACGAAAATCTGGGTGAGGTTGGAAATCCGCTGCTTCGACCTGACGACTCGATAATCAAGTTTTCTCCGGTTTTCGATCCGAATTCAATTCTAGACGACGAGACTTCGCTGGCTTTCAATGAAGACGAATTCGATGACGACTTCGATGACGACTTCGAAACTGAAATTGAAGGTGAGTACGAGCTTGAAGACGATCAGTATGGAGAGGAATTTGCCGAGGTTGAAGAGGCGATCGGTATGAAGAAACCTGCAAAACGTCGGAAACGAAAAAGCAAAGACGATGATGACTTAGAATTGGATGATGAATAGATAGTTAGGCGCTTTGTTTCATTTTTCGCTTGGAACCAATCGTTATAGCGAGCCGTTGTCGGCTCGTTTTTTTTGTCGCCAAGGTGAGGTGAGTCATTGGCGTCGTGGTCACTCGAGTCCTAGATTTGTGATTGATCCCGGGCGAAGTTGCGACTTGCACTTTGGGTTGAACAATGGGGCATTAAATAAGCACTTCAAATAAGCACTTCCGATTCGACAGGTCATTCATGTTGAGAAATCGACAATTTAGGTAGTCGAACAACGATCGAGAGCTCATCGTCATCCATGGGTCCATTTACAGGCACCCAGATTTGTTGGATATTGTTTCGGACCCTGCCGGTTGTTTATTACGCTCAGCAACTGGCAGCATTGTCCCGACGGCCCGTTTTCAAGCCGTTCCCCCAACGTAACGGGTCACGTCATTTAGCGATCCCAAATCCGATCGAATCCAAGCTGAAAAGGAGCTAAATTCAATGTTTGAGCCGGTGGACAATCAAGTCAACTTTCCAGAACAGGAAGAACGGATTCTCGACTTTTGGAAGTCCCGGCAGATTTATGAGAAATCGCTGCGCCTTCGTGAAGGGAAACCAAAATTTGTCTTTTTTGAGGGCCCACCAACGGCAAATGGGCTTCCGCATCCTGGGCATTGCTTGACGCGAGCCATGAAAGATGTTTTTCCTCGGTATCGAACGATGCGCGGTTATCATTGTGAGCGAAAGGCGGGTTGGGATACCCATGGCTTGCCCGTTGAAGTCGAAGTCTGCAAGGAGCTTGGAATTCACTCGAAGGAGGAAATCGAACAGTTCGGCGTCGAACCGTTTATCCAAAAGTGCCAACAGAGCGTTTGGCGTTATATGCAGGAATGGGAACGTTTGACGGAACGCCTGGGGTTCTGGATCAAACTGGATGAGGCTTACGTGACGTATCACCAAAGCTATGTCGAGTCGGTCTGGTGGTCGCTCAAACAGTTGTTTGATCGCGGACATCTCTATCAAGGGCACAAAATTGTTTGGTGGTGGGCGCAAGGGGGCACGGCGCTCAGCGCCGGCGAAGTTGGACAAGGCTACCGAACGGTAGCGGACCCGAGCGTGTTCATCTTGTTCCCCTTGGTGGCGACACCTGACACCTGCCTGCTTGTGTGGACCACGACGCCCTGGACATTGCCCAGCAATCAATTCGCGGCGGTCAATCCAGAGATTGAGTATGCAACCGTTTTCGATCCCGAATTGAATCTTCAATTCATCGTTGCCAAGGAATTGGTGCAAGCGATTGCGGACAAAGTCAAACGTGAATTACAAGTTCGCTCGATCTGCAAAGGAAGCGAACTCGTTGGCAAACGATACATCCCACCGTTTGATTTCTATTACGAGCGAGAACACGATAAACAAGGAAGACTGCTGGAAGGTGGGACGCAGCACCTCACTTGGCGGGTGGTTGCTGCAGACTTCGTGACAACGACGTCTGGATCCGGATTAGTGCACCAAGCACCAGCTTTCGGCGAGGTCGATTACGACATTCTTGTCCAGGAACAACAGCGCTTTGAGGCTGGTGAAGCTCCGCAACTGGTATGTGCCGTCGGTCCGAATGGCAAATTTACCGATGAGGCGGGCGAGTTGTCGGGCATGTGGGTGAAGGACGCTGACAAAGTCATCACAAAACGACTGAAAGAATCAAGGCGCCTCTATTTCCAGGAACAATATTTGCACGAATATCCGTTTTGCTGGCGAGCCGAAGACGATCCGTTGATTCAGTATCCTCGTCAAAGCTGGTTCATCCGCACCACCGAATTCAAACAACGCATGCTCGATAACAACCAGCATATCAACTGGCTTCCGAGCCACATCAAGGATGGCCGATTCGGTAACTTTCTGGAAAGCAATGTGGATTGGGCGTTGTCCCGCGAGCGGTATTGGGGGACACCATTGCCGATTTGGGTGTGTGATCAATCTGGCAATATGGAGGCGATCGACAGCTATTCGACTCTGTTGAACAAGCCGGGATCGCGCGGTACCGAGTTCTGGGACGAGGCCAAATTGAAGAACCCTGAACTTCCTGATGACTTGCGCGTGCACAAGCCGTATATCGACGAAATTACATACGACTCCCCGTTTGAAAACGGTGCTCGCATGAGACGAGTGACCGAAGTGATCGATTGCTGGTATGACAGTGGTGCCATGCCGTTCGCTCAGTGGGGCTATCCTCACCAGAATCAAGCGAGATTTCAGGAGCAATTTCCGGCAGACTTCATCAGTGAAGCACTCGATCAGACACGGGGCTGGTTTTATAGTTTATTGGCAATCAGCACGTTGGTATTCGATCAATCGGATTCAACCCAACCGCGGTTAAGCTATCCTCACCCGTTTCGAAATTGTATTGTGCTTGGGCTGATGTTGAGCGAATGGTTTGAGTCGAAACAGGACAAATCACAATTTCGATTGACAAAGCAGGAAGCCGATGTAGATTTTGGTGCGGGGCAATATGCTCAATCCGTTGGAAAAATGTCGAAGCAGAAACGCAATTACCTGGCCCCTTCCGCGCTTTTTGATCGATATGGTGCAGACGCGTTGCGCTGGTACTTTTTTGCTAATCAGCCACCTTGGACACCGATTCGCTATAGCGAGCAACAAATCAAGGAGAGCATTCCAGAGTTTCTATTGCGGCTGTGGAATGTCTATGGCTTTTTTGTGATTTACGCAAACCTGGATGAGTTTGATCCCGGTCAGGAAATCCCCCAGCTAAACTCGCAAAGTCAACTCGTGGCAAAAGATTTTGCGGCGGCGGATTCCTATCGCTCGATCTCAGAGCGTGCCGAAATGGATCGCTGGATCATTGGGGAGTTGGATCTGACGCTACAGATGGTCACGCAGCGGATGGACGAATATGACAACTACAATGCTTGCAAGCAGATCAATGCTTTCGTCGATGCGCTGAGTAATTGGTACGTGCGGCGTTCGCGGGCGCGGTTTTGGGGGAGTGACAAGAGATCTCGCGATAAGCTCGACGCCTATTGGACGTTATACGAATGCCTGGTTCAAACCAGTAAAATGGTCGCACCGTTTGTTCCCTTTTTAGCAGAAGCCATCTGGCAAAATCTGTCGGGTGTGCATCATGGATCAGCGGTTGAGAGTGTGCATCACTGCGATTATCCCGAGTTTGGAATTTGGCAGGATGCCGAATTGTCCAGAAACATGAATTTGATTCGGGAAATCGCTTCGCTGGGACGTGCCGCACGCATGGAAGCCAAACTCAAAGTACGTCAACCGCTCGCAGGGGTGACCGTCGTATTAGACCCATCTGTCGATCAGGCGTGGCTTAGGGAACACGACTCAATTCTCAAAGAGGAACTGAATGTTAAATCCGTGACTTTTACTACAGATTCTGGAGAGTTCGTCTCCTACCAGGTGCAGCCGAACTTTCAGCGATTAGGGCAGCGACTTCGCAGCCTACTCCCAAAGGTGAAGCAATCCTTGGCCATCGCCAATGGCGCCCAATTGTTGGCGGAGTTGGATACAAACGGAAAGGTAACGCTGAATTTCGAGGGTGAAATTGTCGAACTTGATCATGAAGACATTCAAGTTCGTTTGGTGGCCAACTCAGGTTGGTCGGCCACCCAAGGGGGGGGCATGGTCGTCGTGCTTTCAACCGAATTGACCCCTGACTTGATTCGCGAAGGTCTTGCCCGTGACGTGATCCGTTTAGTGCAAAAACTACGGAAAGAATTGAATCTCGAGTTTTCTGATCGAATTCAACTCGCTTTGGTGACCACTTCTGCAGAATTGCGGCAAGCAATCGATGAGAGCAGGGAGTTAATCCAGGACGAGACCTTGGCGGTCGACTTGTTGGATCAAGCGATTCCTAATGCAATCAATTTCGAATCGGCGGTTGGAAAGTATCCGATTTCAATAAGTATCCAAGTCAAGAATCGATAATTGATGTCGACTTTTAAAATTGCAGTGTTGATATCTGCCGGCGGCACCACGCTGAAAAATCTTATCGACAAACAGAGTTCCGGTGAACTACACGCAAAAATCGCGTTGGTCATTTCCAGTAATCGTAGTGCGGGAGGCATCAAGTTCGCTGAGGCCGCAGAAATTCCCGTCACCGTGTTGGAACCATCAGAGTTTTCTGGGGTCAAAGAATTCAGTGCGGCAATTTTCGATCAAGTGCGTGCAACCAACTGCGAATTGGTTGTGCTGGGTGGGTTTCTAAAACTCATCGAAATTCCTGAGGACTTCACGAACCGAGTTATCAATATACACCCCAGCCTGATCCCAGCACATTGCGGGAAAGGATTCTACGGTATCAAAGTCCATCAGTCCGTGCTTGAGTCCGGTGATCGACGAACTGGCTGTACGATTCATTTCGTGGACAACGAGTATGATCATGGCCCAATCATTTCCCAGAAAGTTGTCGAAGTGTTTGCCGAAGATACGCCGGAATCACTCGCTGCGAGGGTCTTTCAGGTTGAATGTAACGATTACCCCAACGTTATCAATATGCTGGCGAATCAGTTACATCGGGATTAGCGTCGACACTGGATTTAACGCCCCGTCCCATTTTAATTCATCGGATCAATGCCGAGGAATTTCAATCACGACTCCAAAGGGGAGGCGAACTGGATCGTCGAGTAATTGTTGGTTCAGCTCGTAGATTCGCAAGTACTCGTGCGGATGACCGAAATATCGGATCGAAATACTTTGCAACGTGTCGCTCAAGCCGATTCGATGCGAAATGGATTCCTGTCCACCGGAAGGTGACCGTTCTGTCAATTTTGGTTCAACGGGAATAAGATCGAGATCATCGACTTGGGTTGGTCGTTGCACTTGAAACGGCAACAGAGGTCGCTGGTGCGGTGAAATAGAATTCGCTTGCATGATTTCGATTGGCTGCAACGAATTCGATTCAGCTTGAGAGTTTTGAAAAAAGTAGGGGCGAATCTCTGAATCAGCGTTGGATACGGAAGGCGTACCCATGACATCTCCATGCCAATTGAGCCGCAGTCCAGATTGAGATGAAGGGTCTCGAACATCAGCAAAATCGTTAGGCTTTACGCCAGAACTGACGGTTTCCTCGTTGCCAGATTCGTCTTGGTTCTGTAAACCACGATTGGGTACGAAAACAAAAAACGCTGCGAGTAGCAGTCCGACGGTCACGACGGACCGAATTCGACTCTGGATCGACATAGTGATTAGCGTTGTCTTTGAAACTCGTTTCCAAACCTTTTCCAAACATACCGGTACTTTGGAAAATGTCGAGCGTTTCGTCCCAACTATTGACCTGACTTCGATAAAGTCAGGTCATACCAATCCGCACTTCAAAACAAACGGATCGCAACGGTTGTATCGACCGAAAACCAACTCTGGTAACAGCTTACATCAACGTACCGAAACGACCATTGTTTACGTCAATAATCGACAAATCCGTAAAAATCGGATACGCTTTCATGCGGGTTTCTGGGGATCAATCCTTGAGCACGAATGTGATTTTGAGTAACACACGGTATTCCGTAATTTCGCCTTCGTTAACCGTAACGTCTTGCTCTGCAACCCATGCGCTCTTAATATTTTCAACCGTCTTCGACGCTCGTTTTATGCCAGTTTTAATCGCGTGTTCGAAACTTTCTTCGCTGGTCGCTTTAATTTCAACGATTTTTGCAACGGACATGGTGTTCCTTTCAAGGTCAATACAATTGAATTAATATGCTTGATGGATTTGCATTTCCATCACTCTCTGTCATAACCGAATACTCACCAAAGTTAAAGGGATCTAGGAACTTGCCTGGTCAGTTCCGTGATGATCCAATCGTTTTCGAGGAAATTATTGTGGAACTTCCGACGCCAGAAATCTTGTATCATCAGCACAAGATCCTGGTTGTCAACAAGCCCGGGGGACTGCTCACACAAGGCCCGCCGGGGATCGATAGCCTGGAACTGCGAGTTAGGCGATGGCAGAAGAACATAGGCAACCCGGAAAAAAACCGGTATCTGGGAACCCCGCATCGACTTGATCGACCAGTTTCGGGAGTGATCGTCTTCGCGACAAACAAGTCAACAACAAACCAACTCTGTAAGCAATTTGAAAGTCGCTTGGTCATCAAGTCCTATTGGACACTCGTGTCCGGAACCGTTCAACCGGAATGTGGCACCTGGGTCGATTTTATGCGAAAACTTCCCGATGAAGCCAAATCCGAGATTGCGGATGAACATTCCGACGGATCACAACTGGCGATCTTGAGGTATCAAGTACTGAAGACCTTTGATTCGTGCTCGCTGTTAGAAATCCAACTGGAGACCGGGCGCACCCACCAAATTCGTTTGCAGACCGGGTCGCGCAAGTATCCAATTCTAGGAGACGAGTTGTACGGTTCACAGGTAGCGTTTGGACCTCCGACCTCCGACCTGCGACTGAAATGGATTGCACTGCACGCGCGTCGTATCGCATTTGCGCACCCGATTACACACCAAATGGTCGACATCATCGCGGCCTTACCATCCTGTTGGCCGGCGGTTGCCTGTGATCCGACCCAATGATGGATCGTCGCAGGGAACCATTCGTTCCAGCTGCCCCTTGATGTTCGACGCCAATCCGACACCTAAAACCGCGTTGATTGGGACCGTAATGGTCGAGGTCGTGAAACCTCCTGAATCATAGGTCACGCCGGCCATGTGGTTGGGTGCTAAGGGAGTCAATAGAATTACGATTACGTAACCTACGATGATGAAGTCGTGAATTGGCCAGCCTTTCACGATTCGCAGCACACCGATAACCAACGCAAAACCAACCGAGAATGCGACAGTCGTTCTCAATGCAAAAGCAAAGTGTATTTGTCGAATTTCCAATTCAACTCTGGCGTCACCCGTTACGGCCAATCCAGATGCCTTGGTTGGGACTGCGATCAAAGAAGGTCGTGCCATCCACAACGACGACTTAAGATTTCGATGGGTGCGTCTCCGAATGAAGGGCGTTTGCCATTCAGGTACGATGCACGCGAATTTCTCCCACAAATGGAACGATCCAGTGAATTGGGTTGAGACACGATATCGAGCGAGATTGCATCCATCAATCGGCATTATTGCCAGGCTGTTCTCGTCAATTGATTGTCCGCCAGCTATATTGTTTCCAACGGAAAACCGCCAAGAATCGATGAATTGCCGCGAATCTGTCAAGTATCAGGGTGATATCGGGATGCAACAAGGGAATAACTTTGAACAAAATAGAATTTAGTTGCAACGCGTGTGGTACAACGTTGTCGGTTGGCCTTGAACACGCTGGCAAAAAAGCTCGCTGTCCCAAATGCAGTATGGTTCACGATGTACCGGGCGATGCTTCAGCAAAACACGTCGCTTCCACACACAGCAGCGAACTGCCAACTCAAGCCTGGAGCGGCTTATGGGAAATGCGATCCTCGGATGGACAAACCTATGGCCCAGTCGAAAAACGGGAACTCGATGACTGGGCCAATGAAGGACGAATCCCACCGAACTCCTATCTTCGGCAACAGCATGGTGAGTGGTTTCCATCCGAACAAATCTATCCCCAACTTTACGGCGCCCATCACGCGACCGTCATTAATCAGCCGGCGTATATCGGCAAAGGTGCAGGACACTACGGCCATGGTGCGAATCCATTTGCCGATTCACCTCGATACTCTGCAACTCAACAATTTGCAGCAGGCAATACATCCTCATTGCGACCGCACAACGGCGCGACGATTTTGACGCTCGGACTAATGGGTGTCATGTGTTGCGGATTTTTTGGGTTGATCGCCTGGATAATGGGAGCCATCGATCTAAATGCAATGAAGAATGGCACCATGGACACCAGCGGGCGAAGTATCGTGTTGGCAGGGTATGTGCTGGGAATTATTTCTGTCGTGTTGCACGGTGGAGTTGTCCTGATGAGTATTTTTTTCAACTCGTTTTAGCATGAAGCCCAGATAGGAACGCGATGGCTATTCTCGGCGCTCACATGTCGATCGCAGGCGGCTACCACAAGTCGGTCGAACTGGCAGCTGCTGCCGGCTGTGACTGCGTTCAATTGTTTACCAAAAACAATAATCAATGGCGGGCGAAACCGATCAGCGACGAAGAATCAAGCCAGTTCAAACAAGCGCTCCGTAGTCTAAACATTTCACATCCGATCTCCCACTCATCGTATTTGATCAACCTCGCTTCACCCGATGAGGCGCTGAGAAACAAGAGTGTCGATGCCATGGTCGAAGAATTGCGTCGAGCTGACCAGTTAGGAATATCGGGGGTTGTTATGCACCCGGGCTCGTTCACAACCAGCACGGAATCGCTGGGAATCATGGCGATCGCACGATCGATCGATGAAATTTTTGAACAGTTCGTGCAAGCAGACGAACCGGTTAAAACAAAACTTCTTTTGGAAACGACTGCGGGCCAAGGGAGCAATCTTGGATGGCAGTTTGAACATCTTCGGGACATCATTGAGCTTTGTAACCACCAGGATTTTCTTGGCATTTGTTTGGACACATGCCACATGTTTGCCGCTGGTTATCCGCTGGCTGACCGAAACGACTATCAAAGAACGATCAAACATTTGCTTCGAACTGTTGGAAAGCGTCGCATCAAGGCAATCCATCTCAACGACAGCCTGAAACCATTCGGTTCAAGACGCGATCGCCACGCGGCAATTGGAAAGGGTGAAATGGGACTCGAGCCCTTTCGACACCTGCTGAATGATCCTCGATTCGCCAAGGTTCCGATGTACTTGGAGACTCCTAAAGGAACGCACGATGATGAAGATCTTGATGTCATTAATCTGCGCACACTTCGAAGTCTATTGTAAATGGGGACAGGTCCAATAGTGTTCGGCACGGCGGTTGCTAGAAGGAAAATAATTGCTGGGTGATCGAAAATTCTTGTGGAAGAGTTGGCGGTTGGCGTCACGAATGTTTAAGAATGTTCGC
>JBGTDM010000169.1:0-8073 GCA_041748315.1 Pirellulaceae bacterium
AAACACTCGAAAGCAGCACTGCTGATATTCAAGTTGCAATGACCAACCTCATGCTTCGCCGACTCACCAAACCGCCAAAACCTAACTATCAAAACGAATTCCGACTCGCCCACCTAGCTTAAGTTTCCAGATATGCTCTAATTGATTTTGCATCCCGCCCAGATTCATTTCGGTTTTGCGTTGCCGTTTCGCGATTAACCAATAGTCAAACGCCAATCGAACTCATATTGTCGTTATGGACCAGGGCAACTCAAAGGGGTTTCAAGGTTTCGTTTGGGGGTTGATCTGAAAAACAGGATCAAGGACCAACCGCGTAAAAGCACCTTCTGGGTGTTATGGCACTTCCTCTAACTTGATTTCTTACTACAACGTCGCCGGAAGCGAGGGAAAGCCCTGGCTGCCGAGTCCAGGTTTCGATTGACAATCGCTCAGCGCTTCAAACTGAATATGGAGTTCATGGATGGAGTTACCTCCCAACATCTATTTTATCTGCGTCCACAAAGGTGCTTCGACATTTATTGCTCAACATTTGTTTCCGTCGCTTGCCCAGCGATGCGAACGCTATCAGATGTATTATGTTGGCCGCGAGTATGTCGATTGGTTTCACCGGAATCGCGAAACACTCGCTCTGCAACCAACGGCTAATGAGCAAGTCTTGCATCAGCGAACGCTGCAAATGCTCAAGGAGCGACCTCTGCCTCGCTCGGGTGGCTTGATTGGGCGTTTATACCCCAATCACGTTGGAGCGATTTGCGAACATTTGAATGATTCGTTTCCACCCAAAAATTCTGTGGTGTTCATCATGCGCCGCGATCCCCGCGATGCATTGGTTTCCTTATATTACTCCAGTGCATTTAGCCACAACGAAAAGGCGTTGTTAACGACTGTGGATGAGAATTTCCTGAAACGACAACGAACGCGAATTCAGGGAACAGGAATTTACAACTGGTTGAAGAGCATCCTTTCAACGCCGACCACCCAAAGCGTGCTTGAAGAGTTTAACCGATGTGCTGATATGATCGCCGAACATCCGGCGGTAACCGATTTACCCTACGAGTTGCTGGTGACGCAGCCACGTGATTGGCTGAGCACGTTTGTGGAGCGAGCCAATTTGACCAACTGGATTGACGATGACTGGTTGAACCGGATGTGCCAACATTTGCAACCGCCTGAAACGGTCGACCACTATCAGCATAAACGTCGAGTGACTCCAGGCAACTGGAAAGAAGTCTTCGACGACAATCTCCGTGAGTTGATGCGGAGTCAGGTCGGCGATCGCATGGAACAACTAAACTATTCCTGGGATTGAAATTGGAGGTTTTGTCATTGCTCGCCACGATTGAACTTCATCTCCCAATTGCGCTATCTCCCAATCTTCCGTCGGTTTTCCTTAATTCTTCGCGCCACGAAATTCCTTCGGGGCGAACGGTCGCAAGCTGATCGCATCGTATTCGTAGTCCGTAAAGTTTTCCCTAGTGGACCAAACTGCGTAAAACGAATCTCTCATAGAAGCCTGTTCCCATTAATAATTAGTGCGAAGCGATTGAACCGACAACGCATTACAAACGCTTCTCCCGACTCAAGATTTCGACATTGTTTTAACACGCTTGGAGTTACCGTAATTGCCACGGATACAAACTCCGATTGAAACGAATGCGCTACTCGACCGTTGAATACGCGATGTCAATCGATTTCTGACATTGACGCAACCCTACGAGGTACTTGGACGGCACCCAGGATTGCGCTGCTTACGGCGACGTTGTCGGCCGATTCATGATCGATAATGAATTAGCCGCAAGGGAGCCGCTCATCGTAATGGATTCCTGTAACTCAGAAACGACCGCATTGAAATGGAATGCTCGACGGACGCATCCATTTTTTTGCAATGACTCAATCACTCGAAGCGTGACAAACGCAATCGGAGCAACCTATGAAAACATTTAAATTACTATCCTTGCCTTCGCTGATATTGATCAGCTTAGCTGGCACATTGTCGGCGAACGATGGGCATGGCTACCAGGCACAAGCTGCCGGAGGCTATAACAATGGTTACGGCAATGCGTGTGGCGGGAGTTCACAGCACGGTTGTGGAGTTTTCGGCTGGCGATGTTTCACCTGCAATCGCGCTCCAAACTACCAATACAGTGCGGCGCTGTGGGATAACTATTGTGACACTCGACACGACCACCATGGTCATGGAGGTTGTGGGTTATTCTCCCGACATGGTGGGTGCGGATTGTTCGCAGGTTGTGGCCGCAGCCATTTAGGGTTCGGACGCGACTGCGGTGGTTGCTTTGGCTATCCAAATCAGGATTGTTGCGAATACGGAACAGCCGGCTTCACGGGCTGTCATTCGACAGGGCACCAGTTTATTCGCGGTTTTCTGACACGAATCGGAAACCGACACGAGTGTGGGAGCCCTTGCCACACTCGGTCCGGGTGTGGATTTGGATGGCTACGTGGTCGCACCGGTAGTTGTTTTGGTTTCCCAGGACGTGATTGCTGCGGCTGCGGTGGTTACGGTGTCAGCTATAATCCTAGTGGTTGCGGCGTCGGAGGACGACACGGTGTTTCCGTGTTCGGATTCGGCCGACGGATTCAATCGGGATTTGGCGGGTACCATCATTGTGGGTGCGACGAAAACCAGGTTTATGCCTCACCGACGATGGCCCCAGATGCTGCAACGCCTTCACAAAATGAAGGTGATGGTGACGCGGCCCAGCAA
This sequence comes from Pirellulaceae bacterium, assembly GCA_041748315.1. Lineage (GTDB taxonomy): Bacteria > Planctomycetota > Planctomycetia > Pirellulales > Pirellulaceae > CALMEE01. Next base: position 2,726 of record JBGTDM010000169.1, read on the forward strand.
AATGGTAGTGATGCCGCTCCGGCAGGAGGGAACGAAACTTCCTAAGATCTCAACTTTAACTAATTCCAACAGTTATAAACCTTGGGAATTGGACTGCTCGGGAGTGATCGAGTCATTGATCACTACAATTGCTGCCGGATCGTTTTAGACCGATATCGTTTCGGGGCCTGACCATTTCGTCAGGCCCTTTTTAGTTGGCGATGCCTCAATTATTCTGTTCTAGGCTTCAAAGTCTACAACGATCTTGTGGCGCAACTGCTTCACCGTCGCAGTCGCAGTCTCAGCCTCAGCATCCGATCGACATTTCTTGGCTGAAGGAGTTTCGTGCCTCACGTAAACCAAGACGCTAAGACGTTTTTCTTGCCGGAGATTACTTCCGCATTAGCCGAGTTTGCTTCGGTTCGCTGAAATTCGATACACCGTTTCCACGACTAAACCTTTGATTGACGGCGAGTTGTCTTCTCGATCAGGAAAAAAATTGGAAAAACGAGAATTGTTGCCAAAAAACTTGACGGAACGACTTGAATTATGTCATGATACTTGTATCGGGGCGGTAGTCAGAGGAGTTTTTCATGTTTGGGTTCGCTAAAAACAATTTATCGAGATTTCGAATTTTCTTGTTGGTTGTCGCCATTGCAACTTGCCTGGTGTCGGTCCCAGGTCGTTCGTCCATTTCACAAGAGATTCACCTCCCTTTGCTTTCCGAGCGGATTGAAGCTCATCTTTCGTCCGGGGAATTTAGCCGAGCGGTTGAAATGGCTCGGCAACTCAGTGATCCAGTTCAAGCTGATCATTGGCTTGGCAGAATTGCATCGGTACAAGCGACCCATGGTGCAAAGCGTGGCGCCCTAAAGACTGCAGGATTGATCGACGACAGCAGTCAACGCTTTCAGGCGTTTGAGTTGCTTGCCTCAAACCAACAAAATGGAGGGCAAAGTTCCGCAGGCTTCGGTAACAATCCAGGACCGCCTCAGCCACCAGGGCATCGGGGCGGAATCACCGAAGCGGATTTTGATGAGTTGATGGAGTTGATCCAGGAGGTCATTTTTCCCGACTCATGGGAAGACGCCGGGGGAACCGGACGAATGCGACCTTTTGCTTCCGGTGTGTTCGTTGACAGTTCGGGAGCCTTAAATCGAATTGATTCGAACGCACTCAAGGATTGGAATTCCGTCAAACACCACCCATCATCATCAAGTTGGCAACTCGATCGCTCAGTGGAGTTGAGCAAGATTTCAATTAACCGTTTAGAACAAGAACTGATGCGGTTAAGGGCCAGTGGCAAGTCGCCGAGTGACGAGTTGAGATATTTGGGTGGAATTTATGACTTGCAATATGTCATGGTTTATCGGGAAACTGGGGACTTGGTCATTGCCGGTGCTGCCGGTCCCTGGAAATTCGACGCCGAAGGGCGAGCGGTTAACATTGAAACGGGGCGACCCGTCTTGCAGTTGGATGACTTCGTAGTCTGCCTCAGGAACGCCTGGGAGGGGAACGGAATTTTTGGTTGTTCGATCGATCCACGACAGGCAAATCTTGCCGATGTGCAGGAGTTCCAGGAGACGACAAAGCTTAAGGGTGCCGCCAAGAAAAACGAGTTACGTGACAGAATGGGATTGCAAGACATCAGCGTTCACGGGATCGATCCGCGAACTCATGCCGGGCAAGTCATTGTCGAGGCCGACTACCGCATGAAACTGATTGCGATGGGATTAGAAGAGACGATTCGCGACGTTCCAAGTTATCTGGATCGAGTAACTTTCGACGAACATGGTGAGTTACCTCCCCTGGATCTCCTCCGCTTGTGGTTCACGATGAACTATCAAGGTATCTCCGCCAGTCCCGAAGGAGATGTCTATCAAATTGTTGGCCCGGCCGTTAAAGTTCAAAGCGAAACGGAATTTCTTGGCGAACAAGGTGAACGGATACAAACCGGAAAAGCCGCAGGACCGGCCAAAACCTTTGCCGAAGATTTTACGCGACATTACGACGCACTGGTTGGCAAATATTCAATTTACGGCGAACTGGAAAATATCTTTGACCTATCGCTGGCGACAAACTTGATTCGGCAGAAGGGACTGGGGGCGCAGATCGGCTGGACCCCCACATTCTTTGCTTCTCCATCGTCATCGACTTCGTTCAATTACGAGGTTGCCTTGGAACCCCAACCCAAGGTCGTCGCTTCCGTCGTCAATGACCGCATCATCCGCCAAACCGTCGGATCGCGACGGTATGTTCATCAGGTAATCGGAGTAAGTGGAGGTGTCGAATTCGATGCCAACAGGTTGGTCGCCGAGGTCAAAACCGACGAACACATTTCGGCGATGCGCGACTTGAATCGCGTGAAAGAATCGAACCATTGGCGCTGGGAGTAGACGGCTACTAACTTCGTCTGAAAACAACGTTTCAGCTTTAACAATTCAACGTTGATTACCTTTGGTTCAAGGTTGACTGGCCGATTAGACTTGGCAGAGTTTCGCCAAATCCGAAAAGTACTGCGGATAGGTTTTGCTGACGCAGCCGGGATTCATGATGATTATCCCCGGTTGCCGCAATCCCGCGATGGTGAAGCTCATAGCCATTCGATGGTCTTCATACGTCTCGATGGTCGCGGGTTGAACCTGCTTCGGTGGCGTAATCTCCAGGCCATCGGAACACTCCTTGACGATTCCTCCTAACTTTCTTAATTCGATCGCCAGATTGCCAATCCGATCGGTCTCTTTGACACGGTTATGGGCAATACCTCGAACCCGAGTGGGGCCTTCGACAAACAATGCGATCACAGCCAGGGTTTGGGCCGTATCGCTGATATCACGCATGTCGACATCGATGCCCACTTGCGCTGGTCCTTGGACTTCGATGGCGTCCGAAAAATAGTTGACCCGGCATCCCATCTTTTCGAGCAGCTTAACAAATTTTACGTCGCCCTGAATCGAGTTTTCCGTTAATCCTTCAATTCTAACCGAGCCGCCTGAAATCGCTGCGGCTCCCCAAAAGTAACTTGCGGCCGATGCGTCGGGTTCAATGATGTACTCGCACGAGTCATAGACTTGATCGGGGTCCAACGAGTACTCATAAAATTCGTCAAAGCGTATTACGTCTACCCCGAAACTGCACATCACGGCGCAGGTCATGTCGATATATGGTTTGGAAATGACCGGAGGCAGAAGTTGCAGGACCGAGAAAGTCCTGGCGTACGGCAATGCAAGCAGGACGGCACTGGCAAACTGACTTGAAACATCTGACGCAATTCTGGCACTCCCTCCCGGAATCCCCTGAGCCAGGACGACGACAGGCGGACAACCGGAGTTTACCGTTTCCACGTTGACTCCTAATCGCCTCAGTGTATCGACCAAGGGTCCTATCGGGCGCTCATGCATCCGAGGAACCCCCGACAATCGAAATTGACCCTGTCCGACGCTGCACAGTGCCGTAAGAAATCGCATCGTCGTGCCACTATTCCCCACGAACAGCTCAGCATGATGCTTTGGAATCTCACCGCCACATCCTTGTACGGTCAAAGAATTGTTTTCCCAATCGGCAACGATGTCGATACCCAAACGCGTTAACGAATCGATCATAACCCGTGTATCGTCGCTATCAAGTGCGCCGCACAGCAGCGACTGTTGATCGGCAAGTGCGGCACAAACCAGCGCACGGTTGGTGATACTTTTCGAGCCGGGAGGCGTCAATGACCCGGCAACACCGTCACAGGGTCGGATTTCTAAAGCATTTGTCAACGTCGTTATTCTCTCAGTGATCGTGGCTGGAAAGTGGAAAATATCACAATTCAAGCTTATCGGTTCGATTTTAATTTACAGCGTGTGGTTCAGTAAACCAACCCGGCGAGCAAATTCCGGCGTGACCGCTGACGTCATCGCTATCGCGACCTCGGAGTCCCCAATTGATTTGCCGAGTCGACGTTGTTACTTTTGAACACGAGATGACTGTTTTTGAATTAAGACTTTTTGGGAGCATTAGAATGAAATTGAGCTTGCTGTGCTCGATCGTAACGATTGTTGGATTGGTGGCTTGCCAAGGTGCATCCGCACAGACGAATACGGTCGATGTGACGTTTATTGGAAGTGGCGTGACTGAACGAGTTGGTGGATATCGACCCCACCGCGCTGAAATGAATCAGGATGCGGATATCGTCTCAAAAGTACCAGAGGATTTGCAGGCACCCAAGTTTGGAAAATTTACAATCGGAAAGCAAAACTGGGTTTTCATTTTAGATGAACCGGAAGAGGGAGACGCCCGATTGTTTATCGACACGAATGGCGATGGCGATCTAACCAACGATCCAGAGGTCACATGGACGGCACAAACCAATTCTGGTCAGACGATGTATCAGGGCAAGGGTCAAATCGATGTGGGTGATGGCAACTTGGGAACCTTGGGGCTTTATCGATTTGATCCGAGTGACGAACGAAGGGCTTCGTTGAAAAACACTCTGATGTACTACTTCGACTACGGCTACGAAATCTCATTTAAATTGGATGGCCAGGAATTTAGTTCATACGTTGCAGGGAGTCTAGAAGACGCCAGTGTCCTACCGATCGATCGAGATGGTAATGGAAAAATCAGTAACAATTTCGAACGTACAAAGATCGGCGAGCCGTTTAACTTTACGGGTACGCCCTACCAGTTTTCGATGACTGATGGACAAATCAATTTAGAAGAGGCTGATGTCGAACTGGCGCAATTGGCGATGCCGCCGGATTTGAGCTTGGGCAAACAGGCGCTTGAGTTCACCGCCACGACGATGGAGGGCGCCGAAATCGAATTCCCCAGTCATTTTGCCGGTAAACTTGTCATGCTTGATTTCTGGGCAACCTGGTGCGGACCCTGTATCGCGGAAATTCCTCACATGAAACAGGCGTATAAGGATTGGAACGAGGCTGGCTTTGAGATTTTGGGAATCAGTTTTGACGCCGAAGGTGCATCAGAAAAGGTCTCGAAGTTTCTGGAAGATCGTGAATTGACGTGGCCACAAATCTATGAAGGCAAGGCCTGGGAGACGGAGCTTGGTAAAATGCACGATGTAAGTGGTATTCCATTTGTGTTGTTAATCGACGGTGACACGGGTGAAATCCTGGGAACCGCAAGACAATTGCGGGGCGACGGTTTGTCCGAATTTATCGGCACGCAACTCCGGAAAAAAGGCTTAGTTGATTAGCCTTTAGCGGCTGATTTCCGCGTCGACCTCCGTCACCGGCTGCATTGGCCAGTGTCTTGGCTAGGCCTGTTGGACTGCCCCCATTTTATGTACCAAGGGTTATGAGAGTACGGGTTGGTTAAAGCTTACCGCAGGTAGGCGGCAGTTTTCTGCTTCTGGAGCGCACGCG
>JBGTDM010000170.1:0-27473 GCA_041748315.1 Pirellulaceae bacterium
ATTGGGAAGTGGTCGCCAGAGACAGCGGGTTCAGGCAAATTAACAGGTTGCACGTATTATGTTTTTGTACAGCTAATCCTACAGCGCAAGGTATGTACGTCAGCCTTTCCAGGCTGACCCAATCCTCCCGGTTTGGCACAAACCAGGTAAACGGCCTCAGCCTTTCCAGGCTGGCCTACAGCTTTACATCGAGCCGGCGCTGTAGGAATAATGGGTGGGGACAAATCGCGCGGCGCTTTTATTCAACTTCGCAACTAACGGTCAAATTGTTTTGTCCCCGACATTGCCCAACCGGACGGATCAACCCGCTTTCAGTCCGCGGATGAAAGTGTTGGCTATCGTTTTAATTGCGATCGGATTCATTATTGGTGCGGTTGCCACGTTGCTCCTCTCGACGCCATCAAAGCAGAGCGCTCTGTCAGATGCGGCGACCTATGTCGGCCGTAGTTCCTGTATCGAGTGTCATCAACAGGAAGCCGAAGCGTTTCATGGTTCGCACCACGACTTGGCTATGGATGATGCAACGGACGAGACGGTCCGGGGAAACTTTGATGATCAGACGCTGACTCACTTTGGAATCACTTCAAGGTTCTTTAAACGCGATGGACGATTCTTTGTCAATACCGCCGGACCGGATGGTGCATTGCAAGATTTCGAAATCAAGTACGTTTTCGGTTACGAACCACTGCAACAGTATATGGTCGAATTCGATCGCGCCGATGATTTGTCGGACGACGAAATCGGGCGGGTTCAAGTTCTTCGGCTGTGTTGGGACACCGAAGGCGAACGTTGGTTTTACTTATCACCTCCCGATGTCAATCAGAAGCTCGAGCCCGATGATCCGTTGCACTGGACGGGGATTTCAATGCGTTGGAACACAAGTTGTGCCGATTGCCACTCCACAAATTTCCATAAAAACTTTGATTTGCTGACGAAAACGTTTCGCTCGTCGTTTTCAGAAATTGATGTAAGTTGCGAAGCATGTCATGGACCAGCCAGTCATCATGTCGAGATCATGCGTAGCCGAGGTTGGCTGTCCAATCGAACGCAGACAGGATTGACCTCATTAAAAGAGGGAAGTGCGCTGTTACAGATTGAAACTTGCGCCAAATGTCATTCTCGTCGTCGCCAGATTGCAGACGGTTACCATACATCGCAGCGATTCGCTGATTTTTACTCGTGCGAATTGCTGATGGACTCGACCTACCATGCCGATGGACAAATCAAAGACGAGGTCTACGTTTACGGCTCTTTTTTACAGAGTAAAATGTACCATCAGGGGATTCGTTGCACAGATTGCCACGATCCGCATACGACCAAGATCAAGCGTGTGGGCAACTCGTTGTGCACTGATTGCCACGCGCATCCGGCAGCCAAATATGACACGCCGCTCCACCATTATCATCTACCCGGCTCTTCGGGGGCCTTGTGCGTCGAATGCCATATGCCATCAACGACCTACATGGAAGTCGATCCACGGCGCGATCACAGTTTGCGCGTCCCTCGACCCGATTTGAGCGTTGCCTTTGGGACGCCCAACGCCTGCTCGGCATGCCATGTCGAATTGGACAAGATACCGCTACAGGATCGAGCTGGTCTCAAACAGTACGGTGACTGGTTATACCACGCACGGAATGGAAGCACGGCGATCAGTGCTGAATTGCGTCGGGTCGACCAATGGATGCTCGAATCCGTGCAGCTATGGTACGGCACGGCCTATGACGGGTCACACTACTATGACCAGTTGGCAGCAACGTCACGCCAATCTGCTGAATTTAAAGGTTCCGCTGACACGCTGCCAAAGGATTCAGGATTGGTGAAGCTCGCGCGCGATGCGTCCGCACCGGACATTATTCGGAGTACCGCGTTGCTGCGTATGACCGAGAGTCGCTCCGAGACCACTTTGGAAGCTGCCATCGAAGCAATGGCTTCGAGCCGAAGTCGTATCATCGTGGGCGCGATTCCAAGACTAGAATCAGAAATCAATCGCAGTCTCGATTACCTGCAGTATGCACCCCACGACCAGGGAGCAAGCAATCGACTTGACCGAATCGCCAAGAGTCTCGCGAACCAGCTGGACCACGAGTTGCTCGAGGTCCGGCTCAGCATCGTGCGGACACTGTTAAGCATTCCTGAAACAATTAGAAGCGAATTATTAAATGCCGAGCAGCGAGATCAATATCGAGCTGCGCTTGGCGAGTATGTCAACTCGCTGAAACTCGACAGCGATATTGGTCAGACTTTGGCTTCCCTCTCGACCATCTACCAGTCGCAAAGGAAACTCGACGATGCGATTGTGGCCCTGCGGCGAGCTATTTCCATCGATCCGCAGGTGTTTGGAATCCGCAGTGAATTAGCTTCAGTTCTGGGATATCAGCAACAAGCTTTGCAGCGTTCGGCGATCGAACATCAGCGCAATCGTGATGTCGAGGCGTTGATCAGCCTTCAAGATTCTTTGCATAATTTGTCGCAAGAAATCACGCAATTGCGGGACCAGGATCATCAATTATTGTTGAAGGAATTACAACGCAACGAAGGGATTGAGGGTATCGATGCGATTTATTATCGCGCGGCCATGTCCCACTATCTGCGAGGTGAATATGGCCAGACAGAACAATTTTTGAAACAGGTTCTGGAACTGCGACCCGACAACGAAATCTATTTGCTGGCTGCGGCCACCTTTTACAAAAGCCAGCACCAATGGAACCAAGCGTTAAACTTCGCATTACAATTAACACAGATCGATCCGGAACATCCCGGTTACCGAATGTTGCTTGAAGAAATTGAACGCGAACGCAGCTTAAATAGGAATCGAGACTGACTCGGTTTCAGGTTTTTTAGACGGCTGAACCTCAATTCAAATGATAGACATTCGCACCGGCCACGGAGTGGTTCTCGTCCTTCGAAAATGTTGTTATCAGAATAAGTATGGCACCAAATCCGAATAACCGGTCAGGGTTTCTGGAACAGAAGCAAGTCGGGGATGCTTTTAAACTCGTACCGCGAATGTAACAATCATCACCCCTCGCAGTTGCTTGTTGAGTGTTTGAGGGATAAGATAAAGTGCGCGAGTTCGAGCGTTAACCGGTAGCCGCACACGAGGATTCCCGAAAAAAAGGGCTCCGCAAATCGCCGGTTAGGTTTAACGCATTTTCGAGTCTTTCAAGAGTGGCAAAACTTTTCATTGCCAGTGATAAATGAAATCGCCAACAAGAAACTGGACCTGACCCCGTTGAAATATGACCATTAAGAAAATTTACGCCACGTACAGATTCTTGTTTTTTCCAGTCTTCAGCATGGCCATGCTGATTGCGGTTTTACTAATCGGTTCTACGGTGACGACCGGTCACGCAATGACCGATGATGGATGGTCGGAAGACGCAACCGCCAGTGTCGCTGAATCGATTGCTGCTGACCGCGACATGTTGTTGCTATTCACTGGATCCGATTGGTGCCCACCCTGTATTCAATTGGAAACGAATATTCTTGGCCACGACGATTTTATGTCGAAACTTGGCTCGCAATTTGTGCTGTTGAAACTTGATTTTCCTAGAAACACAGATCAAGCCGTGGAATTACAACAGCAAAATAGCGATTGGGCCAAACGACTGGGAGTGACGTCTTACCCAACGCTAGTGTTGTTAGATTCGAAGCAACGACCCTTTGCGTTTACCGGTTTTAGGGAGCTTTCGCCAGATGAATATTTCAAACATTTGGAAGATCTGAAGACAATCCGTGTCAATCGGGATGAATTGTTTTCGAAGGCCGATGCGGCCGAGGGGGCCGAGCGTGCATCGTTACTTGATCAGGCGTTGTCATTGATGACGACCGAGATCGTTGAATTGTATTACGACAACGTCATCGAGGAGATCGTCTCCTTGGACCAAAACGATGCCATTGGCCTGCGTTCAAAATATTATGCAGCCATCGACAAAGAATTACGACGAGCGGTAATGACCGATATCGCCATTGCGACGCGGTTGCGAAATCCCGATGATGCGATCAAGTTTATCGATGAACAGTTAGCGGAGATCGAATTGCCGATCGAAATGAAGTTACAGGCGCTAAACTACAAGTTACAACTGCTCAGCAAACAGCAGCGATTTTCTGACGCGATCGCGTTATTGGACCAGATGATTGCGATTCCCGAGTTGACCCCTGTCGGTATTCAACGGTTGATTGTCAAAAAGGTTTATTTATTGGTCGGCCAAGAACGGCGTGACGCAGCTCTTGAATTGTTGAATACCGAAATCAAACAGCGAGTTGAAAACCTGATGTTGGTGGTCGCCAAAGGTGAGTTGTTGGATAGTGGTGGAGACTATCAGGGGGCAATTACGGCTTATGACCAATCGTTGACCGCCGCTGCATCACAGGCCGATATGTTGATCGAATTGGTGGGCGCCAAGTCAGATGCCTTGGTCGAGTTGGATAAAATTGCGGCTGCTTTGGACGAACTCGATCAGTTTGCGGCCAATTCGGGTCTGCCAGCGGACTTACGTGCCGAAGCGCTCGTTCATAAGGCGATGATTCAGCGGGAACAAGGTGAGACGACTGCTGCGCTTCGTTCAGAAAGCCGTGCACTGGAAATTGTTGAAAACCGTGACGAGCGAGCCCAGATACAACGATTGATCGATCAAATTCGTGTGCGCGGATCGAGATCCTCTAACTAATTCAGAAAATGGTCATTTCGGCATTCGCTGCCGATTGATTTTCCAAGGTTCGCTGATTAAATTCAAAAGATCGCCTGCGTTCGGCAATTTCACCTCACCGACTGGAAGAGGAATGCTTCGAGTCGCGTGGAACAACTTTGAGAAGTGCCATTGTTAACGAGGCTTCACAAACTCTTAAGGGAACCGTTCATGGCGTGCAACGGTGTCATGTACGTTTTGTGACCTTAGGCAAATCGTGCATTTGTTGTATTGCCAATGCTGGTTTGCCGAACAGGTTTAGTATTGTGTTTGGGTGTGAAAAGGGCCTCCTATGGCAAAAGTGCTTCGTGGCAAAGTCTTTCCATCTGGGACGATCGAGTTTTCGTTCGCGTTAAATCCATGGGCACAGCAATGGATGGAAACGATGCGGATGAAGAACAAATCATCGTCGCGGATATTTGTTCGACCAGCCAACGTTGAGATTCAAATTGAACTTGCACCCGGCTTGAATGCGACCGAGTTTAATTGGCTGCATCACACTCACCAGGTATTGATGATCTCTGATTCCGTTTTCCTGAAGCCAATTGAGAACAGCTTTCGATTCCAAATCGCCGAACTGGATCTGGGGAAAGGACGCACGTTGTTGACCGTCGGTTCGACGGACATTGCGTCGTATGCGAAAAAGAACTGGAATCGCATCAAGTATTTTTATGCCCATCGGTACGAGGGCTTTTATTTTGACTTTAAGAAGCTGGTTACGGGGCGCGAAGGAAAGCCCGCTCCAAACTCGCTTGAACTATTTGCACGATTGCGCGCCGAGCAGAATAGTCCGGGATGCCATCTCTCGTTTGTTGCTACCGGATCCAATGTTTGCAACGATATTATCACTTGGCGAAGTACGGTCGAGAAAGGGGAATCAGGTCGCTTTTCGGTCGATGATGCCGAAGTTCGAATCGAAGTCAGTGGTGCCAAGCGACCTTTGACGTTCCTGCGCCAATATCGCACGGAATTCCATAATCTGTCCTTTGAATTCGAAGGCGATCTCGTAAAAGCGGTTTTAGCCAAGCGGCTCCCTACACAACCGGCAACTGGAAAGCGCAAAAACAAGTGATCGCCCATTGAGCGGCGACCGCGACGTTGGCTACTTTTGACGTCACGGCAAGCTGATTCGCACGTCAAGGATTTTGCCATACCGATTGCTTTTCAAGATACCACTGAGCAAATTCCTGAATTCCTGGACTCAATAATCCTGTGTACTCAATCTTGTAAGTTTGATCGTCGTTCAGGCTTCGCTCCAACCGCCCCTCCCTCATTTCGATTTTAGTAAATGCAAGCAATCATCCTTCGATCGAAACGTTCGATCGTCGACCGCTTGGGCTAAACGGCGTTTTGGCATAGAATGTGGGGTTTGCCATAAAACCTGTCTGGCTGATTTCGCAGCTTGATTGTGCGATCCGCCAACGTAAATTTTCGCCGAAAGAAATCGGGAATGCCTGCGTCCGACATCGTTGTCAAGGGTGCTCGAGAGCACAATCTTCAAGATATCAATCTGGTGCTGCCGCGCAATCAGTTAATCTGCCTCACCGGAGTGAGCGGTAGCGGCAAGAGTTCGTTGGCGTTCGACACGCTTTTCGCCGAAGGCCAGCGTCGTTATGTCGAGAGCTTGTCCAGTTACGCCCGCCATTTTTTGGGGCAGATGCCAAAACCCGACGTCGATTTGATTTCCGGTTTGAGTCCGTCGATCTCGATTTCTCAAAAATCCGCCGGCAACAATCCGCGAAGTACCGTCGGAACGATTACAGAGATTTACGACTTTCTACGCGTGCTCTTCGCGCGGATCGGAAAGGGATTTTGTCCTCGCTGCGGGAATCCGATCACGGCTCAAACACGCGATCAGATCATCGGCAGTATCTTGCAGTTTCCAGCTGGTTCGGAATTTATCGTCATGGCACCGCTTGTGCGAGGCCAAAAAGGCGAGTTCAAGGACCTGTTCAACGATTTGTTAAAACGTGGTTTTGTACGAGCTCGAGTCGATGGCGAAATCCATTCCTTGACGGACGATTTGCAGCTCGACCGACAGATGCGACACAATATTGAAGTGGTCATTGATCGCTTGACCGCCAAAACCGGACAACGATCACGAATTGCCGAAGCGGTGGAGTTAGGGCTCAAAACTGGGGGTGGAAATCTAGTCGTTGCGGTTACAACCGAGGTGTCTGACATTCAACCCGAGCCGACCAATCATCGAGAGTCCCCTGAGGAAACGAACAGCCCGGCACGAAAGAGCCGAGTCAAACCCAAGCGGCAACGGGTGACTTCCAGAAAGAGTGATCGCAATTCGACGGACAGGATTTTTTCCGCCGATTATGCATGTACACCATGCGGGATCAGTTTTTCCCCACCGTCTCCACAATTATTCAGTTTTAATTCGCCGCAAGGGATGTGCAGCGACTGTGATGGCTTGGGGCGAATGTATACGTTTGATCCAAAGATGCTCGTACCTGACGATTCTCTGTCCTTTAAACAAGGGGGTGTGCAGACCATTGGCGAATGGAGCGAACTTGGGCGTTGGCGCCGCCACATCTATCAAGGCGTGGCCGACACATTGGAGCGGCAACGTGAATTGCCTGCTGGTACGATGCTCGAGATGCCCTGGCGTGATTTAGATCAGCAGTCGAGGGACGCATGGTTAAATGGAACTGGAGACCAGCACATTACGTTTACCTGGCGCGGCGGGAATCGTCCGATGAAGTACGGCGGGACCTATGCTGGTATTATTCCGGAACTTCACGAAAAGTACCGCTCCGCCAAAAGCGCGTCGAAGCGCCGTCAATTGGAATCGTTGATGGATACGATCCGCTGCGCCACATGTGATAGTCAGCGTTTGAACGAGCAAGCTCGTCACATCAAGATTGCTTCGACGCATCCATCATTTGCCGCACGGCCATTGCGATCCTTGCCCGAGGTTTGCGAGTTGACAATTGAATCGGCTTTGGAATTTATTTCGCAGCTTGACCTTAATTCGACCGAGCGATTCATCGCCGCGGAGGCAATCAAGGAGATTCACAATCGACTCGGTTTTCTGATCAACGTTGGGCTGAATTATCTGACGCTGGAACGCACCGCACCGACGTTGTCCGGAGGTGAGAGTCAACGGATCCGCCTGGCAGGGCAGATCGGATCTGGATTGGTTGGGGTGCTGTATATTCTCGATGAACCTTCTATTGGATTACACGCGCGCGACAATCAACGCCTGATCGATACGCTAAAACGGCTTCGGGATCAGGGGAATACCGTGTTGGTCGTCGAGCACGATCAGGACACGATGCTTGCTGCCGATCATGTCGTGGATTTCGGCCCAGGCCCCGGAGTGCACGGCGGCGAGGTCGTTGCCGAAGGGTCGCCCGAGGAGATTTGTCGGTCCAAACGAAGTGTGACCGGGCAATACTTGTCGGGCCAGTTATCCATTGCCATTCCCCAACGCCGACGTCATCGAAATCCAGACAAATGTTTACGGGTGATCGGCGCGACTCACAACAATCTAAAGTGCGTGGATGTCGAGATTCCGCTTGGCCTGTTTGTCTGTGTTACGGGAGTTTCGGGAAGCGGAAAGAGTTCGCTTGTCAATGACATTCTCGTCGAGGCGCTACGGCAGGATTTGAATCGAGGGTTAGGGAATCCAGGTGCCCATGAACGGATCGAGGGGGTCCAACTCATGGACAAATTGATTGCCATCGATCAAACACCGATCGGCCGAACGCCTCGAAGTAACCCGGGCACTTATATCAAGGTGTTCGATGAAATTCGAAAATTGTTTGCTGAACTTCCGGAGTCTAAACGGCGCGGCTATCCGCCGGGGCGTTTCAGTTTTAACGTCAAATTAGGGCGATGTCAGGCTTGCGAAGGTAATGGCTCGAACAAATTGGGAATGGACTTTTTGGCCGATGTCTGGGTGACCTGCCCCGTATGTAATGGTCAGCGGTTCAGTCGCGAGACCTTGCAGGTCAAGTTTAAGGGGCACTCGATCGCCGACGTGTTGGAAATGGATGTTCAGGATGCGATGGAACTGTTCGAGAATGTTCCGCGAATTTTCGACAAGCTGAAAACGCTTCACGATGTCGGCATGGACTATATCAAAATCGGTCAACCTTCACCAACGTTGTCAGGTGGAGAGGCCCAACGCATCAAGTTGGCTAAAGAACTTGTCAAAAAGAGTACCGGGAAAACGTTGTATTTGCTTGATGAACCAACGACGGGTTTACACTTCGCCGACATCAAGCTGCTGCTGAATGTGTTACATAACTTCGTGGATTCCGGAAACACGGTGTTGGTCGTCGAGCACAATCTGGATGTCATCAAAACAGCGGATTGGATTATCGATATCGGTCCCGAGGGTGGTGAAGCAGGGGGGACGATCGTCGCTGCAGGAACGCCCGAAGAAATCATTCACGTTAAGAATTCTTACACCGGCCGAGCATTGCAGGTGGCGATGCAAGGGAAACTCAACCAAGTTGCATCCAACGGGCAAAAACCGCGCGCGAAACGACGTGCGCCAGAGTTTGTGAAACGAATTCAGGTGCGAGGCGCTTCACAACACAACTTGAGATCAGTGGACGTGGACATCGATCGAGATTCGATGACCGTCTTTAGCGGTCCGAGTGGAAGCGGCAAAAGCTCGCTGGCGATGGACACCATCTATGCCGAAGGGCAGCGCCGATATGTCGAGAGTCTCAGTTCATACGCTAGGCAGTTTGTCAATCAAATGCCCAAGCCGAAAGTAGATTTGATCGAGGGCCTTTCTCCAGCCATCGCAATCGAACAAAAAAACCTGGGGAATACCCCACGCAGCACGGTCGGAACAGTCACTGAAGTCTACGATTATCTGCGGATTCTGTTCTCGCGGTTGGGAACGCCTCATTGCCCTGATTGCGATGTCGAAATTGGAACACAGACCGCAGATCAAGTCGCCGACAAAATTATGTCGGCGCCGGTCGGAACAAAAATGTACTTGCTGGCTCCCGTAAACTGTGATGAAGTTCAGGATTTCACCGCATTGTGGGAAGAAATTCGCAGCCTTGGGTATGTTCGAGTCCGCGTAAACCATCGGACGGTCAATATCGACGAGGCGCCAAGCCTCGATCGTCGCAGTCGAAACGATGTCCAGATTGTCGTCGATCGGATCACGGTAAAACCGGAATCGCGAGGCCGAATAGCCGAAAGTGTCGAGGCAGCGCTTTCGCTGGGGGCCGGTGTGATGACATCGGTTGTCGTCGATGATCAGGTTCAGGAAATTCATTGGCCAGTTGTTACGCATAGTCAACACCTGGCTTGCTCGGAATGCGGTCGCAGTTTCGAACGACTTTCCCCCAATCACTTTTCCTTTAATAGCCAACTTGGCTGGTGCTCGTCTTGTGAAGGATTGGGAACGCAGATCGGCGCCAATCCGATCGCATTCCTACGTGGTTCAGAAATGACTTTGAGTGAGGGGGCGATCCAGTTGATTCCTGCGCATAACCAGGAGTTCGCCCATAGAATCCTGGAAGTATTCGCCCGGGGCGTCGGTATTCCCACGGACGTACCCTTTGACCAGCTTGACGCCAGACATCGTCGACTGTTGTTTTACGGAACGGGCGAGCGCTGGTTTGATGTACCCGCAAAATCAGCCGGTACGTTGCGCGAACCAAGCCATTCCTCATTTCGTTTTCAATTCAAAGGTGTGTATCCGACGATCCAGGAGGCAAGCCGACTATCCGCAAGTGTACGCACGAGTTTGCAAGATCTCGTCGACACGGTCGATTGCGGGTCATGCGGTGGCAGTCGACTCCGCGATGACGCGACCGCATTCCGTTTCAATGGCGTCACGATCGATCGAGTCTGCCGGATGCCGTTAGGTGTGTTGAAGTCGGAGATCAATGGCTGGAAATTCGATTCCCGTCAAAAAAAGGTTGCCGGTGAAATTATTCGAGAGATAAAAAATCGAGTCGAATTCTTGAATGACGTTGGGTTGGATTACCTCACTTTAGGCCGTGCAGCAAATTCGCTTTCGAACGGTGAAGCTCAACGAATTCGTTTGGCGAGTCAACTCGGAAGCGGGCTGTGCGGTGTGTTGTATGTCCTGGATGAACCGACGATCGGTCTGCACCCGCGCGACAATACGCGTTTACTACACGCACTCTACAAGCTGCGCGATCTGGGAAATACGTTGCTGGTTGTCGAACACGATCGAGAGGTGATCGCGAATTCGGATCATGTGTTTGATTTTGGCCCTGAAGCGGGTTCGGCGGGCGGTCAGATCGTGGCCCATGGGGACCCGCAAACGCTTACCAAACGACGGATGTCGGTGACCGGACCCTATTTAAGTGGAAAAAAGTCGATTCCGATTCCGTCCAATCGGCGTCCAGGATTAACCCCGTTGGTCCCTAAGAAATCGGCCCGAACCAAGTCATCGTCAATAGCCAAAACGAAACGACCGCTGGTGCAAGTGAATTCACTTGACATCATCGGGGCGCGGCAGAATAACCTGAAGAATATTGATGTAAGTATACCGCTGCAGACGTTGACCGTTGTCACCGGGCCGAGTGGCTGCGGCAAGAGTTCGCTGATCGATGACATTTTGTACTCCGAACTTGCGCGTCGTTTGCACCGGGCTTCAACCAACCCCGGCGCGCACGACGAAATTCGTGGATTGGAGTTTATCAACAAAGTTATTCAGGTCGATCAGACGCCATTGGGCAATTCGCCAAGTTCCAATCCGGCGACATATACTGGAGCATTTGACTTAATTCGGCAGCTATTTGCGCAATTGCCGGACGCCAAAGTGCGGGGTTATTCGCTGCGACGGTTCAGCTTTACCGTCCCAGGTGGTCGATGCGAGAAATGCGAAGGCAATGGTAAAATTCGGATTGAAATGCACTTCCTTCCCGATGTTTGGGTCGAATGTGATGACTGCCAGGGTCATCGTTACAATGAAGAAACGCTTGCCGTGAAATTCAATGGTCATTCGATCAATGATGTGCTCGAGATGACCTGCAGCGAAGCCGCAAAATTATTCAACAACATCCCAAAAATTCGCCGAATCCTGCATACGTTGTGTGATGTCGGTCTCGAGTACCTGCAATTGGGGCAACCGGCGCCGACGATGAGCGGCGGTGAGGCCCAACGAGTGAAATTAGCGGCAGAACTCTCGCGACCGGATACGGGGCAAACCCTATACCTGCTTGATGAACCGACAACCGGCTTGCATTTCAGTGACCTGGCAAAGTTGTTAGACGTTTTGCAACGCTTAGTCGATATAGGTAACACCGTAGTCTTGATCGAACATAACCTGGATATCATTAAGTGTGCCGACTGGGTGATTGATCTGGGGCCCGAAGCGGGGATCGGCGGTGGACAAGTCGTCATTGCTGGTACACCTGAAACGGTCATTGAACATGCTGCCAAGGCACAGCCTGGCGGGAACTCGAAGCTGCTTCGCAGCTATACCGGTGAAGCGTTGGCGCCGATACTGGCTGCAGGACCCTATAAACGGCGAGTCGAGTTCGACCCCAATGAAGTCCATGAAGAACAATCAGGTGACCTCGACGTGTCCGATGTTGGAAGTCAGGCGCAGATGCCCTGGGAGATCGACGGTCGACTATGGCATACGAAACAACGTGTGGACCGCGCGGGCGAACCGGTCGAATGGGATGGGCGTATTTTAGAACGCGTTGTCGATCAAATCGAAGCGCGAGAAGGATTTTCAGCCACCAATTGGAATTCACGGAGTGTGGTTGAGATTTCTGCTGAAACCAAGAATCGCGGTTGGTTTCTGCATGCGATCACCGGTGAACACTGGTTGCTAAAACTAAAATTTCGCTGCCGTAAAAACGCATTCAAACGCGATGAATTGACGAATAAGATTCCCCTGCGTACCCTCAATGAAATGGACGAGTTGCCGATCTATGGCAACCAGCCAAGAATAAAAATATCCAATCAGAAGGGAATGTGGCAGGAAATCGAGTTTCGCGTGTTTCAACTCGAAGAAATCGACAGACCGGAATTTTGGGAATTCATCGACGCGGCTGCGGAGAGTTTTCAGGGAAGCACCGCAGATACCAATTTCAAACTCGAAGATCATATGCCCTGGACAAAACTGGGTGAAAAATGGCATTTCCTCCGCAAAGGATTCGCGCCTGGCCAGAGAGTATTATGGGATGTTCAAGTATTGGAGGATCTGATTGAGCTTCTCAAGTCGATCACCGGAGATTGCCAGATCCTTTGGAATAACAAACAACTTGTCCATATCTATGTTCCGGAACAGAAGGAACCGTGGGCGAGTATTCAAACGAAAAAAAATGAAGCGATCTGGCTGTACCTCACCGGTCCATCCAGTGTTTCCGTGTTAGGTCGCATTGTCTCGTTTGCGAACGACCCCAAAGTTCGCTCGATCGGAGATAATCGGGATGTCGTGAGTATGATGTTCCGCCTGGTCGAAGAAGTTCAAGACGATCAACTAGCCATTTATCTCGATGAACATCTGCAGGCCGTAAAAGGTAAGTTAGACGTATCATCAAGATAGTGCATTGTTACCGTTGACGGCCCCTCGGTCTGTCCCTTGAGGGTGCCATCAAAAGATCTCGCGATTTTATCGTTTGCCAATGTCGCCTCTATCACCGATCAGGATGATTGCTGCCCCCGATGCGTTCCCCATTCATCGTACAGGTCTCGAAATGTTTCGCGAATATTCCCTTTGCGATGGAAAAAGTATTCACCGGCGAGTTTGTACAGAGATTCGTCGTGTGGATGCCCGAGCTGCCCAAGCAGTTTCCCTAACAACTGGATGTTTGGATCGCATTGAACCCAGACCGGGAGCCCACATCGCCGATGGGTCGTAACAACGATCGAACCCGTAGATTTACGACGCTTGCGCAAACGCCGACGCTGCCCCCAGCTAAACCGTTCGAATCCATCAATTAGCAGGATTTGCTGCCGCGAAAGTGCAGCTTCTAGATGCAAAAGCTGGTTTGCTCGCTCTTTCGATGTTTGTGAAACAAAACTGAATTCGATTTGATCTGGTTCACAAACGTTGATTGCGAGCTGATCCTTTAACTCCAACAATAAAGTCGTTTTACCCGAGCCTTGTGGGCCGACAATTGAACCACGAAAACCCATCTGCCGTAACCGTGTTAACTGGGATTGCCAGTCCCCGTCTGCAAACTGAAACGCGAGCGCTTCAACACAATGCGTGGCGAACGGATTGTTCCTGGCAGTGCATCCGATCGTGGGCAAGTTTCTATCGATACTTGTACGTGACATTTGTTGACGTTTTGGACTGGAAAGTGTGTGTGAGCTAGATGTCCAAAGCGAGATTGTCCCGTTTCGCATGGAGTAGTATTTCAACGCCATCCGGGGCGATGACCAAATCCAGGAATTCTGTGGACAGATCGGACATATTGATAACCTCGATTCGCCAAATCAATGAAATCAGTTGCCCAGAGAAACTGTGTGGGTAAAACGGCGCAGCGAACCTAAAAGTCTGGTTTCCATTTGGGGTCGGGGAATCAATTGACTCGGTAGCGACAACTCCAAAGTCGCGATCCCCCTTTCCCGCAGTGTACCAGATTAAACGAATTTCAATCCGATCATCCGACTTCAAATCGGTCCATCGAATTAAACCCTGTATCGTGTTCCCGGGTTCAAATGCAAGTCGTTCCATCTCGATGGTAATCATGCGGTTTCACCATTCAGTGATCGAGGTTTAACAAAGAACGGATATTTGGCGGTTACGTCCGGCCACATGCGAATGTCACCGTGAATCTGGAATGACCATTCAATTTTGTTTCGCTGACCCGAGAACGAATGAATGGCATTTAACGGGAGGTCAATGGTCTCACTTCCGAACTCCATGGCTCCAGGGTCCGTCGTTCGAACGATATTCAACCGAAAAAACTCGGCGTGATCCGTGTAGTGTTTGGTCCCTCGCGTGTAATTCGCTATTTCATTTCCGATCAAATCGATGGTTAGTTCCCGAATCCGTCGAGTATTACCGATCGTTTCCCAGGCGACGTCAACCGAGCTACCCGGCTCGACCACGGCATTACTAATTGCAATTGAAATGTCCGGATTGAAAAGTGCCAAAAATTGATGCAAGACTATTAAAACTAAACCGGCGCCGATCAGCACAAAAACGCTGAGGAACAACGTACCAATGCTGATAATGCCATTCTCTCGGATTACAATGACGAGCATGAACCAGGAAATCGAATTCCAGAAAACCGCGACCACAAATCCGGTAATAAACTGTCTCCATCGAGATAGTTCCGGCTTCAACCGCCTTGGACCCTCTTGACCGGACCATGGCAAGTTTAAATTAGCACTGGCCAACGCCGCAGGCAGCAAAGAAGGTTGCGATGATTGCGCTGCGGTCGGGGGATAACCAAGCGGAGTCGAGCTTGATGGCGAGCGATCTGTTTGGCGACTGGCAATCCATATTATGACGCCACCGATAATTACAAAGATCAATGTGAACGATCCCAGGCAATACGTCCAATTAAAGTCACGATCCAACACGGCAAAGGACGGCTGGGAGGGATCGTAGTAGCACATATGTTTCGATCCAACTGGATATCGCTCGACGGTTTTTCGTGCCCAGGACTGATTGCTGCTCGACCAACTAAAGAAGACTCGGTTACTTGACTCAAACGATTCTCCATTGACAACATACTTGAAGCGAATCTCGGGCCTATAAGTCGTTCCTTCACTGTCCCGGTCAATCTTGACTTCACTAAATGTGATCGTGGCCTCGGTATCGTTCCAACTCGTTGCCTGGGAAAGTTGCCACATCGGTCGCACCAACGTAAACCAGCTCGCAATCAGTCCGGCGATCAGAAAAATAGCACCAAATGCAGTCAGACACCCTCGGCTACCTAGTACGAGCGATGGCTTTCGTTCAGAAATTGGAGTCTTAGAGTTCATCGACCAGTTTGAATCAAAATCGGAAAATCTATTTCAAGCCAAGAATATTCTAAAAACAATCAGTGACGACCATTCGATTTTTCGCACGGGAAGGAAATGACAGCAGACCAAAGTTAGTTTATCGATTGACTGCATCTCAGGAAACAGGGCTGATGCCAAGAGCGTTGCAAACAGGACGAGGTCAGTTCCAGTTTGGATCGCTGCTCCAATTTTCTGAGCCGACTTGGAACCATGGAAAGTCAATTGTAACCGCAACACTTTGTGGGTGGTGATTCAGCAAGTCATCGCACGATTTCGACAAGGAATGCAATCAGTTGTTGGAAAGCGTCGACTGTTCCTAAACGTCGCCGGTTATTTCAATGCTTGATAAATGGCGTCCACAAATTTCTTCGGTTCTGCATGGTTGCAGTTCGACAAAACGACGACTCCGTGCTTTTGGTTAGGATAGATCACCATCATCGTTTTGCATTCGTCTTGCGAACCACTATGTGAGACCCGTAGTCGATTACATTGTCCAGCCACACCGAATCCCAGGCCATACGTAGTTACCTCGCCTGACGTGGTCGCTTGGGGGGTCCAGAACTCCTGCTGTACGTGATCAGCAACGAGATTGCCGGACATCAAGGCTTGAGCCCATTTGGCAAAGTCCTGGATATTGGATTTATAACCACCAGCGCCATGCTTCCAAAAATGTGCGGTATCCTTAACCTCAACAATGTGACCTCTGGCGTTGCGCCGATAACCGCTGGCCCAATGATGTTGACGCGGATCTGCGTTGTCGACCAAGGGAACGTCCAGTTGAAAACTGTTCAATTCCAGTGGTTCGATAATTCGCTGTTTCAGCTGATCCGCAATCGGATGTTTGCCGGAACTTTGGACGACCGACGTAAGGATCACATAGGCATACGAAGAGTAGTCATACGTTTCACCAGGTTTGTGAATCAGCGGTGAATCAATGAATCGTTCCAATGCGATGTCCGGGTCCAACTCATCAGAAACGGACCCCCGTTTTCCACCAGGAATGATCGTGCCGTTGTTGTAGTGTGGAAATCCACTTTGGTGATTGAGAAGTTGGCGTGTCGTAATGACGTGCCCTTTATCAGGAAAGTTTGGCAAGTACGTTCGGATATCGGCGTCCAAATCAAGGCATTGCTCTTGAACCAAGATTGCCGCCAGTTGGGCTATCACCGGTTTTGAGTTCGATGCCCAATTGAACACCGTCTCGAGGGTAACCGGCAAATTTGCCTCACGATTGGCGAGACCATATCCCTTAAGATACTCAATCTCTCCGTCGCGTATGATTCCAATCGCAATTCCGACCAAATCCTGTTCGGCCATTTCTTCGGTGACGGCTTCGTCCACGAATCGACGCTGATCGTCCGACAGGGCTGCTGCGGTCGGATTGCTCGTATTGCTGTCGACGACTTGCCAAGCCGATACCGTGTGGGTCAGAATGAACGTCAACTGGGAACAGAAGACAACGGCAATGACCAGCGCCCACCGTCGTGGCCAGTTTTTAGAAAGTGGCTTCATCATTGGGACTTTGCGGATTGAAGTACAGGTTAAATTTGAATAGGCCTGCACTATACACTTCATCTTAACGCCCGACAACTCGAAGCGAACACTGAATCGGTCGAATAGATGGAGAAACGAAAGGACAAATCATGGCAAAAATTATTGCCCCTGCTCAGATCGCCGATTCGTTAAGCGAACTTTGGTCACCGCAAGTGATTGCAATCGTTGACGATGTGTATGTGAAAGTTGCCAAGCTTCACGGTGAGTTGACTTGGCATCACCACGAAAAAGAGGATGAGTTGTTCCTGGTTCTTAAGGGCAACTTGCGCATTCAAATGGAACAGGAGACCGTCGAGCTTGGCGAGGGCGACCTGTACGTTGTTCCAAAAGGGGTGCGTCACAACCCAATCGCCGACGAAGAGTGTCAGGTGTTGCTGGTCGAACGTAAATCGACTCAGCACACGGGCGATGTGATTACGGAAAAAACCCGCACCATCTCCGAGCAATTACGGGTTTTGGAGTGATTGGCAACCGTTCGACAGATCGACTCAGGTGGTTTGCCGAGTTCGGCCAACCGATCGAATGGGTTTACGTCGGCTCTGTTGCTTCGTTGGCTTTCTCGTCTCACCACTGCCTGCGGCACTGTCAAAGCGTCGAGCCTTATTTGGCATCGCCTTTCGAGGTGCTCTGGTGACAGTGCGGGACGAACCAAAGCGACGTCGACTGGGTCCTCGGCTCTCCGTTTTGGGTGCGCCCCCTTCGTCGCCAAGATCTTTACCAATCACGGGAATTTTTTGACCCAGCAAGCGTTCGATCGCACGCAGGTCCCCCCGTTCTTCAGGTGAGCAAAACGTATACGCCATGCCTGAGGCGCCGGCGCGACCTGTTCGTCCAATTCGATGCACATAGCTCTCAGGTTCAGAAGGCATGTCGAAATTGATTACATGCGTCACACCGTCAACATCGATGCCACGCGCGGCCAAATCGGTAGCCACTAGTATTTGAACCCTTCGCTGCCGAAAGTCTTCCAAAGCACGTTGTCGAGCACCTTGTGATTTATTGCCGTGAATTGCAGTCGCGTTGAATGCTCCATTTGACAATTTTTCGGCAAGGCGGTTCGCACCTCGTTTGGTTCGTGTGAAGACGATACCGCGAACAAAATCTTTTTCGTGCAAAACATCTTGCAGAGCTCCGTGCTTGTCCGAATTCGACATGAACATGACGCGCTGTTCAATGGCGTCAACGGTCGCAATGCCAGGAGTAATATCGACTC
Organism: Pirellulaceae bacterium; assembly: GCA_041748315.1. Taxonomy (GTDB): domain Bacteria; phylum Planctomycetota; class Planctomycetia; order Pirellulales; family Pirellulaceae; genus CALMEE01. Next base: position 18,391 of record JBGTDM010000170.1, read on the forward strand.
GGACCGGTTTACGCAGTAAACTCCGTGACAGTTCGATGATCTTTGGTGGAATCGTTGCCGAGAAAAACATCGATTGGCGCTGTTCCGGCAATTTGCTGATGATTCGTTTCAAATCAGGCATGAATCCCATGTCCAACATCCGATCAGCTTCGTCCAATACGAATACCTCCAAATGATCCAAATGGATAAATCGTTGCTCCATTAAATCCAATAACCGGCCGGGTGTAGCGATTAGAATGTGTGATCCGCGATTCATCGCTCGTACTTGACTCGATTGGCTCACGCCACCATAAACCAAGGCCTGACGCAAATGTAAGTGGCGACCGTACGTTGCAAAGCTCTCGCTGATTTGTATTGCCAATTCGCGGGTCGGCGCCAAAACCAATACGTTGGGACGGTTGGGAATTGCTTTACGATTCGTCTGCCCTAAATGATTGAGGATTGGCAGCGCAAAAGCAGCAGTCTTGCCTGTTCCAGTTTGCGCACAACCCATGATATCACGCCCCTCAATTGCGGAGGGAATCGTTTGAATTTGAATCGGCGTCGGGATGATGTAATTTTGTTCGACCAGTGAACGTTGCAGTGGCTCGATCAAATCCAGTTCTTGAAATGTGTTCAATTGTTTTCCTAATAGGAGTTTACTGAAAAACTTTCATCGGCATTCCGGTTTCAATGGATCCCGCTGCCAAGCAGCAGGTCCGGCGAAGCAGCAGAGCTTTGCTATGCCAAGGTTATAAGTTCTTCCAGTTGTTTTTAGTTGAGCTCGATCGTCCGTTACAGCCACGGCGTGGATGCGTAATTTACAGGGCAATCTTGCAGCACCAGCAAAGGGGTACTTGGGCGGTCAAGGGTCTAACACTTGCCCGACCTGGTCTTACGACTTTTCTTCCATCGTCTCTCGACAAAGGGAATCGGAGTCGCCACCGGTAAGGGGTATTCATTCTGGACAAACAAGATAGCCACAGAGAATCGCGTTGAATCGCTCCAACGCTGCCGATCCTCCTGCACAGTTCAAAAAACCGTTCGGAGGCAGCTTGGGGGTCCGAACACATCAGTGTCGGCCCTGGGGTGAACGGAAGACACCGAGTTTCCAACTCGAATAACATCCCGTCTGGATCGGAAAACGCTCAAAAAAAGCTTTCATAGCGCTACTCGTTTATTTCCGATCGCATCACCCCAGCATAGCTCTTTTGAAAGAGAGAGCAGAGGCTTCGGCAGAAGTATAGCCCGCTGAAAGTGTTTTGCCAAGTCAAAATTTGACTAAATTATTGAAGTGCATGCGAATGGAGAAGTTGACAATTAATCTGGCACGCAGCCTGATGGCGCTCGGCGACACTTACGATTCGGTATCACAAGTTAAGTTGCCACCACTAACTGTCAACTACGGACGCAGGAAACACATTGGACGTGTTTTGCCGGACGGGACAGCTTTGGGATCTAGCCCTAGACAATCACCCATGCGATTTTGAGTAATTGTTTTTGAGTCACTGCGTTTCGTGGAATCGCATCGAAATGCGGAAGGGCGGTAGGCGGTTTTTACGTAATGGTCGCGCCGAGCACACAAGCAGTCAAGAAAGAACCGGCCAAGGTAGCATGGTTGCCATCAACGCTAGGCACGACAACATTTTGACTGGGTTCGTCCCCGCGATTCCACGCAAGCCCGGCCGGCGCGAACCAAGTCGCCTATCGGTTGGCTATCGACAAATGCCATTTGTGCTCGCGCATTCCATCATCACCGCCAGTTTGAGCCCACTCTGGAAACATCACCGGGATGCCATCACTCGATTTGACAGGGCGAATCCCCGCTATAGCTGGCGTAGTGGCGCACCGATGATCATGCCCGATTCGCCATTATGCGACAAACGCCAGGAAATAAAAAATCCATCCTGTCATTGAAGTCATCAACATTAAGCCGGCAGCCAAATAGCCCATTCGGCGATGAAGCCAACTATGTGCACCCGGGTTCGGATGACTCCCAAAATTCCGTACGGCCATCCAGACGACCGCTCCCCAAACAAAGGGAGTCGGAATGGCGAATGCCAAATGGATATATAGTGATCGAAAGACCCACCCGGAATCATAAAATGCTGATTCGCGAGCAGGAGTTTGCCAATCGGAAAAAAATCGAATATCGACCTCAAACAACACCACAGTGACAATCAAGACCGCCGACAATCCAATTTGAATCTGCCGATGAAGCTGGAAGTTGCGCCGCCGAACCCAACAAATGCTTGCGATCATGACGATGACAATCGCGAACATCGCCACAAACAACAAGTCTAACATTAGCGTTGCTCGCGTGGGCAAAAAACCGTCAATCAAGTGTATTCACGTTCCAAAAAAGGGGAGTCGCAAACGCCAAAAAATGACCAAGTCCACTTGGCGAACACGCGGTAAATGTATAGTTTTAGCTTGGAATCCTTTAAACTGATAACACATCGTAACCGATGCAAAAGGGAGGTTGGAAGGTCCCTGCATTGCAGTTTTTTTTGATTTACGTTGTGCGCTTTACATGATCCTCGACTGGAACAATTTACAGAATCGTGTTTGCCGCCAACAGGGCGGGGTGGTTGATCGATTTCGTGCTTTAACAAACGCAATCTTTTTGGCAAAAGCTGATACAATTGCCCGAGTGGCGGAATTGGTAGACGCTCAGGATTTAAAATCCTGTGTCCGTTAAGGACGTGCGGGTTCGAGTCCCGCCTCGGGTACTGTCGGTTGTATTATTATTGTTGCGTCCCAGGAAGTAATCGTCGGCCATTTGAAAATTGAATAGGGTGATCGAAGATTATTTGCAAAAATCCTGGTCAAGTTCCCAGGCATACGAAATTTTGCCTTAGCAAGCGGCAAGAGACAGCTTTCGATTCAGTGTATCGGATCGTTATCTACACGGCTCAACAACTTGTTGCGCCTATAATCGAGCGGCGATCTGATTGCGCCATTAAGCCCTCGTAGCTCAGTGGATAGAGCACTGCTTTCCTAAAGCAGGTGTCGCAGGTTCGATTCCTGCCGGGGGTATTTTTCGTCCTGGTTACGCAACTTTTTTTTGTTTTGCGTTTTTCCAGTGAAGTTCATTGAGGTTTGGGGCTGCGGGCCCAGGCAGCGATTTTGATTTGGCCTTTCTGGACTTGTGAATGCGTGTGATCACTACCGGAGGATCTGCCAAGACCAGCCGAAAATCCGCCGTACGTCTTCCTGGGACGTTATTGAGAACCAAGGCATTACAGGTCAACATCAATGTTTGAGTTTATCGCAATCGCGAGTTTTATGGTCGCGACGCCCTGCGCTTCAAATCGAACGGTGAAAGCGAATCCTCTAAAATGAAAAGTAATACGAAGCGGGTAATCACCTTCGTTCGGTGGGTGTCGATTGTGGTGATTCTGGCCGCACTGTTGACGATGGTTCGTCTGCTACCCGTCAGTCAGGCAATAGGAGCCATCAACTTATGGATCGCTGAGTTGGGAGTTTGGGGACCGGTCGTTTTGGCGCTGATCTACATCATAGCGACAGTGTTGTTTGTGCCGGGAATGATCCTGACGCTGGCAGCCGGCGCCCTGTTCGGATTGGGCGTAGGAACGGTTACTTGCTCGATCGGCTCGACGGTCGGGGCATCGCTGGCGTTTTTGATTGCCCGTTATGTGGCGCGGGATAAGGTCAAATCAATCGCTCGACGCAACCGCCGCTTTGATGCAATCGATCGTGCCATCGGCGAAGGGGGATGGAAGATCGTCGCCTTGCTGCGACTGTCGCCGGCCATTCCATTCAATCTTCAAAACTATCTGTACGGGCTGACGCGGATTCCCTTCTGGCCTTATGTCGTCACAAGTTGGCTGGCGATGCTTCCCGGCACGTTTCTCTATATCTATCTCGGACATGTGACCAAGGCGGCGGTGGGAAGCGACCGATCGCGAACGCTTGGCGAGTGGACGATGCTGGCCGTGGGATTGGTCGCGACGGTCGCCGTGACCGTCTATATCACGCGCCTGGCGCGGCGCAAGCTGCAAGAGCAAATGGACAATGCGACGACGGAGGACGAATCGACGCCCGTTGTCAAAAAAGAAGCAAAGCACGCTCGACGTAAAGGCTCGCGTTGGCGAAGCACGATCATGCTGGCTGCGACAGCACTTGTCATGGCCGGTGTCGCGGTTTACGTCTTCGCCAACTCCCACGCAATTCAACGCAAGCTCGCGGGCCTATTCGGTCCGCCGCCAGTGGAAATGAAAGAGGCATATGTCGAGGTCCCATCAGAGCCGTCGTTCGATCACTCGTCGTTCGACTCCCTGCTTCGTGTGCATGTCGATGCCGATGGCTGGGTCGATTACGACGGCATAAAACGAGACGAGGCGAAGCTGGACGCCTACCTGGATCGTGTCGCCGCGGCACCCTTCGACAGGATGGGACGCAACCAGAAGCTCGCCTTGCTCATTAACGCTTACAACGCATTCACCTTGAAGCTGATCGTCGAACACCAGCCGATCGACTCGATCATGGACATTCGAACGGCCGAGCGTTGGGACGCCGTGCGCTGGAACATCGGCGGATACATTTGGAGCTTGAATCAAATCGAGCACGAGCAGATTCGGCCGAAGTTCGTCGAGCCTCGCATTCATTTCGCGCTGGTTTGCGCCGCTGTCGGCTCCCCACCGCTGCGCAGCGAAGCTTTTAATGCTACGAGGTTGGAAGAGCAACTGGCAAGCCAGACGGACTTTGTCCATGGGCACGCGACATGGTTTCAGTTTGATTCCAAGGCTAAAGTCGTAGGATTGACGAAACTCTACAACTGGTATGCTGGTGACTTCGAGCAGGTGGTCGGAGGCACGCTGCAGTTCGCCGCGCGTTACTCGCCCGAGTTAAATGCAGTGCTGACAAACGGCGACACGCCGAGCATCGAGTCGTTGCCTTTCGATTGGAAGTTAAACAGTGTTGAAAACAAGCAACGTCGATAGACAAGGATACAGAACATTGCGATTCAGAAAGACAGAATGGCTAAACAAGATCAGCCGGTGATCGAGCGATTGCCGCAAACAAGCCCGGCGGACGAATTCAATCAAGAACTGGTTCGGAATGTTCGTCCTTTGGATTGGGTGAACCCGCAACCGAATGGGCGGTACAATCTGGTGGTGATTGGGGCCGGTACGGCCGGCCTGGTGACTGCAGCCGGCGCCGCTGGACTGGGCGCCAAAGTTGCCCTCGTCGAACGGAGCCTGATGGGTGGCGACTGTCTGAATGTCGGTTGCGTGCCGACCAAGGCCATCATCAGTGCGGCCCGGAGCGCGGCAGGCGTGCGCAATGCGCAAAAATTTGGCGTGGAAGTGCCCAGCGGCGTAGTCGTTAACTTTGCTGCGGCGATGCAACGCATGCGACGGTTGCGCGCCCGGATTAGTCCAAATGACTCAGCCAAGCGGTTTCGCGAGCTTGGCGTCGACGTCTACTTCGGTCACGCGCGCTTTGTCGATTCCAACACGGTTGATGTCGACGGCACAAAATTGAATTTTAAGCGAGCCGTCATCGCCACCGGTGCGCGAGCCGCTGCACCGCCGATTCCGGGTTTGGACAAAGTTGATTACTTGACGAACGAAACGCTATTCTCGCTGACCGAATTGCCGCGGCGCTTCGGCGTGATAGGCGCCGGTCCTATTGGCTGCGAAATGGCGCAAGCATTCTCGCAACTTGGTTCGGAAGTTGTTCTGGTCGAAGCGAAACACGGCATCCTGCCGCGCGAAGACCGAGATGCGGCCGAGATCGTTCAGCAGGCCATCATCGGCGACGGCGTCAAACTGCTCTGCGATGGCAAGAATCTCGCGATCGAAAGCGATTATGGAATTCGCTTAACGTTCGATTCGCACGGCCGTGAATACGACGAACCGATCGACAAGCTGCTGGTCTCGGCTGGCCGAGCGCCGAACGTCGAGGATCTGAACTTGGACGCTGTGGGCGTGGATTACGATAAAAAGGGGATCAAAGTCAACGATCGTATGCAAACAACGAACTCGCGAATTTACGCCGCGGGAGACATTTGTTCCCCATACCAGTTCACCCACGCGGCCGACTTCATGGCTCGCATCGTGATTCAAAACGCCCTGTTCTTGGGACGTAAGAAGGCCTCGAAATTGGTGATTCCGTGGTGTACCTACACTTCGCCGGAGATTGCCCACGTGGGCTTGTACGAAGACCAGGCGAAAGAACAGGGGATTGAAGTCGACACGTTCGTCCAGGAACTGCGCGACGTCGACCGAGCGATCCTGGACGGGGACGATGACGGCTTTGTCAAAGTCCACGTGAAGAAGCGCAGCGACCAAATCGTCGGCGCGACCATCGTTGCGCGCCACGCGGGTGACTTGATTTCCGAGATCACGCTGGCAATGACCCACGGCCTGGGGCTATCGAAGATTGGCAGCACGATCCATCCCTATCCGACCCAAGCCGACGCGATCCGCAAGCTCGGCGACCAATACAGTCGCACTCGGCTGACTCCGTTTATAAAGTTTTTGTTTCGCAAATGGCTGGCTTGGACCGGTTAGATTCGTTCCAACCAAAACCCCGTATCCACGTTTCAAGGTTCAATAATTTTTGGGATGCTTCCATTTTCAAAGTCGGCATTCATGGCACGAAAGGCAATTCCCAAATACGGAACACATCACGCATCAGGACTCGCAGTTGTCCAGGTTTGCGGCATCAACTTCTATCTGGGTCGATGCGATGCGAAAACAAGTAAACAGGAATATGATCGGCTGATTGCAGAATGGTTGGCAAGGAGCCGTCGAATCGTATCGGAGATGATTCATTAGTGACCGTCGTTGAAATGATCGCTTCCTGCGGGTGGGCCGAAGTCCACTATCAAAATGCACGGCAGGTACCTCGTCATTGTCGCCGACCTCTCCGAGGTCGGACGTTAAACATTTGTTCGACAGATTGGGATCGATCAGGGTTCGAACAGGGTTTGAATAGGGTGCCACTGGCGTGTCGCCAGTGCTTTTCGAATTCACCATTGGATCATAACCATTGTGGCTCTACAATCAACTCTTGAAAGCAATTCGTGGGGAGCAGCGAGCTGGCCTCCGATGGACAGATCATCGACCCCGACATTCTTGCAATCCACGGTTTGCCTTCCGATTTTTTCGTGAGAGACAGTCGAACCCCTATCAGGTCAAGCGCCAAGGAAACTCGAGAGCCATTCACACTGGCGACACGCCAGTGGCACCCTTGCGCCGCCCCGGGTGGTAGTGGCAATCGTTTCCTAAGCCCTGAAAGGGCGACACGAACTTTCCACCATTGCCGTGGTGTGATAGGATGGCCGTCAACTGGCTGGGCGACGGTCGTCCGGCGCCGAACTTGTGGCAAGCGCCCCATTCCACGAACAAAATGTTCGACCCCAACGGCGGTGTCGGTCCTCGAAAATGGTCACGTTGACTCGCCGCCGCCCAATCATCGGCGGCGTTATCGGGACGGAATCAGGCCGCAGCGGAACCTATGCGAATCGTGATTCTTCCCGGCCTCGACGGCACTGATCTGCTGCTTGCACGTTTCATCAAACTTGTGCCGAATGGGATCGCAGCCACTGTAATTCCGCTACCGGACGATCCGGCTGATGACTACGATTCATTACCCCTCAAGTTGGCATCACAACTTGACAAATTCGCGCCTTGCCACTTGGTGGCCGAGTCATTCTCTGGGCCTATCGGTATCCGCATCGCGGCTCGGTGTCCCGACATTGTCAACCAACTCACTTTAGTTGCATCATATGTCAACTCACCCGCACCATCGATAGCGCGATGCCTTCCGTGGTCGTTGATCTTCCGCGCACCACTGCCAATTGTTGCGGCACGCTACTTTTTCGTTGGGCCCGATCACGAAATGGCCGTCAGACTAAGAAACGCAATTCGCCAGACATCGACCGCAACTTTGACCAAGCGCATTCACTGCGTATTCAACGTGGACGTCTGCTCGGAACTGGCATCACTGCGCTGCCCAGTTCGGTATCTTCGTCCGACACGTGACCGACTTGTTCCGGCACGTGCAATCCGTACAATACTCGATGTGAACCGCGATGTGACTGTTCATGAAATTGATGGCCCGCACCTCATACTACAGACGCGGCCCGAACAGGCATGGTCGGCCATTACCGATGTGGGTAGCAACCGAAAGCCCAATATCACAGCGACCACCGGGAGCGGCCAATGCCGCTGGTTTTGAAATCATAGCTTTTTGGTGGCGACTCCGTTACCGCTGTCGTTCGGCCCAGTTTCCGGTCGCGGTGCGTCCGGTTTGCAACCGCGTGAACGGCTTGTTGATGGCGAAACGTTGGGAGGGGATGTTATGTTTGTTGTTAAAGCTCTCAGTGGTCACCCAGGTGGACGGAGTGGGCACGAAGCTGGCAAGCATGCGCTGGGAAGGATGACACCGTCGTTCGGGATCTTCCGGGGCTCGGTGGGTCACCCCGAAGGGGCCCTGACAAATCAGCCCGGGGCCCGCAGCGCCGCCCCGGGTGGTAGTGGCAATTGTTTCCTAAGCCCTGAAAGGGCGACACAAACCGACGGATGGATTGTCTCGCCCTTTCAGGGCTTATTCGCCGCCATGATACGTTACCCAGGGCGGCGACGAAGCTCGTAAAACTCGCATCGCCTTGCCCTGGGCTGATATGTCCGGCCCTTTCAGGGCAGTGGCGACGCTAGCTTATTCGCCGACATGATACGCATCACTCGAATCCTCCCGGAATCGCAATCCCAGGATGGGAACCAACGTGTGGTCGTTGGGGTAAATCACCCTATCCCCCGGGATCTAGGAACAGGGTTGGAATTCGCCGACACCGCGAATGCGATGGGAAGGCTGACAGCGTCGTTCGGGATGTTCAGTGGCGCGTGGGTCGCCCCGAAGGGGCCGGGACAAATCAGCCCGGGGAAGAGCGCAGCGCCGCCCCGGGTGGTAGTGGCAATTGTTCCCTAAGCCCAATACCGCTAAATCGAGATATGAAAAAATCGCATTTCCCTGCATGATTGTGTTCCCTAAACCCAATCCCGCAAAGGAAATGCGACATGGACGCTGCAACGACTGCCCCAGACAATGATTCTGCTCGAATAAGGGGA
>JBGTDM010000171.1:0-8387 GCA_041748315.1 Pirellulaceae bacterium
CGCTTGTCATGGATCAACGATTTTGCTGAAATCGTCGGCCGCTGAACCCATCGGCGCGGTACGAAACGGGGTTTGATCGGGCTTCTTGGCCCATGTTGGAACATAAATCAGTCGAGTCTTCAATACTGGTTGTCGCGAATCGGATTCGAATTTTGACATTTCAGTCGTAAGAATCCCGACGAGCATATTTTTGACCACCAGTTTGTCTGGTTTTTTACATTTAAGCCAATAAGCTGATTGAGGATCAAAATACGATTAACTAGACTTGATTCAGAATCGTAAATGGCATCGACCGACCAGAACGTATTTGTTTTGAATCAATGAGGAACAGGGGTCCACGATCCAAATTGCCATTTAGATATCGCCCACAATTCTACACCTATATGCCTCACGGAGACTGCTCGATGATATCTCAGCCAGGGTTGCCATTGTTGAAGCGCCTATCTTTTTTCTGCGGGATGATTGCACTGCTTATTGGCGATCCTGTTGGATTGCTGAATGGACAGGTCCAGTCGCTCCCAGGTGAATGGTTGGAGAAGATTGAATGGCGGTCGATCGGCCCCGCAAACATGAGTGGACGCATCACGTCGATCGCGGTTTACGAAGCCGATCCGTGCATCTGGTGGGCTGCATCGGCATCAGGCGGGCTTGTGAAAACAATCAACAATGGGATTAACTTCGAGCATCAGTTTGATAAGCAGGCAACCGTCTCGATCGGTGATGTTCAAGTCAGCCAAAGCGATCCAAACCTGGTTTGGGTTGGAACCGGTGAAGCGAACCCCCGCAATAGTGTTTCCTGGGGGGATGGTGTGTACAAGTCGACAGACGGTGGGAAAACCTGGACGAATATGGGCTTGAAAGATTCGTTTCAGATTGGGCGAATTGCCATTCATCCCGAAGACAATAATATCGTTTACGTCGGTGCGTTGGGGAGGCTCTGGGGACCCAATGAAGAGCGCGGTTTATTCAAGACGACGGATGGTGGGAAAACTTGGGAAAAGATTCTATATGTCGATGATATGACTGGCGTGATCGATGTCCAACTGAACCCTAAAAATGCAAACGACTTGATCGTGGCGACCTACGAACGATTGCGAGATGGATTTGACGGGAATGATCCAGTTAAAAAATACGGGCCGGGTTCGGCCATTTACCGCTCGACCGATGGCGGCAAGACATTTGACAAGATGACTCAAGGTCTCCCCAACTGCAAATTGGGTCGCATTGGCTTGGCCTATTTTCGCAAAAATCCGAAATTCGTATACGCCATTATCGAAACGGAAAAAATTGCGACGATGCCAGACAACATCGGGTATTTGGGAGTCACTAGCGAAAACGCCGAGGTCGGGGCAAAGATCACCTCCGTCACCGAGGACTCACCCGCTGCTAAATCCGGATTAGAGGTGGATGATATCATTATCTTGGTCGACGGAAAAATAATTCACTCGAACAATGACTTGCTGGTCGCCATCCGGAAAAAACTGGTCGGCGAAAAGATGACGCTTGTCGGATCTCGCGCAAACGAAACGATTGAAATCGAGGTCGAGCTCGGTCAAACCCCTCAACAGCGTGGCGGTCGTGCGAACAACATTTTCACCGGTACCCTCGGAGGTCAAGCTCAAAACCTGCAAGGCCAACAAGGTCGAGAAAACGAACATGAATATGGTGGCGTTTACATGTCTAAGGACGGAGGAACGTCGTGGACGCGGATCAACACCTTAAATCCGCGACCCATGTACTACAGCCAACTTCGCGTCGATCCCAGCGATCGCAATTTTGTTTATGTACTCGGGACATCGTTATACCGATCCAAAAATGGCGGAGAAACGTTTACGTCCGACGGTGGCAACGGAGTTCATCCCGACCACCATGCGATGTGGATCGATCCCAAGGACGGTCGCCACATGATTCTTGGGAACGATGGCGGGATTTATGTGACCTACGATCGTATGGACAATTGGGATCACTACAACCATGTCGCACTTGGACAATTTTATCATGTCGGCGTTGATACACGCGATTTCTACAATGTTTACGGAGGTCTTCAAGACAATGGCAGTTGGGGAGGTCCTTCGCGTTCCATGAGCGGTGGGATTCTCAACTCGGATTGGTTTCGTGTTGGTGGAGGCGATGGATTCATTTGCCTCGTCGATCCAAATGATCCCAATCAGATTTATGTCGAAAGCCAAAACGGGGCGATGCAGCGACTGAATTTAGAAACTGGAGCGACCGCTTCGATTCGACCACGCGCTGAACGTGGTGTCCGCTACCGGTTCAACTGGAAAACTCCTTTTGTACTGTCGCCTCATAACTCGCGCGTTCACTACAGCGCCGGAAATTACGTATTTCGTTCAATGAGTATGGGCGACGGAAAGACTGCGATTTCGCCAGAAATCACCAACACGGATCGAGGCACGGGGAGTGCCATCTCCGAATCTGCCGTGCAAGCGGGAGTCATTTACGTGGGCACGACGGATGGTGCAGTTTGGGTAACACGCGATGGAGGAAAGGATTGGACTCCGATTTACTCCTCGAAACCAGAAACAACGGCTCCAGAAACCAGTGCTGGCGAAGGAGATGCGCGGCCATCGACCGAGGACAGACCGGCACAACGTCAACCCTCCCAGCGTCAACCCAGAAGACCCCGCACAGCGCCTGAACAACCTGCTCAACCCGATAGACAAAGTGAAACCGAGACGAAACCGCAAGAAGCTAAACCCGACGAGGAGATGCCCGACGAGGAGATGCCTGACACGAAAGCGGACGATCCCATCACCGGTGAGTGGACGGTGCAACTCCTCTCAGACGATGTCCCTCGCGGCGGTGACAATTCCTTTCATTTGGAACTCGCCGCGGACGGTACTGTCACAGGGAAGTACGCCTCGCGTCGAGGTGAACAGCCGATTTCCAAGGGCACATTTGATTCCGAATCGGGTATCGTTCGACTGGTAATCGCAAACGATCGCGGAGAAACGACATTTGAAGGAAAATTGGAAAACGACAAGATTTCTGGCACCCTGGATTTCGCAAGTCGCTTTCAAATCGATTTCGTAGCGACCCGAAAAAAGGACGAACCGACTTTGGGCGGTTCTTCTCAGTTCATTTCCACCGCAACCACAAGCTTGGCGTTGATTCAGGATTCTGAAATCGATCCCACCAAATTGAGCGGTTATTGGAAAGGGGTACTCGAATCTGATCAGGTTCCTGACGAAATGAGGGAATTTGAACTCGAATTGAAATTCGCGGAAAATGGAAAGGTGACCGGCAAGACATCGACCCCTCACGGAGAAGCCGTAATGTCTGAGGGTCAATATAGCCGAACAAGTCAACGGTTTACCTGCTTTTTGGAAGCCGATGCGTTCACTGCGGCCGTCGAGGCGAAGGTCGATTCAGCAACCACAATGTCCGGGACGATTTCTATCAACAATGGAGAACTTAGCGTCGAATTCACCGCGACGTACGGTCGGCCATTTGAACCCTCGGAAGCGACTCCCGCTGTCGAAACCGAAAAGAAAGCGGAACCAACCGTACCGGATTCAACAGAAACTCAACCGCCTGCCGGTCAGGCCGACCAGGATTCGGATCAGTCACCAACCGATCAGGACAAGGAATCTCCAACTGCCATTGGCGATTTGGTTGGAATCTGGAACGGCGAGTTTATTTCTGATTTCTTTCAAGGTGATCAAGCCACGTTTTCGATCGAGTTCAAAGTGACCGATGGAAAACTGCAAGGCTTCATTGAGTCAGATCGTATTAATGGAGAATTCGTCGATCTGCAATATGATCCAGAATCTGGAAAGTTGGAATTCGCCATTGAAACTCAAGCCAGATCGTTGGAGTTTTCTGGAACGGCAAAGGATGGAAAACTCGAGGGGACTGCTGGATCCGGACGGTTCACATTGGAACTCAAGGCCGAAAAGAAAGCAGCCGTGCCGCCGGTCGCCGATGACGCCAGTTCAGGTACCGATGCAACCGAAGCGAGCTTGAAAAGCCTGCTCCCCGGTCCGCGATGGATCAGCTCGATCGAAGCCTCCAGGTTTAAAGCCGGGCGAGTTTATTTGACGATCGATGGACACCGTAGTAACGATGACGAACCCTATCTGTTTGTCAGTGAGGATTACGGAAAAACCTGGAAAAGCATCCGTGGTAACTTGCCGAAGTCGGCAGGCATCGTTTGGGTCCTTCGTGAAGACGTCAAGAACGAAAACCTGTTGTACCTGGGCTGTGAATTCTCCAGTTGGGTGTCGATTGACCGCGGGGAAACCTGGACTCGTTTCGGCGGCGGATTGCCGACTGTGGCCGTGCATGAATTTGCCGTTCACCCCACCATGGGCGAGATCGTTGCGGCAACCCATGGACGTAGCTTGTGGGTCGCGGACGTCAGTTTGCTTCAGCAATTGGGGACCAATCCAGTTGCCGAGGCGGCTAAACTTTATAAACCTAACAAGGTGATTTCATCCCGACGTGCACAACAGCGCGGCAGCAATGTCACACGGGAATTCCAAGGAGCGAACCCCTATAGCGGCGCCACCATCTTCTATTCGTTGGGAAGTTCTGCAGATTCCGTTTCCCTTAGCGTTTCTGATCCAACCGGCACAGTCATTCGGGAATTTGACGCGCCAGGTGAATCCGGCTTACATCGAGTTCGCTGGGATTTACGCCGCGCCGCACGTGGTGGCGCACAACAACAGGCTGGAAGGGGTCGGGGTGGTGCGGCCCAGGTTCCTAGCGGCACCTATGTGATTACGCTAACGGTGGATGGGCAAGTCTTTAAAGAGACGATTGAAATTGAGGATAATCCCTTAATGCCGCCGAATGCAATTGCTGAGCAATTCCATCTCGAGGAAGAGTTTTGGAAGGAGCTTTTGGGTAAAGAGGATTAGTCGATACAGACGCGATGGACTGTTGATGGAACAAGTAAACGTATACAATACGTTTGTCATCGCATCTTCGTTTTTGATTATCTCCCATTCCGGTGCAGTTCGGTAATCCCAACCGGTTCCCGGTACGGTTATCCCGTTCCAGTTTAAATTGACGGATTAATAGAACCCAGGCGATCGCTTTGTATTGCGCCGCGAGTTGACGCTTTGAATCGGGAAATCATTGCAGCGGATTGCGATTGAACAGGCCGTGTGTCACCTGCCTATGAATGATTGAAGGAATTGTGAAATGAGAGAATGCACGTGGGGGGTTGCCATCGCCGTTGCGATTGGAATGTTTGGATTTTATTGCGGCATTGCAGTTTGTCAGGAGAGGAAAACCGATGAAACGGGAGCCGAGACGTTGGTTCAGGACGAAGAGTTTTCGGGACCACAGGTTGGAGAACCCTTTCCCAATTTTCCCTTGGTCGGTTTGACCGAAACGGCCGAAACCCCATTGCAACTCGCCTCGACGGAAACCAAGCCTTTGGTCGTTGTGTTTGTGCACGAGGTCACTCGGCCCGCATTTGGCCTGATTCGCACAATCTCGACCTACACCGCAGCTCATCCTGAATATGTCAACGCTGCCTTAGTGATGTTGACCGACGATATGACTGAAACGCGCCGGTGGGCTCAAGCAGCGTCTCGAGCATTGCCCACAGACATGTTAATAGCAATCTCCCCAGAAGGTCGCGAAGGGAACGGCGCACTAGGTCTCAACCGTAAAATGACTTTGACAATCCTGGTCGTGAAGGGTCAGGAAATCACGGCCAACTTTGCATTGGTGCAACCCAGCGATCAGGGGGATGCAACTCGAATCTGCCAGGCAATCGCGGAAGCGGCTAATCTGGACGCTCCAACGGAGGAGGCGATCGCTGCCCTTCGAGGAACTTCGGCACGACCGATGACTGAAACCGAAGTCGACCTGCGTCCCTTATTGGCACCTGTGATCCGAAAAGACTCCAACGAACAGGAAATCGAAGCTGCGGCCAAGAAGGTCGAAGCCGAAGCAAACGCCAACGCCGCATTTCGAAAACGCCTTGGAGACGTCTGCCGCACTATAGTTGAGGGTGGAAAACTTGAGAACTACGGCAATGAGTACAGTCAAACCTGGCTAAAACAATGGGCCGACAAATTTCATTAGCGATTTGCCTTAGCGTGATCATCGCGTTCGTCATTCCAGCTTGGGTCGGAAACTTAAGTATCAACGCGGAATACCAAGCGGCTGCCGATCAGCCTGAACCCACCATCGACTTTGACACCGAAGTCATGGCAATCTTCACCCGCTATGGTTGCAATGCAGCTCAATGCCACGGTGCAGCCAGCGGTCAAAACGGTTTTCGACTGTCGCTCTTCGGTGGAGATGCCGAATTCGACTATCGCTCGATCGCGCTCGAGGCTAAGGGACGCCGTGTCCATCCAGGTAAGCCATCGCGAAGTCTGGTGGCACAAAAAGCGACCGGCGGCTTGGATCATTATGGCGGGAGGTTGTTTGAACTGGACTCGGCCGCCTACCGATTGTTGACAACATGGATTGAACAGGGAGCTCGCCGAACCAACCAACGTACGCTCGCCGATATCACTCCGCAACTTCACCCTGCAGCGACTCTACAAGTCGGTGATCAGGTCACGCTCACGGTTTTGGCTAAGTTCCACAACAGCGAGGTAGGATATGGAGATATTGACGAGATTGACGTCACACAATGGGCCGTCATTCAACCATTGGATGACTCGGCAGTTACTTATGCACAAAATGGTTCGCAACTCATCGTTCAACGCCCAGGTACGCATTACGTCCTGATCCGTTATCTTACGGCCACGAATCTGTTGCAGGTGAATGTCCCTTTCCAACCTCCAGTTGGGTCCGACTCCTGGACGACTTTTAATTGGATTGATACTTCAGTTCATCAAAGCTGGAGCCAGATGGGAATTCAGCCCCCAGCGATTGCCTCTGATACAACACTCGTCCGCCGCGTCTATTTGACTCTGACCGGACGCTTGCCTGCACCGCATGAGACGAAACAGTTTGTTGCGAGCGACCATCCCCTCAAATATGAGACTTTGATCGATGAACTGTTGAGCAGTTCCGAGTTTGTCGATATGTGGACCGCGCATCTGGCCGATTGGTTTCAAGCAGGACAAGGAAACAATCCGCAAGCTTCAATCAAGTTCTTTAATTGGATTCGGCAACAGGTGAGCGAAGATCGACCTATGACCGAGATCGCTCAGGCCATGTTGACCGCTTCTGGCGATATCCAGCAGAACCCGGCTGTGGGGTTTTATCTGGGAACGACGGATCCACGCCGTCAAGCGGAACGGATGGGACAGACTTGGTTGTCGGTGCGGCTGCGTTGTGCCGAGTGCCACAATCATCCACTTGATCGCTGGACGCAGGATGATTATTACGCGTTGGCAGCGATGTTTTCCAAGATCGATTACAAACAACCCTTACAGCTTCGTCCAGCGGGCTCGATTGTGAATCCTCGAACGGGTCAAGCTGCATTACCCCGCATCGAAACGATCGAGGTCCCCTCAGCACATGATGATCCACGTCAGATGCTCGCCACCTGGTTGATCGATTCAAACAATCCTTACTTTGGCACAACGGTCGTCAATCGACTGTTAGGATGGGTCATGGGCCGAGCTTTTTTTGAGCCGATCGATGATTTTCGACGCACAAATCCGATTATTCAGACAGAGCTTTTGGATTTAATGGTGGAAAAGTTTCAGCAAGGAGAATATCGCATCCGACCCTTGATTCGCGACATGCTACTCTCCGCGACGTGGCGGCGGTCAACCAGCCTTGATGCGAACGCTCCGCAATCGGCAGCCTTGTTGCGCTTCAATGAACATCGACTTTCAGCTTTGGTTTTGCTGGACTCCATTTGTGATGTCACGGGCACACCCTTGCATCCACAAACCGAACTGAATTCCCAACCCAAAGGCTTGCATCAAAACGGGTTGCATCAAGCGGACCGTGCCATTCGGCTTGCGTTGCCTCAAACGGATCGTTCAGTTCAGGTGTTTGGTGGATGCCCCCGTGACGGGAGTGCTCAGCCAATCAATCGCGAATCGGTCGTCACGGTGGCGTCCGCATTGGATTTGCTTAATGGCGAGTGGATCAACGAGCGGCTTCGACACCCTAATGGGCGACTGGCACTGTGGCTCGCCGAGGGTGCGACCGATCGACAGATGCTCGATGACATTTACTGGCTGGCGTATAGTCGACCGCCGCGTGCAGCGGAACTTGAGCATTGGTTGCAAGTGTTGGCCGAAGCAAAGCACGAACAGGATCGAAATGCGATTTGGCAAGATTTGATGTGGAGTATTCTGGTGAGTCGCGAATTCGTCACCAATCATTAAGCGATGGGATTTCATTCATGAACAGTTCGAATCATTGGACTCGGCAGCGCGGAATATTGAATTGCGAAAAGATTGCACGGCGGCACTTTCTGGGCATTGGAGCGC
>JBGTDM010000172.1:0-11523 GCA_041748315.1 Pirellulaceae bacterium
TTTTTTAGTTCATGGAGTTCGGACTCGGCCGCTTCGGCCCGACGTCGCCACATTTCTCGACTTTTCTCCACGGCCCGAACTTGGTTTTCAGCACCCCGTCGTTGCTCCATCAATTCACGATACTTGATCCGTAATTCATCAAGGCTTGTCTTAAGCATCCCGATGATCTTGTAAGTTGGCGAACGATATTCGTCGAGAGATTTCGGCATTGTTAATCCTATCAAAATAGCGGACAATTTCTTCCGAGGTAACAGAATAAAATCACCCGGATCAAAATCCGTGTCAACCCCAACTTTTTGACAGCCCAGGGTTAGCCCCGGTTTTTGCCTTGGGAACCGTGGGTAGCGTCACTCGGCTAACCCCAAAAAATAAAAAGGAACGAAGCGCTAGTGCTTTGTCAATATTGAGAGTTCGGATTGCTGAGTATCCGCCGGAACGCACTAGCGTCCGGTTTTTACGGCCTCTAGCATTGAAGCGAGTGAATCTCCTGAAAGTACTCAATCGTTGGTTTCAACGAGACCATCGATATCATGGCTGTTCATCGACGGAGATGTGGCGGGTTGACGCTCCGGCGGGTTCCGGCGCGAGTGACCATCTGGCGAACGGAAGCCGATTGAAATCACACCGGCGTACCGACGCACCATCTTGAAACGGATTACGATGTCATGACCGCGTTCATCACTTGCGAAGTTGTGGCGTTATTGACCTGAACTTTGCGAATCTCCGATTCGGTACAACTTGCGCTCGGTGCGAATCAAAAGATCACTCTCGATTACGGCCGGCGACGCCATCATGCCGTCATTCATTTCATGCGTCGCGACAACCGACATTTCATCAGCCAGGTCGATGACTGAAATGATTCCTTCTCGACTACAAATGTAGAGTTTGCCTCCTGCCAACAAAGGAGTCGCAGAATAATTCCCACCAAGGCGTCTGGTAACGATTGATTCGCCAGTTGTTCCGTTCAGACAACTTAGAATTCCCCGATCTGAAATCGAATACAGATTCCCCTCAAATTGCACGAACGATGGAGTGTTTGGGGCATTTTTACTTCGCCACTTGATATGTGAAGTTGTAACATCACCTGAACCTGACGGATCGACCGCCACAAACTCAGGTTGCATGTAGCCCGTTGAAAAAACGATCAACCCATTGATGTGCACCGGCATCGATACGAGTGAAAAGCCCGATCCATGCTCTGCCCGCCATAACTCTTCACCGGTATTGGGAGCGTAGCTGGCGATCCATTGAGCTGATGGAACGATCAATTGAGGGGTTCCATTGATCTCGGCGACAAGAGGTGTGCAATATGACTTGTGAACATCCCCATCGTCGCCGCGCATGGGAGGACGGGATGATAACCACGCTTCCTTCCCTGATTCAATCTCCAAGGCGACGATGAATTGGCGATCGACTCCATCACACACCAGGATCGTCAGATCTTGATAGATGATTGGGGAGCTGCCAGGGCCCACACCGTGGTCGATTACGTATTGAGCATTCCAAAGAACATCACCGGTTTTTGTATTCAAGCACCAGGTCCCGTAGCTTCCAAAATGACAAACGACTCGGTTTCCCTGAATGGCCGGAGTTGGAGATGCATGCGAGTTCAACGGGTTGATCGGCGCTGGCTGTGCGACTTCGTCAAGCAAGATATTGTGCAGAATCTGTCCACTTTTCGAATCGACACAAATAGCTCGAAGTTCCAAAGCAGTGACGGATGATTTGCCTTTTCGAGTGGAATCGCCAGACGGTGCCGCGGGACCTGACGGCGACGGTTCAGCGGTCGAAGTGTGGGAAATCGCGGTTGTCAGCCAGATTTGACCATCGCTGAATACTGGCGAAGACCATCCTTTGCCAGGAATATCCGCCTCCCAACGAACATTTGCTGCCTCCCACTCCACAGGAAGATTTACGTCCTCGGGTGCAGTGCTATTTCCAGAATTTCCCAGAAACTGAACCCAATCTCGGTCTACCTGTTGACCCTCGGCCGAACCATTGGCCACAACAACGCTGATGACGAGAAGGCCAGTAAAGAGGCGATCAAAAACAACCGAATCGGCCAGGCGGGTTTTGCTATGCATCGAGAAAACTCATCCATTTAATGGAACGACGAATGTTAGAAAAATGAACGCAGCATTGTAGCAGGATCATAGACAAATCGCCACCAAGTGTAACGGCACGGCGCAGCAGAAACCGGTATGTGCCGATTGAACGATCAAACGCCGCCATCTGGGTGTGCATTCCGAACCAGGGTTGCGTTATTTCGCCGGTTGATCAAAGCGAATCCATTGGCCATTAAGCAAGCGTTCGTGCGGAAGAAAGCGGGACTTATAGCGCATGTTAGGTGATTCGCTGATATAAAAGCCCAGATACAGAAAGTCTTTTCCAGACTCACGGCAGTACTCGATCTGCTTGAGGATTGAATAAGTTCCCAAGCTTAATTTGTTCAAGGCAGGTTCGTAGTAGGTATAAACGGCCGATAACGATCGGTCCCCTTCATCAGTAATCGCCACGCAGGCGAGTTGTCCATTCAATCGATAGTTGATTTCAAAAGTGGAAAAGCAACTCTTGGCGAACGCCCAAGCGTAATCATCTGGCGTAATCGAGGTTTCGCCACGGGAAAGATCGCGCGCTTGCCGATGTCGGTTGAACAAATTAGTACGAGCACGATCGTACTGGACCGGTTCGAAAACCATCTCTAGCAAACGATCGTTGCGCCGCATGGTGCGTCGCATCGTCTTATCGGGAATAAACTCATTGACCGGCAAACGAATCGACTCACAGGCTCGACAAGTAGGACATTTGGTCTGGTAAACAAAGTCTCCGGTTCGACGTTGACCATACTCCAGTCGCTTATCGATCTCCAGACCATCGAGCGTTCCAGACGGAACATGCAGCGGCATCCGCGCAATTTTATCCGGGAGATAGGGGCATACCTCCAACTCATCGTGGATCAGAATGTCATCAAAAACGTGCATGAAACAGGTCTCACTCGGGAGCGATGCTGAGTTCAAGGAAGTAATGGCGCATTACCGACTTGAATCCTTCGATTCAAAATCAGGGATCCATGGGACACCAGCGAGCCTGACTTCGGCTTCGCTTCACCTCATAAAATCTAGCAATCGGCCCGCAAATGACAAGTTAACAGCGAAATTGGGAGCTCATTTTAGCAGAGCTTAAATCGTGCTTAGCTGTTCATTTGTCCATGTTTTTCTAGTCTTTC
Organism: Pirellulaceae bacterium; assembly: GCA_041748315.1. Lineage (GTDB taxonomy): Bacteria > Planctomycetota > Planctomycetia > Pirellulales > Pirellulaceae > CALMEE01. The sequence continues at coordinate 3,227 of JBGTDM010000172.1, forward strand.
CAGCGTTTTATTCGTCGACTAATTGAACTCGAACTCGACGTCCGCATATTCGTCGTACTCTTTGTGTCGATCCGAAGCTCGATTTTCGAAACGAGTAAAATCTCTCTCCCAAGCAAGATTGATTTCGCCCGTCGGGCCGTTTCGTTGCTTCTCGACTAAAATCTGGGCTTGGCCAGCCACTTCATCGCGGGCTTCACCCTGCAGGAAATATTCTTTGCGGTGAACAAACATCACAACATCCGCATCCTGTTCGATTGCGCCCGATTCGCGCAGGTGGTGAAGTCTTGGACGATGCTCTTTGGCATCTTCGGCCTGCCGATTCAACTGTGAAAGACACAAGACGGGGACCTTAAGTTCACGGGCCATCCCCTTCAACCGGCGTGCGATCTTGGCGACCTGCTCCTGACGTGGATCGGAAGATCGATCGGGTTCAACCAACTGCAAGTAGTCGACGACGATCAAGCCTAGGCTTCCATGCCGCCGTTTAATTCGGCGCGCAGCCGCCGCGATTTCAGATACAGTTCGGGTCGGTGAGTCGTCAATATTCAGGGGCACCTGGCTCAACTCTGACGCCATCTTGACCAACTGTTTCCGTTGTTCCTTGTCGAGTGTTCCATTTCGCAACCGGTGGCTGTTGACCCGTGCTGCACTGCATAGCAGCCGTTCAATCAACTCGATCGACGACATTTCGAGACTGACAAACAAAGTGGGTTGACGTTGTTTACGGACAATGTTTTCCGCAATATTCATGGCAAACGCCGTTTTGCCCATACTTGGACGAGCGGCCAAAATGATCAACTCCGACGCGTGCAGGCCACCGGTGAGTTTATCGAGATCGGTAAAGCCCGTTTCAACGGTTCCCGCCATCACGTCACCGCGCATCCGAGCCTCCAACCGATCCATCGCTTGATGCAAGATATCGTCGATAGTGGAGAGAGTTTGAGAGTGCCGATTCTCGCGAATCGCAAAAATCTTCTGCTCGGCTTCGCCGATTAACTTGGCTGTATCGTCTTCCGGGTGGTAAGCTTCTTTCAGGATATCGGTGCAAGCGAATATCAACTGACGTTGAATGGATTTTTCCTCGACGATCTTTGCGTAATAGGTCGCGTGGGCAGCATGAGGAACTTGCGTAAAGACTTGGGCGAGGTACACGGCACCTCCGATTTTGTCCAATTCGCCAGCGTCCTTCAACACCTGGCGCAATAGCATCGGGTCGATTTTTCGACCTGCATTATACATTTCAGCCAGGTGACTGTAGATCGTTTGATTCGCTTCATCGTAAAAGTCATGCACTTTAACGATGGGGATAACATCATCAAGCGTATCCGGAAGCAGCATGATGCTCCCCAGTAAAGCCCGTTCAGCTTCTAAACTGAATGGGGCGTCCCGATTCAGCAAATCGGTTTCAATTTGATGCGGACTCGGGACTCGAGGGTTCGTCTCCTGTTTCTTGCGATAGGATTTGTTGTTGGCTCGCTGTTCCATAGCGGTTCGGACTCCATAAAATTAAGCATGTTTAAGAATATCGATTGTTCCGGCGGAACCTCGATTGTCAAGCACTCATTCTACCCGCCAACGGGGTCGTTCGCCCAGCCGCATTCCGATGTCATCCGATGTTCGCCACAATCGCTCAATTGTCGGCGATTTCGCGCAGGGCGGGCCGCTTCGCGTTACTCGTGCTCGCAGCCACGTAACGATTTGCTTAAACTAAGCAACTGGCGAAAAAATGTTGAGAGTTTACTAAGAGTACATCAAATGAGCCGTTTTGCAGTCATTCTGGCCGCCGCGGGTAAGAGCACCCGATTCAATGATCCCCATTATACGAAACCATTTGCCAGGCTGGATGACCGCGCCGTCTGGCTCCATTCCGCTGAAAAGTTTCTCAATCGCGCCGACGTGAAACAACTGATTATGGTTGTCGATCCTGATTTTAAACAGGATTTCCTGGACCAGTTCGGTCCCAATGTCACGATCATGGGAATCGACGTTGTCACCGGTGGAAAGGAGCGGTGGCAATCCGTTCACAATGCACTGGGTAGGATCGAAGAGACGATCGATTTTGTGGCGATCCACGATGCTGCTCGACCCTGCCTCACACCGATGTGGATCGAACAAGTATTCGCGGCGGCAACGCAACGTGGCGCGGCGATACTCGCTGCTCCGATTACAGGCACCGTGAAACGAAGCACGACTTCTGGTCAACAGATATCCATTGCGACCACCGTGGATCGCAAACAGCTTTGGGTGGGGCAGACTCCGCAAGTCTTTAAACGCCAGTTGCTGATGGACGCGTATGCAAAGCTGACTGCGGACGAGAGTACGACCACGCCCCCGTTTCCAACCGATGATGCTCAGGTGGTAGAACAATTCGGGCATCCAGTTGCCATCGTCCCCTGCTCCGAAATGAATCTCAAAATAACGACTCGCGAGGATATGAAACTGGCCCAAGCGATTCTAAAGATCCTGCCACGCCCCAACTTCGATGCCCCGATACACCCATTTGGCGACGATCATCTATGGCGATAGTGCCCTGTCGAACTGAATGTGCCATGTGCTTTGTCACTATTAAGAGTTCGGATTGCTGAGTATCAGCCGGAACGCACTAGCGTCCGGTTTTTACGGCCTTAACCGGGTGCTAAACTACAATGACTAACCCCAAAAAAACACGTCACGATGCACTAATATTCGATTTTTAGCCTTCGATCGCCGACTTGCAAAACATCGCCAGACGACAATTTCGTTTGGTCCGCTGCTTGCCCATTGACGAGAATGTGATGTTCTCCACGCATTTTGGTAACGTTCCACGATTCGTTTTGGAATACCAGTAAGCAATGGTGATCGGCAATGCCGTTGCCAACCAGTGCGATATGACACGACCGAGACGACCCGACAATCAACTTGTCGCGACGCAGGTCAACATGTTTTCCAGTTGATAGCGATGTTAGTTTGCCCATCACATTCACTGATTCGTTCGTGGCTCCGTTTGCCTGAGCGGGTTCCGGATGTCTAGGCTCGAAAGTATGCTTAAGCGAGACTTCGTTCCCTCGCTCATTGAAATGAACTTCGTGAACGAACATTTTCATGAGGTTGATTCCGCGCCCCGAGTTTTCAACATCCAGATCACCAAGCATCGGCGCGCGAAATCCGGGCCCATCATCCCGGATGATACAGGTGAACTCCGAAGGCATAACTTTGATTTTCACATCAATCTTGCGTTGTTCAACGTTTAGCGTTTCCTTATTTTCCCGGATCGCTTGCCGCAACTCGTCCGAGGGCAGTTCATCCCCAAAGGGAACCGCGATCGAAGCGGGAATTTCCAGATTACCTCGGAACATGGCATTGTGGAGTGCCTGCTCAATGGCAATTCCGATTCGCAGGACATCGATATACTCTAAATTGGAAATGCCTTCGATGGTGTTCTTGCACAGGTCGATGAGCGGTGGAAACAGTTCTCGATCATTATTGAGCGCAAAACGAAACGTTAGCTCCTTGCCGCAGTCCATCAATTTGATGAAATGGGCTTCACATTGCTTTCTGGCAATGATATTTCGCAACGTTGGAATCAGTAGATCATTCAATTTCGACTTGGGCACATATCCAGCCGCACCCGATGCCAACGCTTGATTGGCGATGAGACTACTCCCGTGACCGGTCGCCAGCACGACTGGAATTCTGGGAAAGTCCAGACGAAGTTGCTTGACGAGATCAAGACCATCCATCTTTGGCATTTGCAGGTCAGTGATTACCGTGTCAGGATTCCAGGTCGCAACTTTTTCCAGTGCATCCATGCCATTCTCTGCCTCGACGACAGTATAACCGGAAATTCGCTCGATCAATCCTTTGAACATCATGCGATCCACAGGCGAGTCGTCGACAATTAAAAAAATCGACATTGCATTGTTCCCTAATTACGAAGCGGTGAAATTGAGAGGCAACGAAACTTGACGGAACCTGAACTGTGCCTGGTTGATATTCTCAGTTTCCAATATCACCGAAGCGTGGCTCAAAGCGATTGCATGGAAGTGAAAGCCAATCGCTCAATCGATATTGTAACCGTGTCGCAGATCAGATTGCAACTATTTTGCTGATTGGAGAAAGAAATTTTCGTTTCTGTGACACGGGCGTGACCGCATTCGCCTTTATTGACCGTTATGTAAATCGGATGGCATTGGCGAGATTCGCAAGCATTTACGCAGTTTCAACTGATTCCCGCCAATTTCCGTTGGGAACTTGAGATGGCGAGAATCGCGAAACAACGTGCCACTTTGAATTCGTGTGACCATCACGCCGCCTTTTGATTGGATTCCGTTTGTTTCTTGGAGCTATCCAATTCGGTGTGTTTTATCTGTTCCGTCGGCAACAGATTGCCGACCGAGCGAATATGAATATCCTGTTGTGGAAACGCAATTTCGATATTCCGGTCGCGGAACGCGCGATCGATCGCCAACAGTAGATCATGACGCACATTCAATACAATATCTCGAGACGCCAAGTAAACCCGCAATTCGAAATCAAGCGTGCTGGATCCAAAACTGGCAAAGATTGCAACAGGTGCCGGTTCGTTCATGACCAAAGGATGATCGGTTGCGACTTCGATCAAGGTGGCATGCGCCAAAGCGGTATCACTGCCATAGGCAATTCCCACTGGAATCATGATCCGCGTGATTGGGTCAGTCAACGTCCAATTGATGACATCATCCGTAATGAATTTTTTGTTGGGGATCACGATCTCACGTCTCTCGTGATCGAGAATGGTGGTCGCACGCAGTTGAACCCTTGTGACATACCCGGTCTGTCCATTGACGGTTACAAAATCACCGATGCGAACGGGTCGTTCAAGTAGGATGATCAGCCCCGATACGACGTTGGCAAAGATCTCCTGTAATCCAAACCCAAGACCAACCCCCATCGCAGCAACCAGCCATTGCACGTTGTGCCAGGAAAATCCAACCATCCGCGTTGCAATCACAATGCCAATGATTCCCACCACATACCGGCAAATCACCGAAACTGCATAGCGCCCACCACGATCGATTGGCAATCGATTCAGGACCACGACCTCTAAGACCCCGGGTATGTTGCGGCTGAGCATGAATGTAATGATCAAGATCCCGGCACAGATCATCCAATCGGCCAATGTTATCTTGCGGATGACCTTCTTGGCATAGGTTTGCACCGTACCATCTTCTTCAGTGATTGATTCTGAGACCTCGACTTCAGCCATGCCCATCTGAATTTCATCGAGAAAGCGGGCCGCTGGCAACACATCCGACCAGAGCAACCAACCCGTAGCAAAAGTCAGCACCAAGGCGATTCCCTTCATCAGTCCCGCGACTTGACTCATCACCCGCTTTACATCCAGGTCGTCATCAACGATCACCGACGCATTCTCGTCGGGTGAGCTGCTTTTGGCACGGAGCTTCAACCAACGACGACGTTCCACGACCAGATGTTGGCCGATACAGGCGATCCGATAGATCAGGCAACATGCCGTTCCAATCGTCAGGGTTACCAAGATCATAATCAATAATCGATTCCCCAACTGAACCGCCGAGTAATGCCAGCCCATGGCCGACACAACCATCAGGCTGACCGGTGCCAATAGCACTGCCCCCATCCAGATTAGACGCCACTGCCAAAGATATGATTTTTGGGAATTCTGCTGAGTCGATAGATGTTCCCCAAAATTTCGAGCCCAGCCACCGATTGCATAGAACAAGCCAGCCATCGCAACGAGGAATGCAATCCGTCCCAGCGATGAACTCCACGCCCCCTGCTGAAACGCATCGATCATCAAGCAAAAACCGATAAAAGGCAGTACGTAGATCGCGATTCGGTGGGTCAGTGAACAAATTGATTTTGAAATCATCGTTGGCCATTGGAGATGCACGTTTCCCAGTCCCTGCGGCGCAGCGACCCAACTCAAAACGCGAGCCAAAAACAATAGCGGCGCAATAATTGAAAGCGCATGTGAGATGGAAGAAGCAACGGTGCCCGTTTCCAACGGTGAATAGATGAGCCAGGCAACGGTGGCAATGACACCAGGCCATATCGCCGCAAGGACAACTGTAAGTAACACAGATCGAAAAACCGGAACGATCCGTAACAGACCGTTTCTTGAGTTGGAAAGTTTCAATCGTTTGATCAGCAGACCACGGATCAAAAACAGAAATGTCAATGACGCCAGGACACCAAGTAGCAACCAGGGAGTTTGACGGAATCGTTGCAGTACCGAGATCCCCTTTCGTTTCCATTGACTCGTCTCGGTCAATTCCACCAACCCCTGTTGGCTTTCATGCAAATCCTTGAATCCGAGCGATGCGGCGCTTCGTATCCACAAAATGTTTTTGTCGATGAAAAACCGAAACTCGCGCGATGTCTTCACCAATTTCTTTTGCGTCGCATCCAATTTCGACAGTTCCAGAATCAGGTCGCCGATGTCCTGAATTAACGGAGTGATGAAACTGGTCTGTCGATCCAAAAGATCATTACCGATCGCGATCAAGTTGGCTGAATCGGGCTCTGCGGCCAGTTGGATGGCGAGCTCTTGTTTTCGGCTATGCATCAGGTTCTGAAGTTTCAGCAACTCAAGATTTTCCTTGATCAGCTCCGTATCGCGACCGGATTTCAAATGACGTTGTGTAATTTCACCAAGTTGCGGGAGCGTTGCAAGTTGCTGACGGAGCATCAAGCCCACCGCTTGCGAGTTGCCTCGATCGGCCACCTGGACTTCGGCATCGGCAAACTCATTGGTGATTCGTTCCAAGTCCTGCTGGTACCTTGTTAGAGTTGTCTTGACGAGTTCGATCTCAGCGGCGATGAACTTCCGTTTGTCTGCGAGTTCGGCATTTTGTCCGGCGATCGTTCTCAATAATTCATGGGACTGCAAGGCGCCCTGCCTGGCTTCCGCGGAGTTCAACTCAGCTTCCGTCCTTCGCAATTGGGAGATTCGCTCCTCCAATCTGGTTTTTAGGGTTCCCTCATGCGCGAGTTCTCGTTGCAGCCAGGTCACTTGAGGTGCTAACAACGGTTGCATTGCCCTGAGCCACTCGAGCTCTTTTTGAATGCGGTCATGTGAACTTCGGAGCGAAATCACTTGTGCTTCGACAATTTCAAATCGCGTCGCATCGGACCGATCCGCCTCGTTCCGTTTTTTTTCGGCGTCCGCGAGTTTCGTTTTGGTCTCCTCCCACTGGGTCGTCAGTCTCGCAAGTCGATTTGGCCTATCCTGTTGCAGGTGCTCAACTTCGCTCAATCGCTTTTTCAGATTCTCGATCCGTATCGCGTTATTCGCTAGTTCGCTTTGCATTTCCTGGATCGAGAGAAGGCCGGACAGCACGAGCGTTTTTGCGGGGGCTTCATTGTCGATCTGAATTTTTGCAAGCTCGGCTGCAACCGAGTCCGTTTGCTTCTGCAAACTGTCACGCTGCCCTTGATCAGCAATGGCACGGTCAATGGCCTGCAGTCCCTGTTTGATCAACTCCATCAATTCCACATTGGTGGCATCTTTTGATTCGGGATTCTGATTGATTTTGGCGAGCGCCTCTTGAAGCGATGTTTTATATTCCCCAAGCGTCTTGGGAGACTCCGAATCCGCGCCGGTTGTCGTTCCATCCAGGCTCGCCAATCGGCCCCCATCCTGTCCGGACGGGGTTTGCGGTTCAGAGCTCTGCACCCGGGTCGAGTCAAACGACGCCAATCGAACGGAGTAGTCTGTATGCCACAGGTGCCGACTCATCATCGAGTCACCTTCAGAACGGGCGTGTTCCAGACGAACGCCATTGTCTGAATTGACACTGGGCACCAGTTCGGCAATTGGAAAAGTTGCGACACGTTTCGGCACGTCGAAATAAACCGAATTTCCCGGGAACGAATCGTTCGTGAACGCATCTTGTTCTCGGGAGGTAGGTGTCGTCGTTGGCTGATCAGGTCGAAAACGAGAAGCCTCTGCTTTCGGCAACAGAATATCGCCGGTTGAACGAGGGGGCGCCGACTCCTGACCGGTCAGGTGTGAAGTCCAGATCATACCTACGATGATCACAACCAGTGTCACCACAAATGACCCAAAAGGTGGCAACGTTGCAACCGCGTGTTGGGCGATCATCGCAGGTGACCCGATAAGTTTGTTCGTCGTCGTCATAATATCCGAGGATGCTTGAAAAAAAGTTACGAATACGCACACATGTGTCGAAAGACCGACGCAAATGCTCAAAAAAGGGGGCGCGAAGCATAGTCCTGACCGACGAGCTGAACAAGGTCAACTCGTCAATCCATTCAAATGCTTTCAGTTGGCGGTT
>JBGTDM010000173.1:0-1885 GCA_041748315.1 Pirellulaceae bacterium
TATAAAAGCTTTCCGGTTCAGGACGATGATCATTTTTATGTGGTTTGCCGGTACGTTGGACGGAATGCTGTAGCGGCCGGGCTGGTTGATCGAGCCGAGCTCTATCGTTGGGGCAGTCTGTACAATTGGCTGGGCGGCCAATCTCCGATCAGGTTGTCCCAATGGCCTATGAGGCGATCGCCAAACTGGGCAGAACGAGTGAACATCGCCCTGATAGACAATGAACAAGAAAGGGTTCGCGAGAGTGTTGCTAGAGGCCTTCCTCTGGGAACCAATCAATGGACAGAATCAACCATCAAAAGACTGGGCCTCGAATCGACCGCTCGCCCCAGAGGGCGACCAACAAAATTTGCCCAAACTAACAAAAAGGTCCCTGACACCCTTTTTTAATCACCCTTTTTTAATAAAGGTCGCTGATGCGAATTGCTGTTGTGGGAAGTGGAATTGCAGGTCTAACGGCCAGTTGGTTGTTGCATCGAGCGGGACACCAAGTCGTGCTGCTTGAACGGCTTCACGAACTCGGGCTGGCGGCTCGCGGAATGTCACTTTTGATCGACGGGGTAAACCTATCCGCAGACATACCGTCACGCATGTTTAACGCCGCTTTGTGGCCGAATCTATGCCAATTGTATTGTGACCTTGGTATCGAAACGGAACCGGTTGATCCCTCACAAACATTTGGCGAATTGAAGGGTCACCCCGTATTTCGGCTAAATGATTCGTACATTTCCCCTTTTACTTTTAGTCGCTTTTGGAAAACCGAATGCCGCCAGATCCGCCACGATATTCAGCGCATGAAGGCATCAGCCGACGATGACTTAGCAACCTGCGAACGCGATTCCATCGATTTTCAAAGCTATCTCGATTCCCGTGGATATTCAGTTCCTTTTCGCGAGCTGTTTCTTTTTCCAACGCTTGCGTCCACGGTTTGCACTTGCTCCTACGAGAGCCTGTCGCGGTATCCAGCCGCAACTATCTTGAGAGCCATGATCTCACTGGCGTCCGGTGATCGCTTGCTAAGAGCACGAAACGGGTCGAAAGATATTGTGCAGCGTCTTACCGCACCACTAACAGACATCCGCTGTAATACCTCGTTGGAGTCCGTAAAGATCGACGACCACCAGGTTCACTTGACCTTGAACTCCGGCGAGACCATCTTTGTGGATCATTTGGTGATGGCGACTCAAGCCAATACGGCCTTGAAAGTCCTGAACAATGTAACCGACCGTGAACGAGAAATGCTCGAGTCGTTCATCTACGAAAACGTGAAGGTTGTGTTGCACCGAGATGTATCGTTGATGCCCCCTGTTCGAAAAGAATGGGGAACTTTCAACATCATGACCAACGCCACGCGGGACGCGGCCATGTGCACCGTGTGGATGAATCGGTTTTGCCCGGAATGGAAAATTAAGACGTCCCTATTTCAAACTATTATGCCCCTCGTGGAGGCCGATCCGGAAAAGATATTTTGCGAACGCGTTCTGCAACGGCCAGTCGTCAACCCAAAATCTCTGGCGGGACTGGAGCGAATAACCGAGCTCCATCGCGAGCCGGGTCGACGAATTTGGTTCTGCGGGTCCTATGCCAGTGGCGGCGTTCCGTTACTCGAAAGCGGCGTTAGCGCAAGTTTTGCCATTCGCCATGCACTGGAAGAAAATAAAAGGTGGGAAAATAAATGGTGTCAGGGACTGAATTGGTAATATGGGCGGACTCGATTTTGCAATCGTTGCAATTCTCGGTTAAACTTTTCGTTTTCAATTTGGTCTGTCCGACTTGAGTAAGGTGATGTCTTGCCCCGACCCCCGCGAGCAGATGAAGCTGGCGCCATTTACCATGCATTGAATCGTGGAAACGCTCGCCAAGCGATCTTTTTCAAGGATGCCGA
>JBGTDM010000174.1:0-8370 GCA_041748315.1 Pirellulaceae bacterium
TCAGCGACCATTCTATCTACCCGTTAGATCGCGATTGCCTCTCCAGAGTTCATAACAATTCGGTCAACAACCCTGAAAACAGCCCTAAATCTCTACACTCATAATTCGGCCAAAAATGCGACCACAATTCGGCCCGTAACAAGTAACTGAAAAAACCCCTGTCACCAGTCTCTTTGCCGGCCGCGATACCCCGATTGTCACCTCCGCCGCACCAGCTTCCGTCGGCGCGCATCGACGTCCCAATGCCATCGCGGCGGGTGTTCGCTTGCTCGCGATGTCGATAACATTCGATTGTGACGATCGAGCAATTTTTTTTGCATTCCGCGCGCTTAACCCTCAACAACAGTCCTATGTCCGATCTCGGTTTACATCGAGGTCGGCGGAAGAGCCTCGAAAAGATGAGCGACCGAGCCACGATTCCCAAACGCCTCGCACCCTGTCCAGCGACCCCAAACTGTGTCTGCTCGGTTTCGGACAGCCATGACCACGTCCATTTCATCGAGCCGTTAACAATGAACTCGGCAGAGGATGCGATCCTGGAACTGGCTAGCGTTATTAAAGATTGGCCGCGAACGACCCTGATTGTACAAACCGCAGACTATTTACGGTTTGAGGTCCGGAGTCTGATTTTTCGGTTTGTCGATGATATCGAATTTCTTCGGGATCACGACTTCGGCGTCATCCACGTTCGCTCAGCGGCACGATGGGGGTTTTATGACTTGGGAGTTAATCGGAGACGAATCGGACAATTGCGGGAGGCATGGAATCAACGCCAATTGCGTGCTCGACCGGAGTTGTGAGTCAGCGACTCTGGACTCGTTGAATGGAACAGAAAGCACCTCTGAGAGAGCCTGGCGTCTGGACGGGTGACTTCTGACAAGAGCGTCGCAAAGTGTTTAGGATATTATGGGTTCCCGTCCGGGGGCGTTTTCCGGGCGATCAGTAAGATTTTTCGAGCGCATAAGTGATGGTTTGTTCTAATTGGCAATCAGCGGGTCGACGACACCTTTGGATGCCTTATACACAAATGAAGACCGCGCCGCCGCCTTTGCCGGTGGCGCGGACAGAGGGTTGCGAAATCATTTTGGCCGATGGTCGAAGGCTATTGGATGCCATCTCATCCTGGTGGACGGTAGCGCATGGATACAATCACCCCGTGATTGTATCAAGGATGAAGGAACAGTTGGAAAGGATGCCGCACGTCATGTTGGGCGGCTTACTCCATGAACCAGCGTCGTCATTGGCCGCGCGTCTTGCTGAGCTGCTTCCCGGCGAGTTAAACCGAGTCTTCTTTGCCGACTCGGGTTCTGTGGCGATCGAAGTCGCGTTGAAAATTGCCGTACAGTTTTGGTTCAACCAGCAGCAACCGGGCAAGAGTCGGTTTGTAAGTTTTGAGAACTCGTATCATGGCGATACTGCGGGTGCGATGTCGGTTTGCGATCCTGAGGATAGCATGCATGCGCATTTCAAAGGATTTCTACTGGAACAGTTTCCTCATCCCATTCCGACCAGCGCTTCCGAGTGGGCGACCTTCCGAGATTTTCTTGCGAACCATGTTTCTTGCTTGGCTGGAGTCATCATCGAGCCTCTGGTTCAAGCAGCGGGAGGAATGCGATTTCACTCCGCAGGCCAACTGCAACAACTCCGCGGGATTGTAAGCGAATTCAACTTGTTGTTAATCGTCGATGAAATTGCAACTGGATTCGGGCGGACGGGGACAATGTTCGCGATTGAACAGGCGGGAGTTGAGCCGGACTTGATTTGCCTGGGCAAGGGCTTGACCGGTGGTTCGATTGGCCTTGCGGCAACGGTCGCCAGTGATCAAATATTTGAGGCGTTCTACCAGGACGAGCATTCGGCTGCATTGATGCATGGGCCGACTTTTATGGGCAACCCGCTGGCCTGTTCGGCCGCGCTGGCATCGCTGGACCTGTTTGCCAGCGAACCTCGGCTTGAGCAAGCGCGGCGACTAGAGCAACTGTTTTCCGAGCGACTGCAGTTGCTTAGCAGCCATCCCGAAGTCGTTGACGTCCGCTGTCTGGGGGGAATTGCCGCAATTCAATTTCAACGCTCCGTGAATAAATACGCTGTCATGGAAATGGCCCTAATGCAGAATGTTTGGTTGCGTCCGTTGCGAGATGTGATCTACCTCATGCCACCTTTGGTCGTTAGCGAAGCACAAGCCCTGCGCCTATGCGACGTGGTGTCGGGGGTTGTCAATTCTCCCACCTCGGCGTGGTTAATCGATTGACTGGGCGATTCTTAAATGTCCAGATTTTTGACTTCGAGCGCATGCTTTTCAATGAACTCTCGCCGTGGTTCGACCTTGTCGCCCATCAGGATTTTAAACAGATCATCCGCTTCGGCGGCATTGATCATGCTGACCTGAATCAGGTTGCGATTCGCTGGATCAAGGGTCGTTTCACGAAGTTCTTCGGCGTTCATTTCGCCTAGCCCTTTAAATCGAGTGATCTGCAACCCTTTTTCACCAACCTCTCGCACAGCCGGTGGCAGGGCGCGCAGGTCTTCGATTCCCGTTTCTGAATCACCGCGTCGAATCACATATCTTGAATCTTCGCGTCCGGTACGTTCAATTGGGAACAACGATTCGATCCCGAAACCACAGTCATTGAGAACCGTCAGTCCACTATTAATGGTTCTGAATTCGTGAAATTCGGTGATTTGAATTTTGGCTGGTTGCCCATTGACCGAGTCGCTGGGTAGCTGCTCACCTTCCGCTCGAGTCGCTTGGATGTCACCGCCGGTATCGACAGCAAGATCGTCCCCTGTTTCTTCACGTCGTTGATCTAAAAACTGTTCGAGTTCGTCGCGACCAAAAAACCAATGGTCGGTGGTCCCTTCGATCACATGAATCATCGGTAACTTACCGGTTTCCAGGTGGATCCTCTCCGCATGGGTTTTCAGGTTAACACCTCGTCGTTCAAGTGCTTTGATCGCCTCTTCCATGCTGCCCATCGTTGCACTTAGTTTGCGCATATTTTCCCCTTCGACAATACGACCGTCTGCGTCCTCCAAGGTGATGCCGTCCAATCCCCTCTCCATCAGTTGTTCTCGCATTTCGTCGTCGGATTGAACGTAGTAAGTCTCCTTCTTTGATTTGACACGGTATAGCGGGGGTTGTGCGACGTACACGTGGCCATGTTCAATCAACTGGTACATCTGCCGATAGAAGAAGCAAAGCAGGAGCGTGCGGATGTGTGATCCATCAACATCGGCATCGGTCATGATGATGATTTTGTTGTAGCGGCGGCGGGTGATATCCTGTTCGTCACCCACACCTATTCGAATGGCGTTGATAATACTTTGGACCTCTTCATTGGCGAGAACTTTGTCTTCCCGAGCTTTGTAGGCGTTGATGATTTTGCCGCGCAGTGGCAGGATTGCTTGAAATTCTTTGAGTCGCCCTCCTTCCGCGCTCCCTCCGGCAGAATCTCCTTCGACCAGATAGAGCTCACATTTTTCCATGTCATTGCTGAGGCAGTCTCGCAGCTTTCCAGGGAGTCCGCCGCCTCCCAAGGCAGACTTGCGTCTCACTAATTCTCGAGCTTTCCTTGCGGCCTCACGCGCCATGGCTGCTTGTATCCCCTTCTGCAGGATGATTTTGGCAGTCCGCGGGTTTTCCTCCAGGTATTTATTTAAAAACTCAGAAAGGGCGGAGGAGAGCAGGCCATCGATTTCGCTATTTCCCAATTTTGTTTTGGTTTGACCCTCGAATTGCGGTTCAGGCAATCGCATGGATATTACGGCTGCTAACCCTTCGCGAAAGTCCTCGCCAGTGACCGCAACATCCTTGAAAATATTATTTTTTTTACCGTAGTTATTGAGCGAGCGAGTGACCGCTGTTCGGAACCCCGACACGTGCGTTCCCCCTTCCTGGGTATTGATATTATTGACGTAGGAATGCACGTTTTCGGTCAAGTCGGTCGTATATTGCAAGGCGATTTCATATCCGACACCTTCTTGTTCACCCTGAAGGTGGATGACCTCTGGATGCAGGGCGTCGCTAGAACGATTCAGGTACTCTACGAATTCGACAATACCTCTTTCGTAATAAAATTCATCCCCCTCTCCGTTTCGTTCATCCTTAAAAATAATTCTGACGCCGCTGTTGAGAAACGCGAGTTCCTGTAACCGTTTTTGCAAGGTGCTGTAATCGAATTTGGTCGTTAGGAAAATCTGTGCGTCGGGTTTAAATGTTGTTTTGGTACCGATTCGATCTGTCTTTCCAACCTTTTTGACATCGCCGCTTGGAACTCCCCGTTCGTAGGATTGTTGGTAGACAATGCCATCTCGGTAGACTTCGACCTCGCACCATTCGGAGAGGAAGTTGACAACCGTCACGCCAACACCATGTAACCCTCCTGACGTTTGATAGACACCTTTCTCAAATTTTCCCCCAAATTTGAGTACGGTCATCACACCCTCCAGCGTCGAAACGTCTCGATCCATTTCGACGCTAAGTTGATGATGACGTTCGACCGGGATACCGCGTCCATCATCGAGCACCGTGCATGATCCATCATTATTGACCGTCACGTGAATGGATGTTGCAAATCCGGCCATTGCTTCGTCGATCGAGTTATCGACGACTTCAAAGACCAGATGATGGAGGCCTCGTGCGGTCCTGTCACCGATATACATACTGGGGCGTTCACGCACATGTTCCAAGTCCGAAAGATGTTGAATATCTTCGGGTCGGTAATCGGCTTTTGCTTCTTTATTGGGTTTGTCGTTTGACATTTTCGCTGGTTTCAATCCTGGCTCTTGATTAACTAATGGGTCTAATTTTTTTTCATCGTGGCGCGAGCATTACTGCGGGCACTGGCTATCGCTAAAGTGGTCTATTCAAGGTCGTTGAATTCGGTCGGGTTGGTGTTTAATTTCCCGTGCGGATTTGAATGTCATCTAGTCCGTCAATCCGTTGTTTCAACTCACCAACCAAACCTGGTTTAAGCATCGTCAGATGTTGTTTGGCGGGAGTATTATGCACAAACACTTGAAGTTTACCTTTGCGAATCGAGCCGATTCTGGTTTGACTGGCTAATCCCTTACCGACCGTCTCGAGCCAGATTTTTTCGAGGTGATCATTCTGTTTTGTTGCTGCGAAGCCCCTCCGTGCAATCACTCTGCTCAACAGTTCCTGAGCTGTTTTAGGGCGTCGTTGAAATCGTTGCCGCTTGATCACTTCACCGGCTCGATATTCAAACTCCCGATCTGCTTCCCGTTCGTCCATTATCACTCCGTCGTCGTTGACTCAGCGAAACATTAGTTTCTTTAGCCGAGGACTATTAGCGATCACGTGACAGGGGCATGATCACATATCCATAGTTGTCGTCCGTATGGCAATAGGCGGCTGACGCATCATTTTCGACGTCAAACGTAAACGATTTGTCAGGCTGTAGAACTTTCAGAAAATCAGCGAAATATCGGTGATCAAGTGAAACGATCAACTCGCCTTTCTCATAAACAATCGGCAGTTCAATCCGTGACTTACCCACCTCGGCTGTGCGGCTGGACAGGACAAGAGTTCCATCATTGAATGTGAAATCAATACCACGACTTTCCTCGCTCGCAACGATCGCGGCTTGTCGTATCGCTGAATACATGGGTCCAACCTGAAGATCGATCTTCGTGGACTCCGTACGACTGGGTAACACATCTCTCCATTTAGGAAACCGTCCTTCCAACAATCGACTAAATAAAACGCCATGCGGAAATGACAGGACCAAATCATTAGCTCTTGCCGCAAATTTCACAACAGAATCATCGGCTGCGAGAATGCGTTCAATAAGCTGCATGGACCTTGCTGGAACAATAATGTCTGAAGAATTGTTTTTTGGTGTGCCAACCGTTCTAACGGGCCCTTCCATCTTGGCCAATCGTCGCCCATCGGTACCAACTGCTGTGATGATGTCATCGTTCACTTCCAACAACACGCCACCAAGCGCATAACGACTGCTGTCAGCATCGGTTGCAAACAGCGTTCGTTTTATTAATTCCTTCAGTACGCCCGCATTGATTTCAAAGTAATTTTCCTCATCAAATTTAGCCGTCTCTGGAAATTCGTCAGGATTCTGGCTGTCCAGCTCAAACCGACTGTGTGCACCGGTAATGATGACCTGTTGTTCACTTGTCTCAAGGGTCAAAAATTCATCGCTCGACTCACGCAAAATCATGCTCATTTTTGATACTGATACAACGACACGACCTGGCGTTAGGACTTCGACGTTGTCGACACGCAAGCGAACCCCTAAATCCATATCGGTGGCCATGATTTCCAGACTATTTGTCTCCGCATTCAACAACACATTCTGGAGGATCGTTTTGGGACTACGTTGAGGTGCAACCGCAGCCGCAATTTGATAAATATGCTGAAAACCTTCACGTTCAAATTTGATCTTCACGTTCAATTCCTTTTCCGGTCAATCGATTGGCGAAGCATTGCTTCGCGCTCACCAATTAAATTAATCTTTTTGTTTACAGTTCTTATTAAGGCGGTGTCTTCAATCAATTGATTTTAATGGTTTAACACCTAAAGCGAGCCACAGAAAGACTTTACGCGGACAACTATCCTGAAGAAAATGGGTTGATAAAGTGTTTATTTGGTGGACAAAATGAGTTCAAAAACAGATTGGTTGGTTACGATTCAATCTGAAAGATCGAACAAGTCTGATCTGACGACAATTCACTACATTAATGTCCACAGGTTTTCCCCAGTAGACGATGTGGTGAGCGAGGAAATTTTTTTGGTTAGCTCGTTCAACCGCATCGCGTAGTTATTGTCATTCATTTTGGCCTTTACTTGTTGAATCGCGTGCCTGACAGTCGAGTGATCGCGTTTACTGAAATAATTGCCAATTCGCTGATAGCTCAAGCCAAGGAATTGGCGGCTCAAATACATTGCGATGGATCGAGCATCGACTACGGCTTGCCGACGCGTTTTTCCACGTATTTCACTCAACCGAATCTGATATGTTTCAGAAACCAACCTGGCAATTTTGTCAATTTGACTTGCGGAACTCTGTTCCAGTGGTGGATACAACGAGTTGATCGTGTCATCAGTTAAAGACTGACCAGGAAAGTTCTCGTTAAAACCAAGCAACGTGCGATAGAGGTCCAAAGCCGTTCCACGAACACGGCAAACGAGATTTTTAAGTGCGGTATCTGTGCAGTCGATACTCATTAGTTCAGCCAAGTTACGTGCAATCGTGAAACGAGACATTTCACTTGGCGGCTCGATGGGAACCATAAGTCCGAACGAAAGTCGAGATGCCAACTGCGGCAGAAAAATATGTGCCGAGTTCGGCAATTCCCGTGACGTAAAGATGACATATTTATTCGAGCGGTGGGACTGATCCAGCAAACGAATCAATTCACACTGGGTCTGCTCACTTGATTTAAGTTGATCAATCCCATCGATCACAACTATTCTTAGTGAGTTGAATTGGCATCGAAAATCATCGACGGAGTTTGTTTTGATCGCAGTAACGAATCGGCGCCGAAACTCTGAGGCTGAAAACATAGCCACCTCGCTCACCTCAAAACGTTGTTTTTCAGCAATGGTGGCGGCGATTGATTCGGCCAGTGAGGATTTACCGACACCAGCAGGCCCAAACAAAATTAATGGAAAAAAATGAATAGGGGGCTCCGGAACGACAGACGATAAACTGTAAAGCAGGTGTTCCGTACAATCGAAAACGTGACTATTGAGTGGCAACCTTGGTAAATTTGGCCCGTGAGCTGAGCGCGTATGCGACCCCATCCAGCGCTGGTTGGCTGACAAATTCATGAGCGGAAAAAAGGTCGTCGATGAGTCGATGATAGGGATTGCTCGCGATGAACCTGGACAGTTGAGTCAGAAGACGGAAAAGGAAAGGACCAAATTTCCCAGCATCTATAAGGCACAAATTGTACCAAAAATTGCGAAATTTAGCGAGTGGTCACAATGGCGCGTCCAGAAAAACAAGCTGAATCAACGTGTTTTTAAACCCCCTAAACGAAGAACGATGCCAATTAACTTTTCCGCAGCCTCGGCGATTTCAGATTCGGACAACATCCAACTAAAACTAAATCGCACCGAGCCGTTGATCTCAGCTTTTGAACGCCTCATTGCTAACAACACCGATGAAGGCTCGCTGCTTCCGCTCGTGCAAGCAGAACCGGTCGAACAGCGGATTCCCGCCAGGTCGGCTGCCATCACGATTGCTTGACGATTGCAATCCAGGAAAGCGATATTGCTGGTATGAGGTGCTCGGTGTGCGTGTTGACCAATGATGTGGATCGAGTCACCTAATCCTGAAGAAAGAAGTTGCTCGAATCGATTTCGCAGGAAAAGGACCTTTTGGCACC
>JBGTDM010000175.1:0-22737 GCA_041748315.1 Pirellulaceae bacterium
TCAGCCAGTGCCAGCGAAATTTTTGCGGCCGCAATCCAAGATCATCGCCGCGGAATCGTCGTCGGCGAACGCAGCTATGGCAAAGGGAGTGTCCAAGGCATTTTCCCGCTGAATATCAGTGGTGGAGGCGTGCGCTTAACCACTGCCAAGTTCTATTCACCTGGCGGTCAATCAATCAGCGACCGAGGTGTAACCCCAGAGGTCAATGTCGAATCGCTGGCCAAGCCCGCACTCGGTGCCTACACCGCTGAAGAGACGGATGCCATTTTGCGAAACGGCATTCACGCAGCCCGCAAGTCGGTCCATTAAATCGATCATTGTGCCATTAGCCCTCGGCACGCAAGTGGACGCTGCTGTTGTCGCCGGTATATCCAACAACCGAGTCGCTTGGTCGTTGGCACCTCTCGAAATTTCGACGACCCCATACAACCGTTGGATGTCGCGCAACACGAAGCCAATTGAAATCACTGTCTATTCCTTCACATTTCCGACCATCAATCGGTCGTCGACCCCGAACACGTAGAACATCGACTCAGTTTCAGGATTGAAATCGTTGTCGGAAACCACAATCAACGCCAGCCTTCCATCTTCCAGCCTTGGCCCAAATGTAAGGCTTTCAAATTTTGCAGGCATGCGTTCGTCTGCTAACTCGAATCGACTATCCAACAAATCGATCAATACAGATTTTTCCACAGCGCGAATTTCTGTGGGGAGGTTCTCGGCAGGCAAGTTCGTGACGTTGGAAACATCGGTCGCATTTCGGACATCAATCAGCGTAATTTTCTTGTACTTGGCATCAGTGCCTTCTCCGCCATCACGCTCGATTACTAGAAACTGATGATCATTCACCGCAAGAATCTCGCTCAATCGATTCTTTTCGTGATCGAGTGGATAAACCCATTGCCGTAGCGGCTTGCCGGATTGAATATCGAATTCAATTAATCGGCAATTCATACCGTATAACTTCCCGTTTTCCTGGCATTTGCTGTCCTGAATCAACGGGCTTTGCATGATGCCAATCAGTCGTTGATAGTCGGGTGAAATAGCCAGTCCTTCCATCCCTCGGTTGTAGCGGCGACCCGATTGATTATTTGCGAGCTCGTCGGCTTCAGAAACGAATGGAGTCGTGAGTTTCCAGGACTCCGGTATTTCGAATCGACGAATCTCCTTGCCGAGGGTAGAAAACTCAATCAATAGCGGGCCATACTCGTCGGACAGGAACACGCTTCCACCAGGCACCACGCGAAGACCCTCTGGATCAAATCGGCCAGCTATGCCGCCTGTCGGCTCAAGCACCTCTGCCATTCCTGTAAACGGTCGCCCAGTAGAATCGGCGAGAATGTGTGTGGATTGTAACTTGACTTGAACTGGTGATTGACTGCCTGGATCAATATCAATCGTGGCAACAAACAAACGGCAGTGCCATGCTGTCCTTCCCTCCGCGGGACCTCGGTCGGGAATCATGTAGTACTGATTACCTGTTCCGGAATAGTCGACTGCTGAAATCCCTGCAAAACGACGATGATCCGTCACCACACCGCCGATACTTTTAGCAGTTCCAGCCGAGTCACTCGTCATATCCCAAGTGTCGCCTGGAACCGTACCGATACCGATGAGTTCAATCTGGGCCGCTGCCCGATCGACATGAGTCGCCGCAATCAAAATGAAGGAGAGTAACGACCACATCAACAACGCCTTTACCAATCGGTGGTTTACGTCAATCATCAGATCATTGTCCTTTAGTGTTTCGAGACAAATGAACTATCGCCGTTCATTCGCATCTCACTGATCATGTTCAAAAGAGAAAAGTGGAGTTTCCAGTTTCCGGTTTTGCGACAGCACGGAAGGCCTTAATCCTACAGCGCAAAGTATGTACGTCAGCCTTTCCAGGCTGATCCAATCCTCCCGGCTTGGCACAAACCAGATAAACTGCGTCAGCCTGGAAAGGCTGGCCTACAGTTTTGCATCGAGCCGGCCCTGTAGGATTAATTCCCTTTTTTGTTTCCCTTTCCGGCACAACAACGGCAAGCGGCGCGAGCAACTCTGCCATTACTGGCATCAGTCCCACGGAACCAGGGTAATACTCTACACTGAGAATTTTTCCAGACGCATTTGTCCATGACACGTTGGAACAGGTGGGCGTGACCTAAGGTAGGGAGACGACATAAATCTCGAAAATCGATTCCTGACCCATATTGCTATTGAACGTGCCAATCACTGGTACTTTCGATTAAGGATCAGGCTGTGTGAGGCAACTTGAAGTCTTGTTTTGAACCTCAATTAAAACTCGCCGGTCGCAAATGCGACCGGCGAAGACTCAAATCTATCGATGCTCAACAATAGCTGTGCGTCTATTCATCGAACTTCGCAACGGTCCCACCACCGCGGGTGACTAGATGGGCAAATAGCTCGGGGTTGATGGTATCGGCCAACGATCGAACGGAACCATCAGCAACCGTGAAGTTTGCCAGACCCGAGTGAAAACTGAAAACTTCGCTGACATTAATGGCATTAATCATGCGAGGACCATACTTGTTCATTCCGTCATTCGTAGCCCCATTAATCGTGAAACCACAGTCTGGGTCAGCCCATCCAGTACCATCCACAGGAACGATTGTTCCACCGAACAACATTGCCTTGTCGTCGTTATATTCATTGTTGAACTGGTCGATCGTCATCGGGCCACGTGCTGTCCAGACTTCTGGATGTCCAGCGGCCTCACCAATCATCAAGGTGTTCGTCGTTCCATCGGTTATCGAACGCATGTAGTTCTTTTCACCCTTTGCCAAAACTCCATATCTGGCTCGATCCGGAGGTGCACTTGGGTATCCGAGAACATCCGTGAAAACTTTTTTGTGAACTTCGTTAAGTGATCCATAGTCTCCAGCCGCTGCCCCCACAACGTGATTCGGGTCCGTTCGATTCGATCCAGGTGCGGATGGGCATTGGAAAATATCGAGCTGCGTCGAAACCGCGGGGCGGTTTGCCAAACTGCTCCAAGCCAGGTTGTAGTCGATCAGGTTCTTGAGATTATCCTGCTCAACGTAGGGCAAAATCAGGGTTGTCCACGATTGAAAAGCAGACGATGCTGCTGTATTGTCCTCAACGGGGACAGTTGGATAGACACGACTGGCAGGAAAGTACTTCAGGGCACCTTCAAAATTATGCAGAGCGATCCCCAATTGGCGCATGTTATTCAAACAAGTCGTGCGGCGCGCTGCCTCTCGAACTTGTTGAACCGCTGGCAATAACATTGCCATTAAAATACCGATGATCGCTATCACGACCAGTATCTCGATAAGCGTGAATCCCTGTCGATTCCAAGTCTTCTTCATGTGAATTCCCTTCAAGTAAAGTAAAAAAAGTAAAAGTCGCTGACTGTAAGAAAAAAACTAATTGAGTTCATACGGTGGGAGTTTATTCTCCCCTGCGGTGATCGTCACGGTGAATCCTGATGTCTCCGGGTTGAGATATTGCTCTGGCAGCAACTCAGGTAACTCCGCCTCTTCGTCTTCACTGATCCCCTCTAAAGAACCCTGCCAACTAAAAGCGACTCGGTAGTCGCCAGCAGGTGCACCATCATTGATGCTATAGGTGGTCAATCGAAACGTGCCATCTTCTCCCACGATACCTCGTGGCGTTACTAATGGCTGACCATCCTCGGGTGGACTAATGGGATGCAAAATCACGGTCCCATCCACCAGCGGTTCGCCTTGATAGGTCACGGAACCTGAAGTTGGATTTGTCGGTCGGGGAGCAACCCCTCCCGGCCCACTACAACCCAAATTCAATAATAGCGCGCCGGTCGAAACCGCGCAGAACATCAAGCCAGTCAAATCTTTCATCTTATATTCATTCCCAAATCCTGAATCAGTTTCAAAGTCAATGATCGTAAATTGCATGCATTAGTCGCAGGAGCAATCTGATCAAATTCGCCCGCTAGAATACCGTCAGATTATTAAGGGGTAATGAAGAGATTGTTAAGAATAGAATTTTGGCAAAAATTTAATTTCGGAGGAGCAACAAGTCTGATTTTCTGGCAGCGGAATTTGAGGAAACTCAGCTTCCAGGCAGAGAACTGGGGACGTTCCTTCAACGCGATTCTCCCCGAGGAAAATAGCTCGTGCGTCTGGCGAGACAGCATCGAACATACGTACAACCCACTTAAAACAACTTTGGAAAACAGGACCGTGCTGCCGTTCAATCGAGACCTGAAAATGTACCGACTTGGTTATTTAATCAAAGTTCTCGAATGCTACGCTGTACCGGATTTCGACTTCGCATCTGTTTGTGAGTCAAACCAAAAATCGGATTTTTCCGAAAAATCGATTCGATCAATTTTGTTTTCAATGGCGTATAGTACAAATTGCCAAAACATATGGAGAGATTCACGTCTTTTTGAGGTGACGCCATGTAGAATAGTGAATACACTGGAGGTGGCGATCTTGTTATTTTCGGTGAACTTTTCTAGAGGCACGCGTTGGCAAAGGGCATGAAACAGAAGTTCTGAAGAAGCTCCACAATCCTGCAACGTCGTACTGGCCTCGGTCGCTGGTTGGCTTGAGACATTGCTGCTAAAATTGCAAATTTGACTGTCATTCGCAGGCCTCGTCTGTCCGGCTCGAACCACACACATTTTTATCAATTCAACTTGGAGCTTTACAAATGGAAATTGCCGTTATCGGTACTGGCTACGTAGGTTTGGTCACAGGCACTTGTTTTGCAGAAAGCGGCAACCAGGTCACTTGCGTCGATATCAATCAAGAAAAAATCGACAAGCTAAACAATGGACAGATTCCGATTTACGAACCGGGGCTTGCGGAATTGGTGTTGCGGAATGCAACTTCGGGTCGATTGATTTTTTCGACTGATTTGCCCCAATCCGTACGATCGGCAGAAATCGTGTACCTGGCTGTTGGAACACCGCAAGGCGATGATGGCGCTGCCGATTTGTCGGCGCTTTGGAGTGTGATTGAGGGGATCGCCCCGCATATACGCGACGATGTCGTCATCGTCACAAAAAGCACGGTTCCAGTAGGAACCAATGCAGGCATCTACGAAATGCTTCAAAAGCTCAATGGCCAAACGTATCACGTCGCCAGCAATCCTGAGTTTCTGAAAGAGGGTGCCGCAATTAACGATTTCATGTATCCCGACCGCGTCGTCGTGGGTGTACGCGACAAAGCCGTCGCCGAAATCCTGAAAGAACTTTACTCACCATTTTTGCGCACCGATAAGCCCTTTCTATCCATGTCACCCGAGAGCGCTGAGCTGACAAAGTATGTTGCCAACGCCATGTTGGCCACCAAGATCAGCTTCATCAATGAAATGGCCAATCTCTGCGAACTGATGAACGGTGACATCAACGACGTGCGCCGTGGGATCGGACATGATCAACGGATCGGGTTTCAATTCCTGTTTCCGGGCGTAGGCTACGGCGGCAGTTGCTTTCCCAAGGACGTACGGGCGCTGGCCAGCATGGCGGAAGCCGTCAATCTGACCCCCACAATCTTGCGAGCAGTCGATGAAATCAACGACCGTCAGAAGCACGTGCTAATTGAGAAAATTCACGAACACTATGGCGCTCAACTCGAGGGTCTAACGATCGCGGTTTGGGGAGTTTCTTTCAAACCCAAAACCGACGATATTCGAGAGGCACCCTCACTAGTATTGATTCGACATTTGCTGGATGAAGGCGCTAACGTCAATATTTTTGACCCAGAAGCCATGGAAAACTTGAAACTCGAACATCCCGAGATCGCAGAGCGCGTTACATTTTTCAATCGCTCGATCGATGCGCTCAAGGGCGCGGACGCATTGGCGATCAATACGGAATGGGATGTCTTCCGTCATCCAGATTTCGAAGAAATGAAAGCGATGCTCAAGACTTCAGTGGTTTTTGACGGTCGCAATCTGTATGACACGAATTCAATGCGCAAACATGGATTCACCTATTATTCAATTGGTCGCCCGACCGTTCGACATCAATCGCATGTGAATGTTAAATAGCGCCTGCTGGCGTGAATTTGAAGGCTAGTGCTTTGTCCAGGTTAGAGATTAGGATTAGCCGGTGTGCGCGAGCACCCGGTTCAGGCCGTAAAAACTGATACTCAGCAATCCGAACTCTTAATATTGACAAAGCACTAGTTTCAGTCATCACGAACAGCCCCATCAAATACATTTGCTCAAGTGACTTAGCGGCTTGAACCGATCGCATGCAAAATGCATGCGATTTTTTTTGGCTAAATTGAATCGGTCTGCCAAACAACGATTGCGGCATTTGCGATCAGCACCAGTGAAGTAAAAAGCGCGTGGATGATAAATGCCATGATGAAACTCAATGCCCCGTCAGTCAATCGAGCTGGCTGGCAGTAATCGACTGGGCGACGCCAAATGTGGTACAAACCCAATGTGCTAATCGAACTGCACAGCAAGTGCATCAACAGGTAGCCTACGGCAATTGAAATCTGAACAGCAATGGGAAATCCGCTCCAGGTGATCCACGCAATACCCGCCGCCAACAAACCGAATACAACGCCACTTCCGATAGTACACATTGCAATCTGAAGTCCATATTTGAAGTAATAGGGACGCCTCTCAACCACCCAAAGTGGCAAGGCAATTTTAGCCAGCTCCTGAGCCAATGGCGAAAAAAAACACTCCACAAGCGGCGTCAGCCAGCCGACATTTGGCAACATCAAAACAACCGCGAAAAGCGATGCGGGACCAGCGGCAATGGCGATCGACAGCGTCAACATCCAACTTTGAGATTCCGTCCATTGTGACGAACGCAATTTGAACCAATTGCGAAACATCATCGCATCTTTAGGGGGTGGGCCACTTAATTGAAATTGAAGGGATGGCTCGTCCCAAACCGATTGATCAGCGGCAGAATCCAAGTCGGTCTCCGATTGCACCACATGGCCCAGGCCAGTTGAGGCTTTGAGACTGTTGACGGTTATCGGCCTCAAGTGAGGTTCATGTTCAATGCTGTGCGGATCTGGTTTCGGCAATGTTGCGTTCCAATGCTATTGAACCCGCTGCTAAGTCATGCAGCCTTAAGAAGACTTGCCAAATTCGAATTCGAACGCTCATCGGTGACGGCCACTGACAAAACTCCCGAGTTTACATTGAATCAACATCGATCAGGTTCCACTAGTGCTTTGTCCAGGTTAGAGATTAGGGTTAGTCGGTGTGCGCGAGCACCCGGTTCAGGCCGTAAAAACCGGACGCTATCGCGTTCCGGCTGATACTCAGCAATCCGAACTCTTAATATTGACAAAGCACCAGCCCGACGCTTGAAACAGCGTTACGGCGCTTGATCGAGTCCACTGTGGTATGCAGTTGCGGTTCCTAAAACACAAACAATTGACATCCCTTGTTTTGAGAGGTTGCCCCCGATGTCAGCCGATTCAAGCCTGAGATTACAAATCGCGTTGTAACCACCGGCCCTCGCTTGTTCCAAGATTCTCAATATGGTTTCTCGACGAGCTCGTTCCATGAGCACATTATAGCTCTTGATCTCGCCCCCGAAAAAACTACGAAACGATGCTAGAAATCGTTTAAAGTAGTCATTGGCGATCACCGTCTCAGAACTCAAAATGGTGGGCGCGAACTTTCCGGGGACTGGAGCCAGAAAATGTTTACTCTGCGTACTAATCATTGTTTGGTAGCTCTGTTCCCTCACTGCCAAATCGGCGAGATGCTTTTGATCCGCCATTTTCCCAAATAGAAACCCAAGTGCCAGAAAAACAAGTGCGAAACCAGCGCCAATAATCAATTCCATTTTCGCTCCCCATCTATTCCGGTTGCACGACGACAGCCGTTCCATACGCGTACATTTCTGAAGCGCCCGCCGTCACGGCACTCGTCGTAAATCGCACGTTAACCACCGCGTTGGCCCCGAGTTGCTGAGCCTGCTGCAGCATGCGATTCATCGCTTCACGACGAGACTCTGTTAACAGCTCCGTGTACCCTTTAAGTTCGCCACCCACCAAGTTCTTGAGACTCGCCGCGATATCACGACCAGCATGTTTCGCGCGAACCGTGTTGCCCTGGACGATTCCCTTGACTTGGACAATACGAAAGCCCGGAATCGTTTCGGTGTTGACTACAAAAATTTGATTTTCCATATCGGAAGAAGTCCTGGATTGAAGGGAATTGCTGAGATCAAGCCGCCTTTCAACAAACTTCGCTCCATTCTAAGTCAATCGTCTTTTTTGAAAATGGCCAAAATTCAAAACTTTATTGTTTGGGCTGGAGTATTACCCAACGTTGAACTGCCGGTACGGTACCATGCGGAGCGAGTTGTTTGAGCGTTTATCAAGTTTTTTGGGACGATCACATGGACAATGCAATGATTTTCGCTCGGCTCCCATCCCACACTCTGGCAATCCTCGTCTCCAAGCGCTGCTTGCCATTCGGTTTCGGACTGGTACTGTGCATCCTCCACCTCCCGTGTCATGCCCAGTCGAATCCTACCGGAGGGCCGATTCGTACGGTATCAAGCGGCGCCGATATTGTTCCTAAATCTACGGTCGCATACCTGGAGATTCGTCAACCCAAAGCGTTGCTCAACACCATCCTGCAACATCCACTGCGCGGGAACGTCGAAAAGTTCTCAATTGTGAAACAGATTTCCAGGAAGAGTCGTTCAAAAATGTCCCGCTTTTACTTGGGTTAATAAAAATGAAGTTTGGTCAGGAGTGGCACGAATTCCTGGCAACGCTCTCGGAACAAGGCATCTTTTTATGTGTCGATGACGCGACTGAAGGTGTGGCGCTGCTATTTCATTCAGGATCCGAAAATGTATTAATCCTACAGCACCGGCTCGATGCAAAGCTGTAGGCCAGCCTTTCCAGGCTGACGCCGTTTACCTGGTTTGTGCCAAACCGGGAGGATTGGATCAGCCTGGAAAGGCTGACGTACATACATTGCGCCGTAGGATTATAAGGAAGCAGCTGGATCTTTGCTCGGTCTAATCAAATCCGAAGCGACAAGAAACGGTGATCAAATTCCCTATCAATTGACCGAATACCGAGGTCACAAAGTCGCACGATTCGATGCCGGAATCATGGCCCGAGTGGGAAGTTCGCTGCTTCGTTCGAATCAAACAGAACTTGCAAAAGAGGTCGCTGACAATTTGATTGACGGCGCACCGGATTCACTGAGCAGCCAATCCAGTTTTTTCGATTCGTTCCAGCACCAAGGTGACTCGGACATCTGGCCGTATGTCGACCTTGAAAGTCTGCGGACGCGACAGTTTGCACGCGAACTGTTGTCTAGAAGGACTGATAATCTCGCTGCGAAACTGCTGATCGGCGGGATTTTGGAAGCACTCAAACATGGCTCGACGGCGACATTTAGCGCGAAGCTCAACCGAGAGAAACTGGCGATCGCTCGATTGTTGGGCAAATGTCAGTGTTGTGGGCAACGGTGCGTTCAGGTCAAAGTGTCGGCCTGAGGATGTGTCGGCCTGAGGACAGGCCGACCTACTGTAGCTGCCGCTGTCCCCAGCGGCAGATTGCCCCCCAACACGCTTTCCATGTGAGAAATGCGGGCTAGCCGTTCAAACTCTGATGACGTTTAGGGAGTTTGCTTCGGGTTAACCGAATTCGGGCAGTCGTCAGTCGCCAGTCCGCTGTCCAACTCGGTGATCCATAGTGAAAACGGGCCGATTGAGGGTTTTAAAAATTTGCTCACATTTTCGCCCGAGTTGTCGATCGTGATTTCGATCGTGTTGGAAACTCGCAAGAGTTGGGTGATGTCGATCAGGGGGACACACTCATTCATCGTGCGATCATCAAAGAGTAATTGCTCCCCGTTAAGGCGTACCTTGCAAGCGCCAAGCGGCATTTCGAAGGGAAACTTTACCGACAAATTGTCCAACTCGTCAATTCGAGGCCAATGAAAGGTTCGTTTGAGCACGAGGGGTTCGAAACCCGCATCCTCGATGCCACTCCGCTTCAAAATATCCGGCACACCTAGCCGTCGATCAAACAAAAAGGTGCCAACATGATGACCGGCCAGACATTGCCAAGGGCCATGTAAACGGATGGAATGATGATGTTCAGCAGTCACTTGCAAAACAGGCATGAGCAATAATGATTGACGAATCGACCACAAAAAAATTTGGCCGGGTTATCGATTCCATCGACGACAATATGGGCGCTGATAGGGGCGGCGACATCGCCGCCGATAACTATTCAGGCACAAAACTATGCCGAATCGTTTGCTGGCGGACTTGGCCAGAGTTCTTTTCAATCAACCGAAAAGTAACTTGCAACGATCGAATCGGGTGGGGATAGGGTGGAAGGGTTTCTCGTTCCGCTTCGTCGTCAACGCCTCCAAAGTTATTGTTGTCAACGCCATCTGTTCCCTGATCGATCAAACCGTCACCATCCTGATCAATGCCGTCGTATTCGTAATGCGGCGACCAGGTACACCAGGTTCTTCCGATTCCATTCAAGACAAAATCTAAGTCCAACTTTGATTTCGGTTCAGGGTACTGGGAGAACCATGGCTCAATCGGAACAATCCCAAAACCCATAGCTTGAGCAAAACCTAAATCAACGTAGGCCCCTTCGGATTGAGTACCGAGTAACCCAAATCCTGGATCTGCTGGATCAATGACTTGTTCGGCGAACTCCTTAATCCAACAGTTGGGCGAGAAGACCTTGACATCGAATGCAGCGACACCGGTCAATACAATATCTTCACCCTGGCGCTCGCCCTGCAGTTGGCGATTGAATATGATCCCTGGGTCAATCTCATGCGGAAAACCAAGGTTTGGCGTGGCTCGGCGAATATGGGCAAATCGGTTTTCTCGCTTCGCGAGATCGGCAAGCGAATTCATGACGATACCGGGTCCGGCGACGGGCCGTGCTGCCAGATCATTATGAGCATAAAAGTCATTCATGTTGGTAAACGAGGTGGTCAAATCGGGTCGTACCAGCAACACGCGTCGATGCAATGTCAGATTTTCCGCGTATTGTACTTCGTTATCCGCAATCACGTCGTTATGCTTCACCCACCAGATAACCTCGGCGACGTATGACTCGACAACCGTTGCAACGCCCGCCGGATCGTTCGGATCGATCCAGCGCCCTCGAAACGGACGACCTGAACTTCGGACCGTCATCGCCAGGATGTCGTCATAGTCCCCTAGGTAACTGGTACCGGCGACGAGTGGATTATTCAGATTTGCCGCAACGTCTACCATTCCACCACCAATCCGTTGACGATTGTCCATTACGGGGCCTTCGACAATTGTGAAGTAACCATTGGTACTCGCTTCAATGCTATTTGGACGGAGCGGTACGGTTACATTTTCAAGATCACTGCGAAGCGTCTCAGCTGCATTGCGGAGCTGCGATGCCATCTCAATGGTCGCTCGACCTTTAGTCATTTGCTCACTGGCGACCTTAAATGCACGTACCATCACCAGCAAGATCACCGTGGACAGGACCACCGAAATCAACAGTTCGATAAGCGTAATGCCCCGGCGTTCGCTCATTCGATTCATTATTCGTTGCACGTTGTACATGCTGATCGTCTCCGCTATCTATCCGATTACGATGTTTTGTATCATTGAATGATCGCCGCGTAAATTCAATTGACATTGGCGAATTTACTCCCAGCGGGATAATGGGGTCAGGTACCAAATCCTAGAAAGGCCCTGCGGGTGATTCGCAGTTTTGGTACCTGAACCCATTTTCCCTAAGTATACCAGCTTGCTCGTTGTAATCGCCACAAAAGACCGCAAACTAACTCAAAATCGAATCGATCGTCGTTCAATTCGAACGCTAGAAAGGCACAGGTCGGGTCATTCGTGCACCGAAATCGTCGCCGTCCCGACCCATTTTGGGACAACAATATCAGATTGAGACACTTAGCAGCCACAATCATGCCCATGAGTTCGCTGGTTTTCCACGAAATGCGAGCAATTCTCCACTTCTTGTCCTATGGGGGACGATTTCGGCCTGTTGAACGTATTGTATCCGCAAAATCCGCGCCAACTTCTGGTGAAGTCAAGCGATTGGGCATCAAAGACGAATTCGAAGTTTCCCCATGAAACCGTTCGATTTCACTGAATCTCCGGTTCAGACTGGCCCATGCTCTTCAGTTTCATTGCTAGATTTTGTTGGTTTTTGCCAGAGTGCGAGAAAGAAACTTTGAACGAGTTCGTGGAAAGAGGGGCTGGGTCCGCATCGATCCAAACTCGGGTATTGAAACGGTTGAATGCGAAGCAGCATACCAGAAAACCATTTAGAAACCATTTAGTCGCGCAATCCGTACAGTTTCCGGTAATAAGCCGATAGGTCCAATGCGACTGGAAAATAGGGCAGGTTCCAAGAGCCGGAACGCCTTCGGGTGCTTCGCACTTTAGGTACCGGCCCCATTTCCCCGGTGCAATCGGGAGTCTTTTCCAAATCAGGCGGCAATCCTTTTACAATAATCATTCATCGGTTGCGAATTCACTGTTCCCTCGCAATCCGGCGGTATAGACTGAAATTTGAATTGGCCACTACCTGCAACGCGCTTGCCGGTTAAATGTCGTATTGAAGGTCCTAGTGAATGAACGAATTCCATCCATTTGAAAGTGCAATGTTGCAAACGAAGAATCCTGCTTTGCCCAGCCCAATCAGTGGGGTTGGACGCCCCGTCTTGATGCGGCGATGCCTGACAGAAGTCGGCACGACGAGCCCAACGGTTAAATCTGAGAAAATCGCTTTCTGTGATGATCATCGCGATCCCTTAGTCGAGCCTTCACGGGTTAAATGGCGAAACTTGGGGATATTGGCGAGTGGTTTGATTATTTGTTGTCTGTTGACGAGTCGTGCCATTGCGAGCCCACTCTTCCAGGACAACCTGCCAGCGATACCCCAGGAGGCCGAACAGATCAACAGCACGGCTGCTGGGCTGCATAACAGCGGCGAGTACGAACTGGCGGCTCAGAAGTGGCAGGAACTCTTGCAGAAATTTCCGGAAACGCCGCTAAGCAATAAGGCTCGATACTATCTCGGAGTCTGTCAATACAGCTTGCAGGATTTTCAGGCGGCCGCCGAAACTTTTCGGGAAACGATTGACAAGGCATCAGGCGATTCCACGTTTAACAACATGCCCGATGCGTATTTACTTTATGGCTACAGTCAATTTTCGCTGGCAAAGGCTCAACAGGTCCAAGATGAAGAGCAGGCGGCGAGACTCATTGCGGACGCGATTGGGGCTTATGATACGTTGCTGGAAAAGTTTCCAGAACACAAATTGGTACAAGACGCATATTACTTTAAAGGCGAGGCGTTGTATCTTGGCGGGAATCTCGATCAGGCGATCGCCGCCTACCAGACGTTGGTTGACGGGTTTCCGCAGGGGAGTTTTTACCAACAGGCATTGTTTTACCTCGGTGAGACTCAATTTGAGTCAGGTGACTTTCAAAGCGCGTCCGAATCCGGCAAACGATTCTTGAGCGAGTTTGCCGACGGAAGCTTTGTTGACCAAGTCCGCATGCGAATTCCAAGTGCCGGGATTCAACTCGCTTTAGCGGCCGCGAATGCCGGCGAAGCGGAATCTGCCGGAGAGCTTTTCAAATCCGCAGAAACAGAATTGGCTGCGTTGGCTGCCGATGAGTCCTTTGCAGCGCGTGATGACGCGTTGTTCAAACAGGCGTTTTGCATCCTGCACCAACAAAGAATTGAAGAAGCTGCTCAAACTTACGCGCGATTAGCCGAATCATTTCCAGAGTCCGCACGCGCGGCTGAAGCGGCGATCTCGGCAGGCCGTTTCTTTTTCAAGGCCAACAATTACGCATTAGCCAAGCAATGGCTGGGGCACGTCGAACGAGCAGAGAATCAATATTTTCTGGAAGCCAACCACTGGCTATGCCGCATCGGATTGCTCGAAGGTGAATTTGCCGAAACCCTTGAACGCGCCGTTGCAGCGCTGAAACAGGCGACGGGAAGCCCACTGGAAATTAGCTTGATGCTGGATGCGGGAGACGCGCTGTTCGAAATCGCCGAGCGAAGGGGTGAGGCGGCTGCATTTTATCAACAGGCTGCCGAGAAATTCCCAACCCACGAACTGGCCCCTCAAGCCCTTTACAATGCAGCATTCACTCAGATGAATGTTGGTAATTTCGATCAGGCCAAACAACTCGCAGAAACCTTTGCTCAAAAATACACCACCCATGAATTCTATCCCGATGTTCGAGAGATCACGGCAGAGATTCATATGAAGCAAAACGATTTGCTGAATGCTCAACAGACCTTCGAGGAAATTGCGGCCCGTTTTCACGACCACCCCAATCGGGACCGCTGGAACAATCGGGTGGGTTGGGTACGGTTCCTGCAACAGGACTACGACGAAGTCATTGCCTGGCTGCGACCCCTTGTGACAGATTTTCGCAATCCAAGCGATCAAGCCGAAGCACTGTTTCGGATCGCCTCCAGCCAGTTCCAATTGCAGCAATTTGAAAAGTCCAAAGAGGCATGTCAAGAGTCGTTGGTCGCAGACAAAAACTGGAATCAAGTCGATCAAGTCTATTTGTTGTTGGGCCGATCAGAACACGCGCTTGGCAACCTGGACGGAGCCCTCGAGGTATTGAAAAAGCTCATATCCGATAGGCCGAACTCCGCTTTAATGAGTGAGACCAACTACCGAATCGCTGAAATCTATTATGAACAACAGGAATTCACACTTGCTCGGGAGCAGTATCAGAAAGTCATCGATCTCAACGAGTCCGAATTCATGCCCTATGCGCTTTATGGAATCGCTTGGCTCGAAATGAAGCAAGAACAATTCGATGATGCGATTCGCTCGTTTGACAGGATTGTAAGTGACTACTCGGGACACGCACTCGAAAATGATGCCCTGTTGGGCCGTGGTATGTCGCATCGATTGAAGGGGAATCTCGAGGCAGCGATTGAGGACTTGGATCTTGTTTCGAAGGCGAGTGTCAGCGATGATCAGAAACTTTCTGCGATGTACGAGCGAGGGTTGGCGGAAGTAGGGCTCGCACGTTGGGAAGCCGCAATTGACACATTTTCCACACTGATTGAAAAAGCGCCGCAGTCGGCGTTGACCGATCGTTACCTCTATGAACTTGCGTGGGCACAACATGAACACGGCAGCGAAACGGAGTCGGCAAACAACTTTGCCCAACTGGCACAACAGTTTCCAGCCAGCCCGCTCGCAGCCGAATCGCACTTTCGAGCGGCTTTGTTCGCTTACCAGAACAAGGATTACAGCCAGGCAATCGAAGGGTTCGAGGCGTGTAAGACGTTAACGACCAGCGAATCGCTCAAAGAAAAAGCGATGTTTCGACTCGCATGGTCCCATTTCCACTTAGGACAATTCAATGAGTCGCATGATGGATTTAAGGCTCAAGTTGATGCCTTTCCCCAAGGCGAGTTGGCTGTGGACGCACTGACGATGATTGGCGAATCGCTTCACAAGTCAAACCAGCATGCATTAGCGGTCACCGCCTACCGGGTTGCCATCCCAGAATTGGCCAAGTCGACCACCGCAACTCCGGGCATGGAACTCTTGTCTCGGTTGCATGGAGCTCAGTCCGCAAACTTGGCACATGATTACACCGTGGCTCTCGAATTTGCCGCGCCGATCATTGAACAAAAGCCCGAATGGGAGTTTCTTCCCGAGACCTGGTTTGAAATCGGGCTGGCCCATCATGGATTGGGTGAGAACGAACAGGCCATCGAGGCTTGGGAAAGAGTCGTCGGCACTTTTAACGCGACCGGGGCTCGAGCGCGGTTCATGTTGGGCGAAACTCTTTTTGGTCAAAAGAAATTTGACGAAGCAGTACAGCAGTTCAAGTTGGTGATTTTCGGTTATGGCGGAGATCTGGCGACTGACCAGGTCAAAAAGTGGCAAGCCAACTCGGCTTACGAAGCGGCACGTTGTAATTTCGTTCGAATCAGTACCACAACAGATGCTGCTTTGAAACAATCGTTGATTGACGAAGCGACCAAAATGTTTCAAATGGTCGTCGATAAGTATCCTGACAGCTCGTTTGTCGAAGACTCGCGCAAAAACTTAAACACTCTGGAGTCGCTGAAATAGTCCACTTGATCGTCAGTGCCATGAAGCAACGTTTGACATGCAAACTGGAAAATGCGTTACATTTTTGGGAGTAATTGGGTGAAGCGAATCACGACCCACAACCTGTCTATCCCCGTTCTTAGGCTTTTCCCCAGGACTGCAATCCTGGTTGGCATGACATGTCTGACTTGGATCGGAATGGATTCCAGCGAATTGCTCGGCTCACCACAAGCGACAACCATCGCACAGACTCGCCCACAGATCGAAACCTCGGTGCCATTGTCATCGCCGCCGGACTCCGCCAACTCAAGCAATGGGGGAGTTAACGATTCATCCGAACCTAAACAGGGGCTCAACTTCCTGACGTTATTGTCACGCGGTGGTTGGTTCATGATTCCGCTTGCCCTTTTGTCGATTTTGGTCGTTTGTTTGGCGATCGAACGGGCGTTGGCGTTAAGGCGAGAAAAGATGATGCCGCATCGATTAGTGGCGGAATTGGGTCGAATGGCTGCCGATGACGGTGAGTTCAATCCCCGACGAGCGTACCAACTTTGCCAGAAGTTTCCGTCTCCGGCTGCCAAGATTGTACAGACAATGTTGGTTAAGGCTGGACGGCCGCAAACCGAGATCGAACATGCAGTCTCCGAAGCGGCTCAACGCGAGGCCAACAAATTGAATTCGGTGGTCTCCTGGTTGACGCTGACAGCCGCTGTCGCACCGTTAATTGGATTGCTCGGAACAGTTTGGGGAATCACACAGGCCTTTTACATCACGACCACCATGTCTGCAACGGAGAATAAAGGACCAGCATTGGCAGAGGGAATTTATACAGCACTGGTGACGACGATGATTGGCTTAACGATCGCCATTCCAGCCGCGGTTTTAGCCCATATTTTCGAAAACAGGATTCTGGGATGGTTCAACAAAATCGATGAAATGACCCTGAATTTAACTCCACAACTTGAACCTTTTGAAGGGCGAGTCCGAACCTCAGTCGACGATATCCCAACTCCGGCCAATGGTGCTTCAGCGAGCAAATCGGTACCAGCATTGCCGAGGTAAGGTAAGTCCGTCACCATCAGGACGGTCCGGAAACGTACAACATACGGCTGCAACTCAGTTGCATTTCACACTCTATTTTGTTTTGAAGACCACAATGGCTGTAGTATTACGCAAACCGAAGGCGATCGGATCACTCAGTATTCTGCCGCTGATCGATGTCGTTTTTTTGCTGATTATTTTTTTTCTGGTGGCGACCCGGTTTGTTGAAGCGGAGCAGGAACTTGATATCACCCTGCCCACTGCCAGTGAAGCACTTCCGATTGTCTCCAACCTTCGTGAAATTGTCATCAATATTGACAAGGAGGGGCAGTTTTTTGTCAGCGGAAAATATCGGCTGGAAGAAGAGGTCGAGCAGTTCCTCCGCCAAGGGGCTGCAAACAATCCCCTCAATCAGACGGTTGTCATTCGTGTGGACAAGGAAACCGACTCGCAATATTTCATTACGGCAATCGACCTTTGCAAACGAGCTGGCATTCAAAACTATACAGCCATGATTGACAAGCCAAATGACTGATGATTCAAGGCGGCAATTCAACACGATTGCAACATAGATGTCTGAAACGGGCTCCACCAAGAATGACTTACGGGTTCAGCGCAGTCATGTCGATTGCGTCGAGACGTTTGACGTTCAGTTTTGGCCGGTGGTCGTTGGGCTTTGCACATTAAGCGCATTTTCCGCTGGAGCGATGGTCACGCTGTTGGACGGTGCCGCAAAGTGGATCGGCTTGCTGGTGATTCCGATCGTGTTTTTTGCGTTGTTGCTGATATTGCGATTTGTCGACAATCGGAGGATTCGTCGATCATTACAACTCGGGCTGGTATTGAGCCTCGCCCTCCACCTGTTGTTTGTCATATTTGCCAGTCAAGTTGATTTATTTCACGGATTTTTCGCGCCGGATCACGTAGCTCAACGGACAATGACAGCCAGGCCTCGCGTCGTCGAGATTTCGCTCCAGCGCGAGGAGCAGCCGTGGCTGGATCCAAACGAAGTCCCCACGATCGACCCGGAGCAACCGCTGCCTGAACGTGAGCAGCCCACGGTAACGGAACGGGTGCCGCCTCAGCCAGTCGAACTCGAGCCGACACCACCGCGCCCGGACCCACAATTGGTGAAGCGTGATTCGCAGCGTGAAACCGTACCCATGCAGGGGCAAAGCCTTTCAAAAGCGCAACGGTCCGAAACAAATATTAAGCCCAAGTCTTCGATGAAAGCCGAAACGGCACGTGCTGAAACAGCCTCGCCGTCAGCATCGGAGCTTGCCACGGCTCAGCCCACCGACCGCGCGGCTGAGTTAGCGCGCTCCCAAGCGGTGGAAATTCCGATTTCAAGGCCAACCGAGCGTCAGGCAGAAGTAGCCCGCGGACTGGCGACCGCGGAACCGACGGAACCTAGTCGGCGACAACCAACCACCAACGCACCCTCGGTAGACTCGCTACCACTGCAAGCGCAGCGTCGGGCCGCCAATGTGGTCCCCCAAACGAACAGCTTGGCTGAGGCAACCAGCGTCACGACTCCCACCAATTCTCAGCCTGCCAGCGAGTCCCAGCGCGCGGCTCCAATGGAAATCAGTCGAACGGCGCCTGCTCCATCCGAAACTCGCCGCAATCAGGAACACCGCTTGGATGTCGCTCGGAGCCGAATCGAGCAACAAGCGGCTCCCCAGCGTCGGGAAACAGCGAATACCGCCAGCGTCCAGATTGCCCCGGAAGTGACCGAGACGCGACGACGCGCCCTGACAAC
The DNA here is from genome assembly GCA_041748315.1 of Pirellulaceae bacterium. Taxonomy (GTDB): domain Bacteria; phylum Planctomycetota; class Planctomycetia; order Pirellulales; family Pirellulaceae; genus CALMEE01. The sequence goes on from JBGTDM010000175.1 coordinate 18,860, forward strand.
AGCTGCTCAGCCAACCACTCCTAACCGGGTTGAGACACCAAGGCCTCTTTCTGAATCTGTGGCCAACAGTGCATCGACGGCGATGCCATCGCGAGAGGTCGCTTTGGATCGCTCGACGGCAGGTACGGCTGGCATTGGTCAAGCGAGAAACATGGGGCGTGAAATTGGATCGCGGCAGAGTCCAGCGCTGACGCCGATGCAGGCGGCGCGTCGCGAGAGTCAACAGAGCAACAGCGCGGCGACCGAAGCCTTCACACCGATCCAGGCCTCACAGACTCCTGGGAGGATCGCCAGTGCCGTCGCGCCAAGCTCGACGATGTCGGCCGATGGATTGCCTGCCGCAACGGTTCATGCTTCGCCAAACTTGCAACAAATGTCGGAGAATGCCAGCGCGGCAATTGAGAGTGCGGCAACATCTGAACATCGCGGAGAGATTTCGGTAGAGAAGGGAGAATCCAACATTGACACGGGTGCGCCTCGCGTCGTGATGGAAAGTCAGCTTGATCGTATCGAAGGTGGGGGACAGCCAGAGTTGAACTTACTTCGCGAAAGCAGGACGGCACGCCGTGGGGAGTTTGCGGGCAATCCGACCCCGGCGCTGGACGCTGACGTTGCAAGTGATTCGATCGCAGCTCCATTTGCAGCGCCTTCGGCGCGAGCTGCTGATGTCTCATCATTGGATGCGATTACCGAGATGGCTTCGCGCGACGGCGGCTCAGTAGAATTTGCAACGCAACGATCGAGACTTTCCCCAGAATCGGCGACTGGAGATGTGGGGGGATCCGTTGCGGACTCAACCCTTGACCGGCGCGAAGGCGTGGCAAGTAATGATTTGAACCAGCAGGCCGAACGCTTGTTTGGCTCGCTCGGCGACCGTGATGACGATGAACGCGAGAGTGCTCGCCCGCTAGCTGCGATCGCTGCCCAAAGCGATTCAACCGCATCTGCAAGCGATGCACGGGGGTCCGGAGTGCAATTGGACCGTCCGACACTCTCAGGAGAGCGAACGTCAACGGCGGGCTCGATTAACCTGGGACTGGAGAATGCAAGTCGAACCCGTACTCAGGGAGATGTCCATGGCGAGGCAGCCGAACTTTCTCGGCGCAGGGGCGATACTGGTCAGACGTTCAATCAAGAGCGAGCGCTAGTTGATAACTCATCAGATCGTCGAATGGAGAGCGAGCGGGGACCAGCGCCAAACATTTTGGCTGACGCGCCATCTGAAATGGGCAAGTTTTCCTCGGAGTCTCCCGCACAAGGCGCTGATCCAACGGCTCAACTTGATCGCGAGATGACGGCAACCAAACAGTCGGAGGCGGGGATGGCACTGGAAATTGACGCACCGCTTGGCGCTGCAGGACTCGGGGATCGCTATCATCCCGACGCAGGTATCGAAAGTCGGCGATCAAGCAATCAGAGCCCTGACTTGCTCCCCGATACAGATACGCGATTCATTCGCCAGGAGGTTGGAGGGACGCCAACGGTGAATCGGAATGCCATCGTGGCTCAGCAACCATTTCGCGGCAGGACCCAAAGCGCTCGGGTGGCCGAAGCACCGTATACGGAGGAGGCGATCGAACTGGGGTTGGCGTTTTTAGCAAGGTATCAGCAACCGGATGGGAGTTGGGTGTTGGGACAATTTGACATCGACCATCCAGAACGCGGCTTGCAATATAATTCTGACTCGGCCGCAACTGGGTTAGCCTTATTGGCCTTCCAGGGTGCAGGTTATAACCATCTGGAATTCAAATACGCCGACCAGGTCGATGGAGGTATTCGGTGGTTGATTTCGAATCAGAAACCGAGCGGTGAGTTGTTCGTCGAGTCCGATCAGGCATCGAATAGTGTTTGCCGCTTCTACAGCCACGGGATCGCAGCTTTGGCGCTTGCTGAAGCTTATGGAATGACACAGGACCCTGAAATAAAACAGGCCGCTCAAAATGCCATCGACTTCATCGAGAGAACGCAACATGCAAAATTGGGAGGGTGGCGATATTCACCTGGAATCAATTCTGACACTTCGGTTACCGGTTGGATGGTGATGGCGTTACAGAGCGCGCGACTGGCGGGCTTGGACGTCAAGCCGGAAACGCTGGACAATGTGACAACATGGCTTGATTTCGCTCGCGATACCGATGCCGAGCACAAATTTCGCTACCGCCCCGATGCGGTAAGTGATCAACAGTATGATCGATCACTGAGTCGCATCTCGAATCCCAGTATGACCAGCGTTGGCTTGTTGATGCAACTTTATCTGGGTTGGAACCGAAACGACCAGCGCCTGATCCGAGGGGCCGAATATCTTTTGCAACACCTTCCCAGCGATGCCACTGAAGCTCAACGCGATACCTATTATTGGTATTATGCCACCCAAGTCATGCGTCACGTCGGGGGGGAACGCTGGGAACGCTGGAACGCCCGCTTACATCCGATGTTAGTACAAACTCAAATTCGACAAGGTGATTTGGCGGGGAGTTGGCATCCCTACGAACCGGTTCCTGACAGTTGGGGGCGCAAAGGAGGAGGGAGGTTATATGTTACAACGATGAATTTGCTGTCGCTGGAAGTCGACTATCGCTTGTTGCCGCTCTACGATGAAACGGCAAAGTAGCATGGCAAAAATTTAGCTGATCGTTTGCCAAATCGTCATTCAGGCGGCCGTAGCACAAAGAGGCCCGGATTTTGCGAGTTGACAATCGGCTTAGGCCCTGCTGGGCGGCAATGTTGCTGATTGCGTCGACGGGAATAATACCACGATGCTGATCCATCGTTTTCAGAGGTTTCTCCCTCAATAAAGCGCCATAGCACGTCATCAGAAAATGTCGCGCCGCGCGACAAAACAATAGTCTCTTCGAGCTGTTTTCGGTACAAAAGCTAATTTGCGAAGAAATTGCCGGGTTCGGATGAACCCCACCCAGTTGTTGGACGTATCAGGTGCACTCAGTTGGTGAAAATCGGTCGTTTTCGACAAACTTTCCCCAACTTAGCGACGCGCGAATGGCGATGCGTTAATTGAACTTTTCAGCAGGACCACGTATTATTACGAAGAACACGTTAGCACGGCTGCTTGTTCTGAATTGAACCTTTGTCCAATCGTTAGCACCGAGCGACATTGGAACAAACGAGTGACAGGCTGTAAGCTGTTTAAGTTCGATTTTACTGGACTGCTGATGCAAAACATTTTCCGAACTTCTGCCGAGTTTTTTTCCGATATTTGGGAGATCCCTGCTGCCCGGCTTATTGTTGGTATAGCGGTATTGGCCTCGCTGGTCTTGATTTTGTTTTATGTCATCAAGAAAGTTCGGGGAATGGCCCTTGGGAAAGAGCGAGCTGATTTCTCAGAGCATTTGAGCGAATTTCGGCAAATGTACGAAGAGGGCAAATTGGACGAACAGGATTTCAAGCGAGTCAAAGAGCAAATAACGAAACAAGCAACAAGCGGGATGTTGGCGAACGTGAACCACCATGCGGTTGAAGGAAAACCGGCATCGTTACCTCACTCACCTCCAGATTCGGCTCAAGAGTAACAGTCGTTTGATTTGTACGGCTGTATGTGAACTTTATGGCGATAACTTGAAACGCTATCGCAAACTTTGATGATTATGATTGTTTTTGGGAACAAGTTACAAAATCCCTTGAATAGTCACGGACTGAATTTTTGGCACCCAGAAAACTGAAACTAGACGTATGCTCGAACAATGCGGGCAAGGATGCACGAAGGTTCCGCACTGAAGACAATACGCCAATCGGTCATCGATTTTGGCTGGAGAATTTTTTGACTCTATCCCAATATGACAGTGACTGGATTGCGCACTCGGCTTCAGCGCAGGTACTTTTTTCGAGATCAACTGGGAAGTTACAACAACGGTTGAATACTT
>JBGTDM010000176.1:0-4700 GCA_041748315.1 Pirellulaceae bacterium
ACGGACTATTGAGCATCAATGACCAAACGTGATTCACAAGCGTCCGCTTCCACGCATCGGAACTGGCAATTTGTTTTGCCAACTCGGTTCGCCGATCAAACTCATTGACAAGTCCGCTTCGAGATGCGGCGGGTTGTCCGTTAAACGCTGGATAGGCTGCAACGGAATTGCCACGCTGATCGAAAATCATTGCGGCATGATCCAAACTATCCCGACCCTCAGGCAAGTAGTCAAGGTTAACCAGCAAGATAGAATCGTCGCGGTCTTTCACAAATTGCGTTTGCGCGAAGAACGAGTGCAGCTCGAAAAACTCGTTCTGTACCATCTGTTGGTCATCCAGCGTATGGCATTGAGCACATCGACTGTTTTCATTCATAAAGGTCTGATTCAAGTGACTGGTCCAGTAGGTCCGATCCGGACCCAATCGTTTACGCAGTACCGCCATATAGCTGGTTGCAGGATTGTAGTCGCGATGCTCCGAGTTCAAGCTACCCACTGCCGAGACAAGCTCATAGGCGATTTGATCCCAAGGCTTCCCCTTCTCCAACGAGTCGCGCAAATAGCCCACTAGCGTCGAATAGTCTTCATCGCCATCGATCGGCAATTCCGGGCGCAAACCGATAAGCCGGGAGGCGAAACTCTTGGACCAGTGATCAAGATAACGCGGGCGAAAACGACCATCATGCATCAATAGCGAAACGACGGCTTGACGCCCTTCACTGCTGACTGTGGTTCGCAATTGTTGCATCTCATTGGCACTGGGCGTCGTACCAATCAACCGATTGGACACCCTTACCAACCATGCCTCGTCGGCAAGGGATTTCGCTGGAGTCAATTGTCTCGAGTCCCATTGTTCTGCTAACAGTTGATTAACCATGTCCGACAATTGTCGAGCCGAGACGGAATTTGCCCCAACAATTTCGCGATCAACATCGTAGATTGGTGGGAAAACGATTTCCCCCGGTTGCAACACCGGATACGTCCTGGAGTTCTCAACGACGCTGGCATCTCTTGCGGGATCGTCCGAAGCCACATCACCAGACGGTTGGCGAACGGCGACTTCGTTACCGTCAGCGGAGCCCGTTGTTCTGGGGATTGCGAATTCTTCGGTGACAGCGTCCCATGGATCAACCGGTTGGTCGTTCCCAGCAACCCTATTTTCGCTCACGTCGCCTTCGAAATGATCCTGGTTCAACACAATCGGATGATGATTGGAATTAGAACGGTTGCCAAGGACCAACAACACGATAACTATGCTTGAGGCAACCAATAACATTGCGGCCAGTGATACCATCCATACGAGTCTGTTAGCAGCGACGTTCGAGTTTTTGACCGGCTGCGTGTTTCGAACCGGTTTCGAAAGTTCAGTTGTTTGAATCTGGGGTGGCGCCTGCTTGGGTACCGCTTCACCTCGGAACCGCGGCCGTTCTTTCTTTGAATCTGAAGCGCTGCTTGATGCGCTCCGGCTCGTTTCGAGACGATTCAGGGACGAACTGCTCGATCCGCCAACTCGGTCACTGGCCGCCGGAGAACTTTTTCGTTTGCCTTCCCCTTCGCGATTTCCGGAAGTAGACAGGTTCGTTTTTTCCGTGGTCTGTTCGTTCGTAGCACTGCCATCGGTCACATCACCACGGATTGCATCATCGATCGATGTTTGAGAGGCGAGATTGGTGCCCGCATCGTAATTCGAGTTTGCATCGAGACGTTGTTCCGCGTCCGCATCATGTTTGCGCAGAATATTCTCCGTCAGATTGATCGGTTTCGATTCACCGATCAATTCTTCAAGGAAAGCGTTCAGGATCTGTTCGTCAATTTTCGACGCCATCTGAGTTTACTTTTCGGTCGACACAATCGCGTAACTGTTTCTTTGCTCGTTGCATCAGGTTCTTCGCGCCATGTTCGGTGAGTTCAAGAGACTCAGCGATCTCGGCACGAGACATCTGTTCGCGGAATTTCAGTTTTAAAGCAGCTTGAGCTCGCTCAGTTAATCCATCGAAGCAGGTGGCGAGTGCATCGAGAAACATCTCTCCATTTGCATCGCGCACCCACTCGGTCCAAACCATCTCAAATTGCTGAATGTTTTCCACGGCAACCACTTTACCAGCTCGCCGATGATGCGAGATGTAAAGATTGCGTGCAATTCGTCGCAAGTAGGCGGCTGTCGCCGCAGGATCGTAGATCTCAAAAGGCTTTTGAATGACCTTGAGAAACGTGTCCTGCGTCAAATCTTCCGCCAAACTGGCATCGCATCCCAAAGCACGCAGATACCTCCAAACTCCAGTCTGATAATCATTAATCAGTTGCGCCGGATCGAAATTCGACTGTCGATCGACCCGGGCAGAGGAGGTGGTCATGGGGTTACCTTAGTGAAAACGAAACAAAACTAGCCATGTACTCAAAACCCCTCACGAAACACAAGGTTTCCCTGGTTTTTAAAGGTTTCAAGGCAAGTTTTACGCAGTGACTGTGACCCCTTACTATACGATTCAGAAGGGACGCATACTGCTGCTGCTCGTTATTTTACGAGGATCACCAGGATTAAGCAAACAGCTCAGTTATGACTTTACCACTATTAGCGATTTTCATCGGTCTACCGCTTCGACTGTAAAATGTCGTTTCCAAAGAGATCCCGAGAGATGAGCAAACTGTCGCCATCAAATCCTCCGAGGAATAGGACTGGCCAACGACGTCGGTGCCATCTTCATTGGTTTGACCAATGGCGATACCACCTCGCATTCCAGCCCCGCCAACGACGACGCTCCAACCTCGTGCCCAATGGTCACGTCCCGTATTTCCATTGATTCGAGGCGTGCGACCGAATTCGCCCATCCATATGATGGCGGTATCATTCAGTAGACCGCGCGTCTCGAGGTCTTCGACCAAGGCACTCATCGCTCGATCCAGAGTCGGCAATCGATCATTTTGGAGCGTGGGGAAGATGTTTTGATGATTGTCCCATCCCCCTAAATCCACTTCGATAAAGGGGACACCCGCTTCGACTAAGCGCCGAGCCAATAGACAGCCTCTTCCAAAATTATTTGCACCATAGCGCTCACGAATCTCTTCAGATTCTTCGTTCACGCGAAAAGCGGCCATCTGATCGCTGGTCATCAGGTCAAGCGTCTTCTGTAGAACTTTGGCGTGTTCCGCGGCCGCTAGTCCCCGATCCTCATCGATGAACTTTTTCTCCAAACGGCTCAAGGCATTCATTCTCAATGCCAAACGATCGGGTTCCATCCCCATATTCAGGTTCCGCACCTGACCATTCGAATCGACCGAAAACGGTGCCCAAGCCATCCCCAGAAATCCCGGCCCTTCACTGTTCCCGCCAATGGTCACAAACGGGGGAATATCCAAATCAGTTCGTTGACCGAAAAGCTCATGAGCAATCACCGAACCGTAGCTGGGATGTTCCATATTTGGGTTGGGGACATAACCTGTGTGCATGTAATAACGTCCCCGTTCATGATCTGCCTCGCGCGTACTCATTGACCGAACCACCGAAAGCTTGTCCATGACTTGAGCCGTCATCGACATATGCTCACAAATTTGCATATCTCCTTTCGTGGCGATCGGTTTAAAGGGACCACCATTTGCCGAGTTAGGTTTCATGTCCCAAATGTCGATCGTCGAGGGTCCACCCCCCATCCATAACAGAATGGCACTCTTTCGATTGCGAACCAACTCAGCCGCATTCGTCTGCAACGTGTGTCCAAGAGCCAGCGCGGTACCAGTGAATGCTGAAGCACCGGCAAGATGTTTCATGAAGTGCCGACGTGACATACCGTGTGGCGTCTGTAAAAACATGGCAAGTACTCCAAAAAAAGGGTTTCTAAATTCTGGTTGGGTTCGGTCTGTTTGTCAAATATTATTCTAGTCAACGTCGGCACGCTGAGCGTCCCATCCTGGATTAAACATCAACGTCATCCAGGTTGAAATCGGGTCGAGCAATACCACTCCCTATCGGCAATTCGACCGTGACGGCAAATACCGTTCACCGCCTGAACGTCTAATGATTAAATATGAATTCGTTGGTGTTCAAGATCGCCCACCACAAATCCTGTAGCGCTTTGCTACTGTCACCACGACTCATGGCATACAACTCTTCGGCCAGCTTAAATTCATCACGAGCTGCGGGTCGCCCCAAACCCGCCTTAAACAAATAGTCGATCTTTTCGCGATCTTTCATCCGATTATTGGCAATCAACTGATCGATGAGGCTGCCCCGTCGCGAGTCCGTGGCATTGCGAATCAAATCACCATTGAACATCATCAATACCTGTGGAATCGTACCGTTGAATGCGGTCGTCTCGTCCCCCTCATCCGTTCCGAACGCGGATGCAAATTGTCGCAGCCAGACATTCTTGCGTTGCTCCTGTTCCTCGTAACTTCCCAGATTCTTTTCGGCTTGGGTCGCGACGACAAGCGATTCGTACAACTCTTCTGCCCGCATTTGCCTCAAATAGAATCTTGAAAATTTTGGTAATTCACCGAGTGCGGGATCATCGGTTTTATTACCCGTGCTGATTTTGCTGGAAAGTGAATACGGCTTGCTCAATACAATCCAGGTGATCAACTCACGAATATCGAAATCGTAGTTACGAAACTCATCGGCGATATAGTCGAGCAACTCTGGATTGGACGGGGGATTGTGAGGCCCCAAGTCATCGACCGGTTTAGTAAACCCGTAACCTAAAAAA
>JBGTDM010000177.1:0-5718 GCA_041748315.1 Pirellulaceae bacterium
GCGGATACCGCTATAGCTTTGCGCGATGAAGCGAACCTGGAGAGTTAGAAAACTCATGCCTTCTTTGCCTTTTTAGTAGCCTTCTTCTTGGAAGCCTTCTTTGCGACTTTTTTGCGGGCCGCGTTGGTGTCAGTTGAATTGAAAACGTCCGAGAGTGTTTCTTTCGTCACTTCAAAGCTAGCCAACGTCGAGGGGACGGATAGGGTCTTTTTCGCCTCCTTTGCCACAGCGATTAGTCGATCGCGGTCGTTGTAAATCGTCTCTAGGTCGCCTGCCTGATCAAACTTGGCTCCACGAAGTTCGAACTGCATGTTGCCCACCCCAATCAATTCGCAGCCGGAGCGCAGGCGGTGGCTACCTTTGTAGCGTTCGCTTCCTTCGGCCAGAGCGGCTAGCGCAAACAGGTAGCGACGGGCAGCGTTGGTGAGTTGCTCGGGGGTTAGGTCGGTTGTCTTGGTAGATTCCGCGACCGCTTCGTCTTTTTTCTCCTCGGCCTCTGGTAGTTCGCAATGGATGCGGGCGATGTCGCTGAGCGAGAGAACTGACGTACGCTCAACCTTTCCCTGAACCAAGACACCGCCAAGGGCATCGCTGGGGGCGTTGCTGAAACCCTCTTTCGAGAGCTTGTCGCCCTCTTCTTTGGACATCTCCCGTTCAAGTACAACTTCCGCGAACTCGCCCTTCGAATACGGACCGGAATAAAGGCTATGGCGGCGGCAGGGAATTACATCATGCGCGTCGATGCGGCTCAGCAACATTCGGGCATGTTTTACCCCGTGTTCTTCTTCTCCCCGGCTATTCCAAAATCCAAAAATGAGGCTCGTCGGGAATAAACGCAGCAGCGGAAGCGCATTGCCTTTTTGGAACGCGGTGATTGCTGAGCTGACATCCGTTCCACGACTGGATAGACGCACGCGAAAGTCCGCCACCCGGTGGGGCAACAGTAGCACGGAATCGCCATAGACCTCGCGCTTAGGAATCGTTGCGGCGCCCTGTGGAACGAGCGATTTCAACTCATCCGATTCCAAAAAAGCGGGTTCCATCCGATTCGCCTGAGATTGCGGAGAGTCGATCGCACAGAAACGTGCGCGCAGAATCTGACGGACCTTTGCCGTGGAGTTCTTTACGCGAACTGTTTCCTCATGCTCGCCGTATTCAATTCCTGCAAGGTCATAGACTGGTGGGGATTGGTCATTGGCTCCCGCATACGAAGCGGGAAATACCGGGATGTCTTTGCCGCCGGCGGGCTCGAGTGTTTCGATGATTCGGATGGCGGCGGGAAGGCTGGCGGCCTTCCCCGGTTTGCGTGACTCGACGCCGAGAAGACAGTCAAGCAGCGCGATGTCGGCTGCCGTTTGCTGTTCGCTTACGGCAGTTTCTGCGGTGTTCATAGTTTGCTTTCCATTCTTGATTAACGTATAGTTGCGCGCGGAAAGTGACGGTAGGCAGCACCCTTTCCGTAGGCATTTCCTCGCGTTGCCAGGGTGTAAATATGACTGTCGATGCCATCGACAATCCCGGCTGCTGCCAGTGGAGCCAACGGCAGGGAAACGGGCTCTTTCCAGATCGAGTAGGCTATTTCTTCATCCGCGACCAGCCACGCTTGCGGAGCCGCAAAGAACGCAACCCCGGCTATACTAAGCAATTCAATCGCTGGATAGAAGGGATCGCGGTCGCCGCTTTGGTCGTCGTTCGAGCCAAAGCCGAAGTCGTAGGCATGGCTGCCGATAGCAGCGTCGAACTTCCAACTGGCAACACCTCGCCCCTCCTGGAAAAGCCAGTCCTTTTGAGCCTCGACGGTCCGCAGTTGCTCCTGCTGGCGTTTGAGCGGAGTGGCCGGCGATTGCTGGCCCGAAAATGTCTTAAATATTGAACTTTCGGCTCCCTGCGTTTTGTAATCCAGCAGTGGGTTGCAGCCGGTGCAGCCGTCGGCAACGAACAACCCGTGGTACGGACTTGCGGCAACTTTGCCTTTGGCGGCAGCCCCAATTCCCGCGACCCATTTCAAGCTCATGACGATTTCATGGGCTTTTTTGAAGAGTTCTTGTTTGTTCAAGGGAGTGTCCACAACAAACATTTCATCGGTCCACCAGCAGCGATCATCTATCGTCGCATCAGGATGAGCGTCCGCAATGCCTGCGATCGCAAGGGCCGTCAGGACGTGAGCCAGATTGCGTTCGTCGAGTGATAGTTCGATGGTGTGCATGCCGCCTCAGGTTTCATCGAGATTGTTGGCTGATTCGAGTGGATCAGGCTCGGTGCCTCGGCTGGCGGCAACGTCCGCGACCTTCAGCAGGCTTTCGAGGTAGGCCAGCCGCCAATAGCCTAACTGTTGTTGCAGGCGGGCGGCACGTTCTATGCACTCGATCCGTAATGGGTTTTGCTTTGCGGGTGTCGGCGGGCTATCAAAACCTCGATCGGGTAACGAAGGCCGGAAATAGCCGTGGTGAGCGGCAATCAGGTGCAAGTAAAGGTCGTGATAGAAGCGGAGTTCGGCTTTGGAAAGATAGTTCAGAAACGAAAGGGGCTTTTCGTTCACCTTCATCAACGACCCCCATTCGTGGCGGTAGCCGCCAGCGTTGGCGGGCTTTTCCGTAACGGGCTTGGCAATGCGAACCGAATCATCTCGACCTTGAGCCTGGCGCCACGCGCGTGTGTTGCCCATGGCGCGCTGCCACTTGTCGTGATCCTTGCCAAGATCGTGGTCGGAAGCGGCAGCCTTCAATATCGCAGCAAGAATGGCACCGTCGGGCGCGAGCGTTTTTGCCAATTGCTCCGCATAATTGCCTGCGGTATCAAGGTGGCTGTTCAATGGTTGATAAGATACTTCGCCGCCGCGCTTGCGTTGCCAGTAGCGCAGCGTGAAGCGGATGCCGCCTTTCTCGAAATCCAGCAGGCGCACGCGTTTCCACCCGTCATCTGGTTGTCGAAGCAGTTCACTTTCCGCGATGGGTTCACTGTCGGCGTCCAGGTCCACGCGGTAAACCGGATCGCCGTCACTCGCCCGAATACTTGTGTTCGTGACCTCGACCTGCCGCTTGTAGCGGGCACCGTCCGTGGCCATCATTTCAAAGACATCCCACAACGGCTGAGTTTCTTTTCCCTTCATGCCCTTGGGAACGATGCCCCCGTCTTGCATCGCCTTAACCTGTTCAGATGTGCAAGACGTCGGCAACAGAATCACCGAGTTTGAAGACAGAATCTTCGCCAGAAGCTTCGGATCGGCCGGGTTGTCCCAGGTTTCTCCATCGTAATGCGCGAGCGTGATCTGATTTTCATGCTGCTGTTCCAGCCATTCTCGGACGTGTTGGAGAGGCACCAAATGAAACTCTGATCGCAAGGGCGGGAACTTGGTCAGAACGTTCTGCACTTTCTCCCACATCTTATTGGATTCTTCGGTTTCTTCGTCGCGTTTCTCGCAGTGGGCCAGAACATCCAACTCAAGACGAAAGGCGATGCCGACCAGTGGCGTGCCCTCGGGATCAGGCAACAGTCCATAGAGCCACGTATGGACCGGCAGGTGAGGCGTCGGACGCGGCGTCGTGGCTGCCAAGCGACGTAGCGTGGCATCCGAAAGCGGCGGAACCACGACGGGGCCAACAGTGATCGAGGCAAACGTGTGTTGAAGCCAAGTTGCGGGCTGCGTTGCTTCGGTCTCAACTGCGATGCCTTGATCTGATGCGTTCGTCGCGCCTTCAGCGCTCACCGCCGCCGGGTTTGGTGATCCATTCTTTGCTTTCGCTGGGAGATTGAGGGTTTGCCATGTAGCTGCCATAACGGCATCATCCAATTTCTCAGCTACCTCCAACCACGGTCCGCCCGTGAACAGGTTCGAGTCAAATTCAGCAGTCGCGTCGACGGACAGTTTCAGTCCATTTACCAAATCGTTGAGTTGCCCTTCGGCGATCTTCCCCTCCTCGCCGCCAATAATCGTCATCGTCGGAACTGGGCCGTCACCTTGCTGGGATCTGACGCTCAATTCCCCACGTCGATCCAATCGACCGAGTCGCTGCACGAGCGTGATCAGGTTAGCGAAGTCGCAAATGATCGCGCTAGCGTCGGCATCAAGGCCGACCTCGGCTGCCGAAGTTCCGACGAGAAATGTAGGCGGCTCGTTACCGGCCATCGCCTCGCTATGCGGTGTTTTGAAGCGGCGAAATCCATTCTCCAAGCGGTCTCGCTCATAGCCTCGCAACCGTCCCGTGACAAGTAGAACGCGGCCTGGGAAGTTCTGCTCGATCTCCCTCGCGACTTTTTCAGCGTCAGTAGCCTTACTACAAAATACAGCGACTGCTTGGCCGCCTGCTTCTTTCGCAATTCGTATCGCCTCTTTCGCCAAGACATCGGCCAGTTTCTTTTGATCCGCAAGTGGTTTCCAGATGACCCGCCGCGTGTTTCGGGCCACAATCCGCGGCGCAATGGCGTCGTCCGATTCCTCACCCTTCTGAGGATCGAGTCGAAACGCTTTCCCGTACCTGGGTTCCGAAAGGCCGGGTGTTGCGGACAACTCCGTGAGCCAGAAAGGCAAGGTCGCAAACAACTTGGAAATGGAAGTCGGCACATGGACCGAAGGCTTTAGCACATGTTCGCGAATCTGCCGTAGCGTTACGGCGAAAGCCGGCACCAAGTGAGCTTCGTCAAGGCAGACCCATGCGTCGATACCCAGCAAACCTGCGTGCAGCGGTCGTGACCATCTCCCCTGCCCGTAGCCTTGAAAGAGCAGACGTGAGCCAATTTGGTCGACTGTGCCGATAATCAATTGTGGCCGGGTCGGAGCCAACGACCACTCACGGTCATCCAACCGTTGACCACGAAGCTGAACAATATTTAACACGTCCCCGTCGTCGAAACCGTGAAGTGAGCGAAGCGCACACTTCATTGCTTTCGTCTCTTCAGATTCCTGCTCGTTGAGTCTTTCTCCTAAATTCTTGACCAGATCATGCACTTGCTGGACGAGCACGCGGCGGTTCACCACCCACACCAGCCTCCGCGGAATAGGCTCTGCGTCCCTCCGATTGTGGCCGTACCACGCAAGAGCAATCAGCCAGATCACGACGAGATCGGTCTTTCCGGCACCCGTCGGCAGATCGACCAACGAAGGCGGACGGCCGGCAATGATCTCTTCAAACATCCGTCCCATCCACTTCATGGGTCTAAAGGGATGTCGCAGATTTCTGTAATGGGTGTCAAAAAAACTGGATGCTGTCATCGCGCAAATCGCATTAGTTCAAAAAAGAGTTGGTGAAATCGGAATTCAAACTCGGTGGCGTGTTGTACTTCAGCGACACAAGTGATCATTTCAGGCTCCGGAGGAGATTGGAATCGCTATCATTGCCAATCGATCTCAATTGGTTTTTATGATTAGCTCGAAGAGCAAAGGATTGTTGACAAGTTACGTTCAGCATCTTAAAACAGAATCGTTCCAAACACCAGCCCCCGCTCGGCCGATCAAAATGGTTTTGCAAGCTTCCGGGCGGCCCCATTGAAGATGATTGGCTCGAAGAGCTGAGCCTGTAAAAAATGAGGCTCTTTCCGCGGCCAAGCTGGCCGCGGCCCCATTGTTCACCCGTTTGGCGAAACGCAGGAGGCGATCATGACCAAAGTGCCCTCCAAGAACTACGACCGCATTGTTGCGGCGCTCGTTAGATTGGGGTTTTCGGTCGTGCGCCAGCGTGGGAGTCATATTCGGCTGGAACGAGTCTTGCCGGATCGGACCAT
>JBGTDM010000178.1:0-4677 GCA_041748315.1 Pirellulaceae bacterium
TGCAAACCTGAAGATTCAAGACCAATCCATGCAGCGCTTGACTCGTTCAAGATTGGGCACCGCTCTCCATGTGCTCGCTTGACTCCAAAACAACACCTGCAAAAATAGTGCCTATAAACGCCAAATGCGATTGCCCTGCCAGCTCTATTGCTCTTTTCACTAAAAGATCGTCGTCAACATGCCCTGCTCGTCCAATTCGATACCACTTTCTGATGAATTCGGCCCTCAGACGAAGGCCAAATCCCATCACTTCACAGTGATTGAATGTCCAAAGAAGTCGGGACTCACGATCATGCCCCATCAATTCCTGAACTCGTAGCTCATTGCCACCGATCAATATGACGACCCCAAAACGTTGTACCATTTCCTGCACCAGTGCATCACGCACGTCTTTGGTAATTGGCAGCCGATGATAGTCGTCCACAATGACCGAACGAGCGCTTTTATCCAACTGCCAATATCTGGATTTTAATAATGATGAATACTGCGAGCTGAACACTTGGTCAAAATGTCGTCCGCTTTTTTTGACTAGCGCAGGCTTGATATCACGCCCATTTAACAACAAAGGGATTGTCCCATTTAGACGCAAATCCTTAAATAAAGACCGTGCAATCGCAGTTTTACCAGCGCGTTCTGATGCCGTTATGATAACTCGCTCCCGTTTTTGTATGTGCGTAATCAAGTCACGACCATGAACTACACGTTTTGTAGTCCTGGAGTGATTGGTGTCGAGTTCAGTTAGGTCCGGATACATAAACACATCGTCGAGGAGAATCCGATCTTTATGTGGATGTGTGTATGCAGCCTCTGGATCATTCAAAACGTCCTCAAAGTCCGAATTAAGTTCAAACTCACTGCGAAGACGGTACTTGTTCCGAACGAAAGGTTGCGGGACGACTTCATTTACACATTCGTATAAATCGCCATCCCAAACAAACGTGTGAATCTCCTGAGATTCAGCGTCGATGTCAATCACGATTGCATTGAACCCACTTGAACTTGGATCGGTGTTCTCCTGCAAAACCCCACCTTCAATGTACTCGTTTTTCTCGCCCGTCAGACCGGTCTTTGTGTATGTGCTAGCGGAGTGTTCGTGGCCGGTTAATATTATGTCCGATGACTCTTCAAGCAGCTTTCGAAGTGCTCGAGCATTGTTGGGCTCGAACCAGTTGTAGGGATGGTGAAGCATTGTTATCGCCAATGCAGATGTTCCCTCACCATTAATACAATTACTCAGATAATTCATCGGTAGCATGAGATTTCGGCTCTCGGGAATCTGCGAGCCCCATGCAGAATTCAAAGCCCGAACCTCAATCCTCTTGTCGGCGATTGCGAATATATGCGTGCATTGTAAGCGATCCAATCCTGACACAACTGCTGTTGAGCCATTATACTCGCGGCAAAACTCAAAGAAGTCCTCTTGAACAACAGTCGCGACGGCGACGATTGATCCGTCCGCGAGAGAGTCTGGATCAGGTTCATCAATCAGCTTTCGGCGCGCCTCCTTGTCTTTTTCAAAGTTGCAATCATGATTACCAGGAATCAAGACTGTGTGCTGTTGTGCGCTACCGTACAAAGTGCGCAAAGAGTCTTGAAGCTCGCGGAAAAACGGAAGCGCCAAGTCATATTCTTCCTTGAGACCAGCGTATGCGATATCGCCCGTTGCAAGCAATAGACAAGCGGACACATCATCAGCGCATAGGAATAATGACCGCAACGCTGCGATCATTGAAGGAACGCGACTCAAGATGGGATTGTCGGGATACCGAACCGTTGAAATATGAACATCGCTCACGTGTACAAGGACAATTTTCATCGGGATACATCTGCTTCACAAGGTGGCACGAGTTACTACAACCTGCCAATTGTCCCAATGCTCGACGACTTCAGCAAGACCAGGGGTAACCACCGAGAATGACATGGTGTCGTCGAGCACTTTGACTCGTGTATTCCGCGTCTCATTGCTTTCGCCGCCGTCGTGCGTTATGCGCATGATCCTCCAAGCGGATTCCTTCGTAGGCGCCCACGCGACGCTATTATTTTTGCCCGCCGCCCGAAATGTAGATCGAATGGCTGCGTGATCTGATAGGTGACGCTGGACGTTGTGGTGTAGTGAATTCATTCATACTTCTTGCAAAATCAATTCAAATGAGACAACTCATCAATTCCTTCCAATTCTTACCATTCACCGATTCTGGTTGATTTCCAGCCGACTTTGGACTTGTCATTCTAGGTGACCACACGAGTCGAATGCAGATGCGCTGCTCTGCAAACATCCACAATGCATCTTTAGCCCCAGCGATGCCGGGCTCGTCGTTGTCGAACATCAGGTTTACGCGGTTGTTGGCGAATCGGCGGGCCCAGCGGGTGATTTTTTCGATTTGGCTTTGCGTGATGCGATTGGACATGATCCCCAGGGCGGGGATGCCGAGGTTGTCCAAGTTGATCACGTCGTTGAAGCCCTCGACGATGATCAAGCCGTGGTTCGCTATGAACTCGCGATAGCCGGGTTCCTTCAAGCGGCTGGCTTGCTGGCCAAATAACTCCAAGCCCCGATGAAATCCTTTTGGAAATCGGTGTTTGACCGGTGGATCCTTCCCCTCGCGTTCCGCAGCGACCAGGAGTTGGAACTCGCGTTCCTTCTCTTCATATCGCAAGTCGCGACCGACCCAGCAAAGGACTTTGCCAGTCTCCGAAAACACCGGATATACGAAGCTGCCGCGGAGCGACCAGCCACGTTTGTCGCCGCCGCCATCATTCGGTAAATACCCACACTGCCATTTCTTCATCGACTCAGGCGTCAGGCAAGGATGCCGTCGCACGTACGCGGCGGCAACAGGATTCATCTTCGCGATATCGACAACGAACTTCTCATCGATGTTGTGCAATTCGCGGACCCGTTCTTCAGGCGAGTCGAACAACGCCACGTTTACGGGGGGTGCGGGAGTCGGCGCACGAGCTTGGTCTTGTTTCACCGGATCGGCGGACGATTTCGCCGATTGGGGTGGGGGACTAGGGGATTGCCCTGCCAGAATCCGTTTAATGCGTTGGAACTCTTCGCCCTTGAGCTTGTCGGCTGTTGGTTTCCTGCCGGACACCCAGCCGTGCATCAGCGTCAATAGGTTGCCTCGAAAGCCGCATCCGTAGGCGTGGCACTGGAACACCTTTTGCGGATTGTCGACGTTGATCGAGATTTCATTCCGGCCGCAATGGTCCCCTTGGCAGCCAAACGGACAATCGATACGGCGTTCCGCGCCGCTCCCTTTGGTTTGCAGCGTCAGGCCGCACTTAGCGGCCGCTTCGTCCAACGTTGTTTGCGCTTGGAGTTGGTCGACGTCGATGTATCCACCAGGACGTTTCATATCGCAAGTGAGTCTGATCTTAGCAACTGCTACGCTAAACGGCAAACATGTCTCATTCCGTAAACTTAAGCCCGCGTGATTTTGCCTTGCTCCGTCTCCTAGAAATGACACCCGCCACGGCTGCGCAGATCCGCAAGGCCAGTGCGACATTCCCCGGCGAACCGTTCCGCGACGAACGCCGGGCGCGCGAACGGCTGCAAACCCTGACCAACGCCGGGTTCACTCGCACCCATTCGGCCACGGTCGTTGGCGGCGGGCTGTCCCATTATTACCGGTTGACGCCGTCCGGTTACCGCGCGTTGCACGGCCAGTCCGAGGGGACCCCGCCAAAGACGTTTTTTGCCGCGATCGCCCCGTCGCGCTTTCAGCATGCAATTGCGACTGCCGACGTCATCGCCCACGTCCTCACCGCGTGCAACGACGCACATGTGCAGATTTTGAACTTTCTCGGCGACGGGCGACTTACCTTGGAAGTAGGGGAGTACCGCCAACAGCCCGATTGCCACTTTCAATTGCAACATAGCGGGCGCCTGTTCAACACGCTGTTCGAGGTGGACAACGCGACCGAACCGCTCGACTCCCGCCGCGAGCACAGCATCCGCACCAAGATTCTCGGTTACGAGTCGTACCAGGATTGGGTGTTACGACTTTGGAAGGACTCGGGACGAGTTGGCGTCCGGCCCGCGTTTCGCGTCGTGTTCCTTACCAAGGGGGCCGACCGTGCAAACCACATTCTTTGGCTTGCCAACAACTTGGCGACGAATAAGGATCGGAGGTTGATCTATGCAACCACACAAGACACGTTTCTCGGCGCGTCGCTCGCGGTCACGTCGCCAATACTTAACGACCACAGGGGGCATTGGCAAGCGCTCGTGAACAGCCAGCCCACAGCCGGCTTCGCGCCGCGTCCGCCGATTCGATTGAGTCCGCCGATCGCGCCGGTGAAGCCGATTTGATATGCTTTCTGCGCTGTTGTGTTCACCCGAATGGCTCCGATGCGGGTTTCAAGCCGCATCCCTCCTTCCACCCCCATGGAACCAGGACCCGAGTCTTCGTCCGTGAGACGCTCTCAGCACCGCCTCGGGAGATTCACGCACGTCAAACGGGGCGGTTCTCGTAGAAATGGGAAAATCGACTCGCCCAAGCGTGTGTATCGTGCTATAATCAGGCTATGACTCCAGTTATTACCGATCAAATGCGTCAGGCGCTGGACGCAGAACGAGGCCAGCCGGTTAAAGTCATCGATGAGAAGTCGATGCAGGTGTACTACGTTATTTCGGCGGAGCAATTTGAAGCTATCCGGGCCTTGTTTCCT
>JBGTDM010000179.1:0-7609 GCA_041748315.1 Pirellulaceae bacterium
TACCATTTTTTTTCGTCCAACTCGATCGGTGAATTTGGCACTGATGCGTCAACTCGTAATGAGTCGTCTTCATTTGCATTTGTGAGTCAACCATAAAATAATCACCACAGTAAACACCGAAGTGTATTTGCGAGGTCAGCCATGTTTTCTTTCGGGTTCATCGAACTGTTCATTCTTCCATTTTTGTTTGGCAGCGGCTTCGGATTCCCAGCGGCGATGCCTCCCGCTGATGAGATCCCTTTGATGTCGCAAGTTGCTCCCGAGGAGTGCGTGTATTTTGCGACGTGGCCCGGTTTCACTGAACTTGATCCAGAGCACAATGTGACAGAAAGGTGGATGGCTCAGCCTGAGCTGCAGAAATTTTATCCACTCGTTAAGCAGGCCCTCAGAGAACTAATAGCCGATGTCTCATGGCACGATGAGACTGAGCAGTCAGTCTACAACTTGTTTGTCGAGATTGCAGATGCGATGACAACTCAATCATGCAGTATCTTTATTGCCAAAATCGCGGAGATGAAAGACATCCCCTCGCTCCATGGTGGATTCCTACTTCACCTTGGCGAATCGAAACAAATGATTAGCGATAGGTTGCAGCAGTTTAGCGACCAAATGTCCAAGATGGAACGCAAAACGAAGCCTACGTCGGTGGTCATTGAAGAAATCGAGTTTACGATCGTTCCCTTTGAGCCCTCATTCTTGGTTGGTATCCACGATGACTTTTTATGGATTGCGACCGACGAAGAGCAAATGCGGTCAATGCTGGCCAATGCGAAAACCGCTCCGCCAAGCTGGCTGCAAAAAATTCGCAGCGAGATACCCGTCGAACGTGTGGCCTCGCTGTGCTACGTGAATGTGAAATTGGGGCTGGCTCAAACCGAAAAATTTCATCCGCGGGAATTGGGCCTTGGACTCTCTCGCTTTGGACTCGACTCCGTCGTTTCAATGGGTATGGTTGGCGGGTTGGATCAGTTCGGATTTTTGACTCGAACTCGAATTGAAATCGAGTCGGATGAGCTTCCAGGACTTTTCTCCGTATTCGGCAAACAACCGATCGAGTTGGATGATTTGGCGCGCATCGATGAGGACTCGCTTTTCTCGATTAGCTGCCGCCTGCAACCGGAAAAGGTTTATGAATTGATCAAACAGTTCGCTGACACGGCTGGAGCACTGGAGCAACTTGAGACACAAATTGCTGAATTGGAAGAGAATCTCGGCATTACCTTCGGCGATGAAATCATCGGAGACTTGGATGGCCTGATCAACGTCTACGTCATGGGAGATTTTCCTTTTTTCAATCGCGGTTTGGTGATTAGCCTTAAAATAAAGGAGAACCTGACGTTTCATGACACGTTCCATCAGATCAATCAGTTTATTGAAGCCGTTGCCCTAGATTTGGAAATTGAGATCAAGCAGGAACAGCACGGTGAAACGAGTGTCTATAGCGTGGTCACCGAACCGGATGAGTTTAATCCCTTTCAACTCAATCCAACTTGGTATTTTGATGGCAATGAGCTTGTTTTGTCGTTCAATGAATCAAGTATTATCGGACATCTGAACCGCATCCAGGACGGTCTCGGCGGCAATGCGACTTCCGCAGAAACGGTTCAACAGTTGTTTACGAATTTGTCAGGATTGCCCGAACATCCCCAAGCTATATTCATGCTAAATTCGCCGAAAATCATCGAGCTGTTTTATCCGATGCTTGTGGAAATGCCACCTCCGGACGCAACCCTGTTTCCAAACTCAAATTTGATGTTCGGCAATCTGCCAAGTATCACCGTCATCAGAAACTACATGCAACCCAATTCGGTTGCTATTTATCGAGTCAATAACGGCTTGGAAATGGTGCATCGACAGACGCTGCCAGGCGGTGCGGTGGGGACATTGCCTCTGCTGATCACCGGGGTATTTGCAAGTACGTTTAGTTCGCCTGAAATGGCGATGTCCGAAACCAATAACGCCCGTATGATTGGCTTGGCAATGCATAATTACCACGATGCCCATGGCGCCTTGCCAGCCGCATATTCAACCGACGACGAAGGCAATCCACTTTTAAGTTGGCGAGTTCACCTTTTGCCCTACCTGGAACATCAGGATCTATACGATGAATTCAATTTGGACGAACCCTGGGACAGCGAACATAATATACAACTGTTGGAACGAATGCCCGACCTCTATATGACCTGGGATGATCCTTTTGAAGTTGGAAAATCGACGATTGTCGTGCCGTTTGGAGATGGGGTGATGTTCGAAAAACCGGACGAGGAGCAATTCGGCCGGCACCATCCGACTGGGATCAATCTGGCGGACGTCCGAGACGGCACCAGTAACACGATCATGCTTATTGTTGCCAATTCCCGGGGGGCCGTTAACTGGACCGAACCCGCTGACCTTGATATTAGCGCTGACGCCTTCTTGGATCGGATCAAGGGAGAAGATGGAGGTGCTACGACATTTGTTTTGGCTGATGGTTCGGTACAAAAGTTTGACGTTGAATCTGCCTTGGAACGAATTCAAGCGATGCTTACTCGGTCGGGTGGCGAATTGGTTGGCCCAGATCGTTAATTAAGCATCTCGTGAACGCGGGGAACTGATTTCACGCGGCGGAGCCCGAATACCGCCGGCGCATTCGCTTTTAACATGCCGTGTCAGATCTTTTCAGAATCGGGTTCCATTTGCGGTTCGTTGGCTCGATTTGGATTTGGTAAGATCACCAATATCCCGAAACCGATAACGGTTGTAATCGCTCCTCCAACAAGCACTATCGCGGGAACGGATTCAGAATCGACGCTCAACCAACCGGCTGATATCAGATCATCCTGGAAATATACCAACGAAACGGCGATCATGTTGTGCAGTGAGTGCAACACCATGCAGGGAATTACACTTCCGGTCCGATAACAGACAAATCCAAGCACAATGCCCATGACCGTTGTGGGGAGCAAGCGACTCAAACCGAGTGATCCAGCGGTAATCAGGTGAAATAAACCAAAGATGATTGCGGTAATCAGAATTACCGACCAAACAGAAAACCGTTTTCTAAGTGCCTGAAACAGACAACCACGAAAGAAAAATTCTTCAACAATTCCTGGAACAACCGACAGCCCGGGAATCAGCAAGTACCAGGGGAGCATTTTCCATTTCGCAATCTGTTCTTTCCCAGCAGCCAGCAATTGTTCACTGCCTGAACTTCCGAACCAATACTCCTGAATGCGCAGCCCCTCCGCGATGGCCTGTGCCAATAAAGGGCCTAATCCAAGCCCTAACAGAATTGCCGCAACTAATCCGACGGGATGAAAAAGAAACAATCGATATCCTGAAACAAATTCGACTCGGCGGTACGACGTGATGGCTAGCGGAATTAACCCGAAGACGAAAATCATACCGATTACAACCATTGGGAACTGAACTTCGACACCGTAAACGCCCAATCGTCCGATGAGTCCATTCCACAAAAACGTCCCAGGAATCAACAATGCTAAACAAAGCATTGCCATCGATTCGCTGGTGACACGTTGCTTTTTTTCCGGCCTTGAGATCAACTCATTCCAGCTTCCACCACTTCCGTACAAAACAGCATCGGTGCCAAAAATACGTGCGGCAAACGAAATCGCCATAAGCGAATAGACGATCGTCGAACCGATAACAACCAACGTTGGCGCCAACGAGGCTGTCCCCTGCAGAATTTCTCTCGCGAGCAACACAATGTTGACAAGTGGGGTGACGGCGAGAAGGCCGTCAATGTTGAAGTCTGGCTTCAAGCTAAGAAGACTTGGGCCAATCGAAAACAACATGACTGGAATGAGGTATGCTTGGCCTTCTTTGAAACTACGTGCAAAACTTGTAACAGCCAATAACACCGACGAAAAAAAACCAGCAAACACAATCAGCAACAGGAACAACTGGACGAACGCGAGCACTCGGATTTCTCCTTCCGGGAACAAAACATCGTCCATCTGAAATACCCACAAGGTCGTCAACATCCCAATGATATTAAGCAGGGCCGTGAGCAGGGCGACGGCAATCACAGCCACAAATTTTCCAAATAAGATACGTATTCGCGGAATTGGCGCCGCGATCAAACTCTCAAGAGTCCCGCGTTCTCGCTCGCCAGCCGTTAGGTCAATGGCGGGATAGACGGCACCCGTTAGTGTCATCAAGGTAAGGATCAATGGAATGATCGCTACCATCGAGATCGGAGGAACCATCGTCGATTCAACGGGTTCTTTGGAAAATGAAATCGGATTATCGAAGGGAATGGACTGCCTGGCGATTTGTGACTTGGCCTCGGCCAAGTTTTTTTCGGTGAAAAACAGCTCGATGGTCTCTGCAGCGCGTTGGCTCGAGGCTGAACCCTCTCGCACGATCAATCGCCAAACAATTCCGCGCCGCGAATCCTCCTCGACTCTAGCCGCCAGGTCAACAGCACCGCTGGCGACTAATTCTTCAAGCGTACCAGGACGTTCGTTTTCGTTATAAGTATCAAGTATCAGATACTCCAACAATTCCTTGAGAGTCTTTGATTGATTTGACTCTGGGTCGCGCGTCCCGGGCGCTTCCGTAGCGAACCGCCGCGCAACAGGGAGGGAGAGTTGAAACTGCAGGTATTCCTGTTCCGTTTCGACCGCAATCAGATAGGTAAACTTTGCTTCGGAATGTGAGAAGGTGGGGAGAAAGAATCCCTGAAACATCAGGCCAAGCAACGGATAGACCAGAATTGGCATTAATAACAAAGTCATCAACGTTCGGCGGTCCCGCAACGTCTCCCGCAGTTCCTTCGACGCCAGTTTCCACAGGTTTGCTGACCTTAGCGGTTGAGAACTTGCAACCGTGTCTTGGAATCCCGATCGCTCTGACTTATCTTCGTTCATCTATTATGCCCGATATGCGCCATCAACATGAAAGGTCTGCGATGTAACAGCACTCCGTCTACCGATTTATCCATGAGTCGTCACTCGGGAACTCGTACCGAGCGACCCTGCTTCAGCAATGATTGAAGCACCCCTAATTTGTTCGATGGCGGCGGCTGCGGCGATAATGAATATGGAGTGTCCGTATGAACGTTATTGACTTGCCAAGGTTGTCTTGCGACTGTCAATCATTTGCAAAAACATTTCAACCAAATGATCTTTTCCGGTTTCCGCCTGCAGTTCGCCAAGGGTTCCTTCGTGAGCCATTCTACCTTCGTGCAGAAGCCCAAATCGATCACAAATATTTTCAGCCTGTTCCAAGCGATGTGTGCAAAGGATGACCGCTTTGTTCATTTTCTTGACGGCGTCAATATACTCAAAAACAATTTGACTGGCCACCACATCCAGTCCGAGAGTCGGCTCATCAAGCAATAAAACTGGAGGATCATGAACCAATGCCCGAGCTAAATTGACCCGTTGCTTCTCGCCGGTACTCAAGACACCGCAGCGTTGGTCGATGAACCGACCACATCCCAGCAATTCAACGACATAGTCGATTCGTTTAACAATGTCCTTTTTATCAAACCCATAGACAGCGCAAAAGAATTCCAGGGTTTCACGACCGGTTAGCCATTGATAAATCCCGGCAGACGCAGAAACAAAACCAACTCGCCGTTTGACTTCATTGGGATCCTTGCTGGTGCGGAACCCACCAACCTCGGCAAATCCTGAATCAGGCTGAAGCAATCCAAGAATCATTCGCATTGTCGTTGATTTACCAGCGCCATTCGGTCCGAGCAAACCGTAGACTTCTCCTGAAGCGACCTTGAACGAGACCTGATTAACCGCGATCAATGGCTTGCCATCTCGCACAAATTGCTTTTTAAGTTTGTGCACTGAGATCATGAGACTGTGTTGCGGAAAAACAAATTGACGCCTACTTGCCGAACAAACTTCACCCCGCGATCACAGAGCATTACCGATCAGCAACTTCCGTCGCAATGACAGGGATTGTCGCAACTTGGCGGGAACCAGTGGTTAAGTTCGACGTTCCTTCAAGCGCACCGCTTTTCCGATTCGATCCCGCAAATAGTAGAGCTTCGCGCGAGACACGACACCCGAACGTTTTACTTCGACTTTCACAACCCGAGGAGAATGAAGCGGAAATTTCCTTTCAACCCCTTCGCCGGCCACAATTCGTCGCACCAAAAACATCTCCCGAGAACCGCTTCCGGACCGCGCAATCACAGTACCGCTAAAAATCTGTGTTCTTGATTTATCGCCCTCGAGAATTTTACAGTGCACATCGACAGTATCCCCAATTTCAAACTCGGGGACCTCCTCTTTCAATGACGGTTGCTCGACTAAATTCATAGTTTCCTGAGACATGTCGAAATTCCTTTTGTTGGTTAATTTTATATGTTGGATGTTAGTTTTTTTTGTGTTGGCGTGCCGAACAAAAATTTACCGTTCGTCATTCACTGCAACAGGTCCCTACGATGTCGTCGCGTCACCGTTTTGCTCTGCTGTTCGCGCCATTCCTTAATCACTTGATGGTTGCCGCTAACCAAAATCTCCGGGACCTTTTGGCCACGAAATTCGGGAGGACGGGTGTATTGCGGATGCTCCAGAATTCGGTTTCCACTGGAAAACGAATCATCAATTCCACTCTGTTCATCACCCAACACCCCTGGAACCAACCGCATCACCGCATCAATAACGACCATCGCAGCGACTTCGCCTCCATTGAGAACATAGTCCCCGATAGAGACCTCCAATGGGTGAAGGATGTCAATCACGCGCTGATCAAATCCTTCGTATCGGCCACAAAGCAGCACAAGTTGTTGTTTTGTCGCCAGTTCTTCAACCAGAGGTTGGTTGAGTCGCTGACCGACTGGTGACAACAAAATCAGCTGACGCTGTTCATCGATCTCTACGCAGGTGGTCCGTTCCCCAACTCCATCATGATCACCCGGCATCACTGCCTGTTGTGGTTGATTGCAATCGGCGGAGTTCGGATTCGCGACTGAGTCCAAATTTGACTTAGCCCAAATTTCTTCCACGGCATTCACAACTGGCTCGACCATCATCACCATCCCCGGTCCGCCCCCATACGGTCGATCATCGACTTTTCGATGAGGTCCGTATGCCCAGTCCCGGAAATTGTGCAAATGAACGGATACCAAATTTCGTTGAATCGCCTTGCTGAGTATGCTCTGACTCAGATAGCCGGAGAACGATTCCGGAAACAGTGTCAAAACATCAAATCGCATGGCGGCTCACTTATTTTCTATTCGTATTTTCTCTCCCAACACAGAAACAAACTGAAATCTGACTGAAATCGCAATTTAGGCGTTTTCATCATTGGGTGGTTCAGCCGACTCCGAATCAACGGCTCCCGTTTCCGGTTTGTCCTCTGCGGCCGTTTCATCACTGGCGAGCGTTTCAGGAGCGGCTTCGGCAGCAGCGGCTTCGGCAGCAGCCTTATCCGCTGCGGCTTGGTCCGCTAATGCTTGCTCAGCCACAGCGGCAGCCTGTTCTTCGGCAGCTTTTTTCGCCAGCTCGGCATTCGTCATGCTGTTGCGAGGCGGCGTAGCGGAGATGTCCTGCAGGGTTTCGCAGATTTGCGGCTTGCCGATGCGGCTGAAGTAGTTTTCGGCCGTGGGCGTGAACCATTCCTTCATGGCCAGCTTGAGTGC
>JBGTDM010000180.1:0-8042 GCA_041748315.1 Pirellulaceae bacterium
GATGTCGAACAAGGAGACATTAATGCGAAACATACCGTGACCGTCATGGTCGATGTCTCTGAATCGATGCTGACCGAAGAACTCGATGGCCGAACACGCCTTCAACGACTGCAAAATCAATGGCTTTCCTCAGCATTTGTCAGCCAATTGGAGAACGATTATCAGGTATCGGTGTCTACGTTTGCGGAACGCTGGCGGCGAAACAGCTCTCGAACAAGTCTTAAACTGGAGCCTGCGGTTGGCGAAACGACTCGACTTGTCGCCTCGACGGTCGAAGCGCTACAGTCGCTTCCAGGAGGCAAGTCCAATAATCGAATCCTGTTGCTGAGTGACGGAATCGACAGCGAAGACGGGAACCCCGGTCTAATCGCCGCATATGCTACCGCTAAAGGAATTCCCATTGATACGGTGATTTTTGGAAGCCAGGTGAATACTCAAGATGCTGCCGTGGTCGCTGTTCCCATGCAAGACTTCCTGTATCCAAATGAGTTGGGATCAATTCTGGTTTCGATTTATCATGTCGGATGTGTTGGAAAAACATCTGTATTGCGAGTCCAATATGGCGACAATGAAGTTCAACTTCCAGTTCAATTCGATCGTAATGATACGGTTGAGATTGAGATCCCGGTACAACATGAATCGTTGGGTCAATATCAATATCAAATCTTACTGGATCAGGTCGACCAGGAATCCGAACTACGTAACAACTTACAAAACGTGTTTGTAATGGTTCAGCCTCATCGAATGCAAGTGTTGATCATCGAGGGACAACCATTTTGGGATACGAAGTTTATTGCACAGACATTACGCAAAGACGAGCGCATCGAATTGACGCAGATTACCCAGGTGAATACCGAAAAGCGCCAAACGATCGTGACTCGCAAGGATTCGGTAACTTCAATTTCCGTACCCGAAACTGTTGAAGATTGGGCCAAATATGACGTCGTCATCTTCGGTCGAAGCATTGAAAATGTGGTATCGTCTGAAGCCGCACACAATTTAATCACGCACATGCAAGCCACTGGTGGAAATGTTGTGTATGCACGGGGACGACCCTATTCACCAACGACAGACAACGGAAAAGAGTTGGCCGAGATTTTTAGTGACATCGAACCCGTACGCTGGAGTGAGGAACAACTGCCAGCTGGAAAACTTCAAGTCACTTTCGCGGGACGGACAACCCAATGGTTCTCGCCGACCGTTTTGGGATTGGACGTTGCGGATGCACTCAGTCGATTACCGGGTCTTGATGGGAGCTTTGTTATCGATTCAATCAAGCCGAATGCGCGCGTCGTGGCGAATTTGGTACCGTCACCTCTTGGGGATGTCGACAATGGTGACATTGAGAATCCACCAGACAAGTCCCCGGAAACGGACGACGCCGACTTTCCAGCGATCGTAACTGGCTCGACCGGTTCTGCTTCAATCGTCGTTATCGCCGGCGACGGGATCTGGCGTTGGAGTTTGCTTTCCCCGGAAAACGCGGACCTGATCGGATTCTACGATGCATTCTGGACCAATTTGATTCGTTACTTGGTGGCAGGTGGAGAATTTGAACCCGGACAGCAGGTTTCACTGGCGATGAGCCATTCGGTCGTGCGAACCGGTGACGATCTACACGTCGATGTCGTTATGAAACATGAGTCGCCCTTGGGCATTGATCCAACGCTTGAGTTGACTCTGCCCAATGGTCAACAGCGTTCGGTCCCTTTAATTCCATCGCAAGGTCGCGATCCTCGCTTTCAGGCAACGATCAAGATTGTCGATGATGGCGTTCATGAATTGGCTGTCCATTCACCGGGAATGACGCCGGAACACCTTGCTACTAAATTCAACGCTTATTCGCTAAATATCGAACGACTAAACACGATAGCGCAGCCGTTCACGCTTAAAGTGATCGCCGATCAATCAGGTGGACGCCACTATAATGCAGACGAATATGCGACGTTTTTGGATGAAGTTTCAATCGCCCGACAAGCAACCAGCAGTCCACCAACAACTGAGTACATTTGGGATCAAGCATTTTTGATGGTGTTGGTTTGTTTGATCGCAGGAATAGAATGGATCTATCGCCGGATGACCGAATTAATTTGATTTGGTATCGTCGATTCTGCTGCAGTGAAAGGAAGCCGGACCACGCAACCGAGTCCCATTAAAACAGATCGATTTCGCCATTCGCTCATCTTGATCAACAGACTACAATTACATGACCATGCATTGGGTGCGTCCTCCATCGATAAACTCGTTATATGTTAAATCAAATACGGACCTTACTCTTCGAAGGTTTGGTGGCAGTTTAAGGTTCCTGGCCTGGGCCTGAACTGCTTTCGCAACCTATCGAGATTCCAAACGTACAGAATGAGAAATTGTCGTGACCGAAAGCCCCGTCGATATTTTTTTGAGAAATACCAATGTACTCGACCGAGTCGCATCATTAGCCAAGCTGTTCTTACTGAGTCTGGTCGGTCTGTTGCTAATGGTGGTCATGCTATTTGGACTCGATGCCGCTTTGACATTCCCCGCTTGGGTGCGGTTCTCACTTGATGTCTTGTTCATTGTGCTTGTAATCGCCTGGGTTAAGCTCGCGATCGGTTGGCTTGTTCGCGGTCAATACAGCCCGCGTCGTGTCGCGCGTCGTGTCGAACAGACGTTGAGTGTACCCAACAACGCAATCGTAAACGCAATTGACTTAGGCGAAGAGTCTTCCGACTTTACCAGCAAGACTCTTCGATACTCGGCAATGGATCGAGCCAGAAGTCTTGCTGCTGAGATCTCGCCGTTTGAGATTGTGAGCTTTCGAACTCCAATTCAGGCCTCGCTGTTAGCTACGGCAACGATCGCCTTTGTGTTGGTCGGGTGGGTCGCAACGCCCAAACTTGTCGAGCGAGTTTTACCCAGATATCTCAATCCCTTTGGGAACCATCCTGCCTATTCATTATTGCAGTTCGATGTGGCCATCGATCCAGGTACGGTTCGCCAAGGCGATTCCGTATCGATCAACGTCGAGTTGGATGGTCCACGGCTTCCCGACGCGGCCAACTTGATTTTGACAGTCAGCGCTGGACATCAGTTGGTCGTTCCCATGCTGCAACAGGCTGCCAACCGCTTTTCCGTTGAACTGAAAGATCAGCAATCCGATTTCAAATTTGCCATCATGACAACGACTGGTGCGAGCGACACTTTTACCATTGAGGTTGTCCCCGTGCCACAGTTTCAACGTGTAGCGGTCAACTACCAATTCCCGGAATACACTGGCTGGGAAGCTCAGTCGCGAATCCTGGATGGTCGAGGAATCCGGACGCTCATCGGAACCAAGGTTGAATTGACGGTCGAGAGCAATTTGAAATTGATCGCGGGTTCGCTCGATTTGGATTCAAGTTCTGCGTCTGAGTCGGTTGATTTGCGACCCGATCCGAGCCAACCCACTCGAGTCATGGGTGATTTTGTGGTTCTGGATCAGGAAGCGTTGGCGATTTCTCTAGTCGCAGACAACGACATCGCATCCATTAAACCCTGGCAGGGGCGAATTCTCGCTCAACGCGATCAGCCACCGCAAATCGGTATCGTCTCGCCTGACCGGTTTGTAATCGCAGTCGAGGGCTGGAAAATCCCTGTAAGGATTGTAGCCCGAGATGACATCGGGCTTGATCAGGTTCAGTTGTTCGCCATTGAAAATGACGCTAACGCTGAGGTACTTGCGTCCTCTGTTTCGGAAAGCAACGGCGGATCACACCAGTCCAACATGGTTGTCGAATATGAGTTCGATTTGCAATTGATGGACCTCAAGGCTGGTGACGAGATCAAATATTATGCCACGGCAACGGACCATTATCCCAGCGACTGGCCAGGAAGCGAACAGCATTTATCGAAAACCGACTTCCAATTTATTCGGATTATCTCTCAGAAAGAATACGAGGAGTTAGCACGGCAGAACTATCGAATGGAAGATGTTTTGGACGAACTCGCGGAGTGGCAGGAGCGTCTCAATCAACTTCGTGAACAACGTGAAGAAATCCTGAGCCAGTTTCGGGAGCTCAACGAGCAACTTCAATCAGGCGAAGGCTTAAGTCGGGACGAGCAGGCGCAACTGGACGCACTGCGAGAACGATTAGAACAATTTGAGCAGCAAGCTCGAAACGTAGCAGAACAATTGCGAACTCGAGCAGAACAGGGCCCAATTTACGATTTTGAGCAGACCTATCATGCACATTTGCGGAATCTCGCTGAGCAACTGATGCGGCAGGCCGAACAGTCAGCGGCCTTGGATCAAACGATTCAAAATCGCAGTGACGCCGATGCATTTAGTCCTGAAGCAATACAACAGGCATTTGAAACTTTCGAGAAGAATCAACAGCCATTTGATGAATCGTCACAGCAAAATCAGGAAGGTTTACAACAGGACTTGGAAAAGCTGGCTGCTGCAGCGGAACTATTGCAGGTTGTAGCCCAGATTCAACAATTGATACAGCAACAGCGGCGAATTGCCGATGAACTAAGTGAGTTCCGTGAATCGAATTCGATAAGCGCGGAACAACTCAGGCGGTTGAAAAAGTTGGGGAAGGAGCAAGATTTACTGATCCAGGAATTTGAGGACACCTGCGATCAAATGATGGACACTGCTGCCGATCACGAAGCCGATTTCCCCAAAGCGGCTAACAGCATTCGAGAATTGATTGAGGCCATTCGTGAACTCGATGTTCTCGGAGACCAGACGCGATGCGTGCAGGCTGCATTCAATGAACAGGGACACGATTCCTGGAATGCAGCCGAATCCGCAGCTCAAAAGCTTGAGTCATTACAATGCGGGTGTGATGGTGATTCAGTAGGAGATGAACTCAACGAATTGGATCGGCCCCTGGCGATTCCAAAACCACAAATGTCCAATTCACTTCGACAACTTGAACGGTCGCTCGCGTTTCCATCACAATCCATGGAACCAGGCCAACACGGGCAACTGGGAATGGGTCAGCGCGGCAATAACAGATTATCAAATGCCAGCCTGGTCGGACCTCATCAACCGGGAAACCAACGCTCGATGGCTCGCCGCGGTCGTTCCGATTTTGACGCTGTTGGAAGTGCGGTAGAATTTGAGAAGGGAATCGACGAAATGGTCCCTGAGTTCCTGACGCCCGATTCGCAAAATGGCGAACGTCGGCTAAAATCAAGTTTGCGAGGAGTCCCCAGCCCGTATGTGGAACACGCAAGAGCCTATTTGAACCGACTGAATGAAGATCATCAAATTGAGAAGTAAGTTGAGGCAACACATGTTTGATAAAAGTGGTATTAACAAGCGACATGCAAGCAGTATGCTGAGACCAGTCGTATCCGGAGTGCTCGTGTTCGGATTCCTTGCAGTCGCACAGGATCGACTATTGAACCATTCGGAATTACAGGCACAAGATCAGTCGAGGGTTTCGAGGGTTTATTGTGCCAACTTGATCTATGCCAATAACAAAACCTCGGTCTGTTTTAGTTCGGAGTTCATGCAGGACGTCAACACAAACACGAATATCGTGGCTTCAGAAAAATTTAATCCGGTCGCGATGGATTCGCACGAACTGTTTAACTATCCCTTTGCGGTAATGACGGGCGAGGGCAGTTTTCGTTTAACCAACGAGCAGCGGCAGAACCTTAGAAACTACTTGCTTCATGGTGGATTTGTTGTTGCCTCGGCTGGCTGCAGTAGTCGTGAATGGTCGCGAAGTTTTGAGGAGGAGCTCAATCGGATTTTTCCTGAAGCCAAACTTGGGACCATTGACTTTTCCCACCCTGTGTTCAGTACCGTTTACGACATCAATCGGTTGGAAGGCAAGGCGGTCCTGAAGGGTCTAGAAATCGATGGAAGGATCGCACTGGTCTTTTCCGCAAATGGCCTGAACGACTCGAAGACATCCGATGACGACGAATGTTGCTGTTGTGGTACGACCGAACTCCGAAACGCTCGCCAAATCAATGTAAACTTGATCGTATATGCCTTGACTCATTAAACGAAGCGAGCCACCGTCGCTCGAACTCGTCAGCACCGATGGTTTATCCCCAAGAACTCAATCGGTCGTGCTCTCGCAACCCAGCAGTTTTGCTCGTTTCCAAATGATTCGCATCTCGGTATTCGCACATTGATGTTATTCAAACCAGCAGACTGAAATGGATCGATTCAAGGGACTGGTTCGAGACACATGGTGGCTATGGCTCGGATTGATTTTCGGCGGCCTCGCAATGGCATTGCTTTTGGATCGGATTTTTCTCATCTCAATTCCGATCGCGTTCTTCTCGTTCATTTACTTTGGATACATGCGGTATGACGATAACGGGAAACCGAAAGGGGACGTATAATCGACTGGTGGCCGAAACCTTGGGTACGTTTTCGCCAATCCTGATAGAGACGGGACCACGAAAAAAGCGGGCCTTAGCCCGCTGATTGTCACGATGGTCAACACACCGCCAAACTACTTTTTGGCGGCAGCCTCTTCCGGTGTCTTGACTTTTTTCTTTTTCTTCAATGAAATTTTTTGAACGCGAACTTTCGGCATTCCGAGAATGGAATCCCCTTCATTCCAACGGTCAATTTCAATCAGCCGCGCCAACCGCTCAGCTCGCTTTAAAACATTGCGTTGCTTTACCGAACCAGCATTAATTTTGAGACTCTTATCGACAGACATATGTTAAACCACCCAGTTTGAATTTTTTTTGGACGCCTGAATATACCTGATAATTTCGGTTGTGATCAAGTCGCAACCGTGAGAAAACCGTATAATTCTTTGGAAAATTTTGGCTTTTTCAATGGCACATTCGGATAAGAATCGGTAAAACTCAGCTTGAAAAAGGCCGTTTCAACTTGCGCTGGTAGAGTCCGATCGTCATGGCAAGGACTTGAGAATAGCCGGGAACATCAACGAACAGGCAAACTATGAGAATCGGAGTCATGTGTAGTGGTGGCGATGCGCCGGGGATGAACGCCTGTGTTCGGGCCGTCGTCAGGTCGGCCATTCACCAGGGGCATCAGGTGGTCGGGATCAAACGGGGTTACCAGGGACTCATTTCGGGACAATTCTATACACCCAACGGTGGGCCCCCGCTAATGACACTCGAATCGGTCGCGGGTTGGACTCAATTCGGCGGCGCCTTTCTATTCTCGAGTCGTAGCGAAGAGTTTCGGCGTGAGGAAGGACAACAGCGGGCAGCGGAAGTATTGCGAGAAAACAGAATTGACGCTTTGATTCCCATCGGTGGGGACGGCACGTTCAAAGGGGCGGTTCAACTATCGACCCATTGGGATGGGCAGATCGTCGGCTGTCCCGGGACAATCGATAATGACTTGAATGGTACCGACTACACCATCGGCTTCTCCACCGCAGTACGAACGGCTGTCGATGCCGTCGACAAAATCAGCGATACGGCATCGAGCCATGATCGGCTATTTCTAATCGAAGTCATGGGAAGACATAGTGGTTATATCGGCATGTATACTGCGCTCGCCAGTGGAGCTGAAGTGGCAGCGATCCCCGAAACAAAAACAGATATTGACGAAATCGTCGATCATCTGCACAAGATCAAGGCGAAGGGTAAGACGTCGGCTATGATGATCGTTTCTGAAGGGGACGAGTCGGGGGGCGCGATTCAAATACAGCGCTTGCTCAATGACAAGGGTTGTCCATACAAATCGCGAGTTGTCGTGCTGGGGCATTTACAACGCGGTGGTTCCCCCACGCCCGAAGATCGACGCCGAGCTACACAAATGGGGGACGGAGCTGTCGACGCGGTCCTCCGCGGCGAATCAGGGGTTATGGTGGGGACCCGACTTGAACATACGGTGGCGGTACCGTTTCAGGAGACGTTTTCGGCACATCGCCCAATTCAACAGGATCTGATCACATTAATGCATCGTATGACGTCCTACTAGACCTTAAACAAGCGTAGGCCGAGATGGAAATTTCGGTTTTTTTCGGGGCGTGGAGCGATGGGGCGACGGAGTCGTTTGGTTGTGATTCGGATTTTGGTCGGCATGTGGCGGGGTGGCTTTCTGGGTTGGGCGTGAATGCGGA
>JBGTDM010000181.1:0-9859 GCA_041748315.1 Pirellulaceae bacterium
GAAGCAATCCTCCAAGTCGTTACGGGCCTGCTGAGCGACGAGAATCAAATTTCAATCCATTTTCAAAACCGACCCGGAAGCCCTTATCAACGAAAACGCAAAACAAAATGACAGCAAAAAAACAATAGTCTTCATGCACCCCAAATATTCGGGGAAGAATGGCAGAAAGTCGTTGTTGCAAATTCGACGAGGTTCGAATTGTCTGAATGCTGGCGAATACTCTAAGCCTTCAACCAACAGATGTCCACGGACTCGAATATTTCTTCGCGGCTACCGATCTATCCGGGAGATAGCTCGCCGGGAGTCCGATGCCGTTTTGAAATCCATTGCTTTCGTTTTGGATGGAATTCGGGTCATCCCGGGTCATTTCGTCGACAGAGCTTTGGTATAATCGGGACAATCAGCAAATTGTCGTTTGCGGTGAATAAAACGTCTTCTGTCATCCGCATCCAATCGATCTTCTCATCCAACGAGACGAACGTGGTTCCAGTGGGTCGGGTGGGTCCAGGATTTGGTGAGCACGGATTAGAGGGACCGACGCCGGCTGGTACCATTAACTCGATTCTTAATACAGGACACGCCTGCCGCACGACAGATTAACGAATTGGTTAGTAATACCTCAACGACAAGGCTAACCCCATGAGAATGATGGAGATTGAAATATTTCAGCAGTTACTGGCTGCGTTGGATCAGCCATCGGCGTTGGAAAGTGATTACCGGGATTTCGGGCCCGCGCTTGAGGCAATGCTTGACACCGAAGTCGAGTTGTTGTTAGAGCAAATCGAAGCGAGGATTTCTGGAGTCGCGCAGGATTCGAAGCAGGATTTTGAAACGGTCCTCAAATTTATTCTGGGATCGCTCGCTGGTCGAGCCCGAGGCGCAATTTACACGGAAGAACCCTACTCCGGGGATCTGACTACATTGATTGATCGATTGCAGTCGATTTACACTCAACTGGATGAACATGCCGAGGCCCGTCACTACGTATTGTCTTGGTTGGCGGCATTGGGCACGACCGAATCGATCGAGCGGTTTACCGAATTAATTGTTCAACACCCGCCAAAACATGCACAGGGAATCGTCGTAGCGTTTCAACCGCTCTTCGGGCCTCGAGCTTCCATTGCGGCACAGGCCTTTCCGAAGTTGCTTGAAGGAATCCAATACGTCGAGTTAGGCGCGGCGATTTTGGATCTCGCTAACTACTTAACGCGCGAAGGTTTTGTTAAATCGCATCCAGCAACGGATCGTCGAGCAGCAATTGGAGGCATGCTCCAGGCATTGACCTACCATCTCAATCGAATTGAGCTCGGACAATTACCGCCACAATCAAGTGTGGCTGATATCAGTGAAAAGCTTGAGCAAAGTGTTGCGCTGGTCATCTCACTTTGCGATTCACTGGCCCTGATCGGAGACGAAACAGCGATTCCAAAACTTCAGGAAGCAATGGAGTTGAAGCATCGTCGCATTCGGACTGAAGCTGCGGCCGCACTGTGCCGTTTGGGAGATGAATCGTGTCGAACCAAATTACTCGAACTGTTGAACGA
Source organism: Pirellulaceae bacterium (assembly GCA_041748315.1). Taxonomy (GTDB): domain Bacteria; phylum Planctomycetota; class Planctomycetia; order Pirellulales; family Pirellulaceae; genus CALMEE01. The sequence goes on from JBGTDM010000181.1 coordinate 1,545, forward strand.
GCCGGTCTCGCGATTGCGAGTGATCAAGTACGCAGAGGAACTCGGGTTTGCGGACGAAATCGGCGACGAATTTCTGACCGACGAAAAGAATGCCGAGAGCCAATTGGCGTTGTGGTTGGCCCAACCGAGCCAAATGGGATTTGCACCGACGGAAGTTAACGTCGTCGATCGCCGAGTGTTACATTGGCCAGGCTACGACGATTTGATCGATTGTTTTCTGATCGAATTTCAATTCAGCTCGGCCGCAGGGTCATTCACCAATGTTGGAATCGTCGGCCCCGTGACGTTTGTATTTGCTGCTGACTTATCCAAGCTCAGTCGCTTCGATCAATATGCCGCCTTTGCCGGCTGGCATGCGTCTCATGATGATCTCTTGGAAATTCCCTATGATCGGGCTTGTGTCGCATTTCGCCGACCGTGTGAAATTCGGTTAGGCGAAATTGAGAATCAGGGTTATCAGTCGATCGAGCCTCTTTTTTTAGGGGTGTTTTTTGAACAACATATCCTGGTTGCCAACGCCACAAAGTCCGGAAATGCAGGCCAAGTCATCGCCGATGGCGAACAGATCACCTGGTTCGATCAGTGCTCGGAAGAAGCGCCAATCTGCGGTGAGCTTGCGTATTGTATTTACAAAGGTCGCCGCTTCCTGCAACACTTTAATCCGCAAATCGACGATAATCTGGAGTTGATCGATTAATTTGATGAATTGACTATCGTTCAATCGCGAACACCGAGTATAATTTTTTTGACGTGACGCGTCGAACCGGTTATCATCCGATGCAGGCTCAGGTTCGGTTTCGTTGACGTTGATTCGAATTGATATCTAATAATTTCGGTCCGATGCCTCGTGATGTGTTATTCACGTGGACGTTGTGTGCCGCTCTTAACTGAGGAAGCTGTTTTGGACAAGAACCGAATATTGGTCGTAGACGACAACGAGCCGAATCGAGACCTGTTGGAAGCACATCTTTCGGGAATTGATGCCCAGTTGGAATTCGCAATCGACGGCGAAGATGCTTTGGCAAAAGTCGAATCGTTCAAGCCGGATTTAATCCTGCTGGATATCATGATGCCGAAGTTGAGTGGGTTTGAGGTCTGCAAGCAACTAAAAGGTTCCGCCGCAACTCGTAACATCATGATCCTGATGGTGACCGCGCTTAACGAATTGGGAGACATCGAACGAGCCGTTGAGGCTGGAACAAACGACTTCCTGTCAAAGCCGTTTACACGCGTGGAACTGCTCAAACGGGTCGAAAATATGTTGCTGCTTAAAGACATCTCCGATGAAAACGAACGTCTTCGTAAGTACATTCAGCAGATGGAAGAAGAAAGCGTTGTCAATTGATTCTACCCGCCAGCAAATGACTTGCACCTCCGTCGATCACGACCTTGAACCAGGAAATGCAGTTGAGTCGGTGGAGGCCGATTGCGAGGTTCAAACGGAGACGATGGACCTTGCCTCAATCAATTCAAAACTGTTTCATGTGATTGTCTGCGCGGGTTGCAGTCTCATCATCTTGCTGTCGTTTTTGCTGGCCACACCCAACTATCAGCAAGTTACTTTGGGCTCCGTCTCGATTCCCGAACTTTGTACATTTAAGCGTTTTTCGGCGATTGGTTGTCCAGGTTGCGGAATGACACGAGGTTTCATCTGTATTAGCCAAGGGAACTGGGAGCTTGCTTGGTATTTGAATCCGGCTAGTTTCCTCATGTATGGGTTGATCGCGTATCAAATCCCCTATCGACTGATTCAGCTCGCCCGTATTCACGCCGGGTGGCGACCGTTTTCGGAAGCTTGGATCCTTAAATTCCTAATCGCCACGGCCATCATTTTGCTTGGTCAATGGATTTTGCGGTTGATCTATGCAACCGGAATCGCTTAATCGCATTCGTTCTGATCGAACCTCAATGAGGTCGCACGGGCTCACGCACTACCCAAGTCTCGGCCCAGTTCAATCCAGAATCGTCAAATGGGTCTCGTTCTTCACGACGACGTAGGCATCTGGAAACGTGTGAAATGATCGTAGTTTGATGATCCGGTCACGAGCCTGAATGTCGATATAACTCACGCCGCCAAATACCAACCGTCCGCTAGACTGAAATTGGTAGACAAGACCTTCATACTCCGAGGCTTCCAGTAACTGATGTTGGATCCCGGCAAACCGCTTCGGGTCCGCCGGTTCAAGTTGAAACTGATTGCGATAATGAACACGGTCCTGGATGACCAACTCTTCGTGGTGTTGACCGATCAATGCATGTGAGAAAATCTGACGTTGAATCGGTAGCTCTTGCATGCTGGCTGCGGATACCTCAGAAATGACGATATCTCCGCAAATCAAGCTCATGACATGGCCCGAACTGGTGATAGAAACCTGCAAACGGTAGAGTTTTCTTTCCAATTGTCGCGAGGCAAAACACTCAAACAACTCCGGGTGCAAACTACGACCGAACAACCGAAACGTCAACTCGGAGATTTTTGGTCGGACAGTAAGCACGGTAGTTCTCGTTATACGTTTCGAATTCGAAATAGGGTTTAGGAGTTATGGACGGCCAAGTCGATCTCGCATTTACAAGTTCGTCAACAGTCGTTTGTTACTGTACGAATTCTGCCAAATACGGTCATTGGACAGACGTTGCACATTAACGAATTTGGTGGTTCTGTTGAAGTCCACTATCTCATTATAAACGACGGTTGCTCAAAAGATGTTTTTTCTGCATTTCACAGATTTTTTTTAAAGATTTTGGATTGCCAAAAGTTGGGTCGAGCGAAATAGCGAAAGCTTGTGGCCTCTTCCCAACCACAGGTTGGTACGCATGCCAAAGTGCAAAGACGTGCTGATCAAATGCCCAAATCAACAAAACTGCTTGTGAAGTCTAATAAGCTACCCATCGGATGCGGAAACTGTACCAAACTGTCCACGGGAACGGATTTTTAAAAAATAAAATTCTTGCACTGGACAAGGTTTACTGCCGGTATGTCGGCTTGCCGAATCGAACCGAATCGCCGTTGGGTAGTTACGTTGGTTGCCGCAATCGTTACGTTAGGTTTTCCTAACAACTGCGATGTTGATGCTCGTTGGTGTTCGAATAATCTCCGAATGCACCTTGAAACCAAACTAACGACCGAAAATGGTTTCTTGGTTCTGGCCGACGCCAAAAAAGAGGTAAAACGAGTATGATCAGCGAATCAATGATCGCGAGAGATATTGCGGGACGGCAACCTTTCATGTCTATCGATAGAAAATACGAGACAAAAAGACGCAAAGGCTGAAAATCACCGGCGAACGGGAGAAAAACATCGCCGAATCAGCTAACAGTCCACCGGTCCGAAGGTGCAACTCCTGCCAATGGCGTCTACATGGCCGCGCGACGCCAGACTTGCCACCAGGGCTTTTTTGGCCCTTTTTTGTGGGAGTGAGAACCCCACGGCTTGCCGTTTGTTCCAATGCTCCCGGCCATCTTCGCATACGTAAATTTTGCGTTAAGAATTTTTGCACCGGACATGTCGGCATTCTCAAGATTTGCATGGCTTAAATCGGCACCAGTCAAGTCAGCGCCATAGAGGTTCGCTCCTGACAAATTAGCCTGCCGAAAAATACTCCTTAAGTCGGCAAAGCTCAAGTCAGCATCTTTAAGATTCGCCCCGGTGAAATCGGTGTTACTCGCCTTTGCACAACGCAAGGCCACCCGCTCGGCGTTCACGTTCTTAATCTCGGCGACATCCAGATGGGAATCGGATAAATTGGCATCGACCAGGATCGCGTCATTGAGAACGGCTCGTTTGAGCGAGCAATTCTGAAAATGAGCACCGGAAAAGTTGGCTTCCCGGCAATCCGCATCGGCAAAAGTGCAGGCCTGAAATCTGGCCCCTGAAAAATCCAGCCCGCGCAAATCGGCATTTTGCAGATCGACACCATGCAAAGATACACCTCGCAACGACTGATAGTCGAATTGCACAAGAACATCGCCCGTTTTTTTGTGCTTGATTTCAAACACGTTAATCTCCCAAAAACATGCCCATGGAACGAAAGCTTGCCGCACCGAAACTACAACTCAATAAACCCTCGAACCACCGACTATGTGTCGAGAATTTTTGCCGCTTCGTTTTTCTCTCCGTTCCGAACGCTTCGGATCGTTCAGCGTGACTCGTTATCGCTCAATACCGGAGAATAAACATCAACAAATCGTCGAAACAGACATATCGTTCGACGTGTCAACGCTACATCCGGTCAATTGACCAAGACGAATTCTTCAAAGAGCTGTCCCCGTTCCGGACCATGTCTCTTTTGCAAGAGTTGCCGACGCTCATCCAAATATTTCGCATGAGTCGACTTATTTATTGATATTAAAGTCTCTCGTGGAGCATTTTTTTTAGGTATCCATCCACTCACTTTACAGGGCCGTGAAGGAATTTGAATTTCCTTTATTTTACAGTCTCAGCCAAATAATGCAAGCAATTTAACAAAACCGATTCGACTTAAAGCTAATTCCCGGTCAACATTTGGCAAACTCTGCTGAAAAAAGCGAAAAAATCGGGCCATTGCAAGATTCCTCGAACCTATAAACAACGAAAATAGTCCGCGAAGAGTTGCTTTGAGAACCTCTACGATCGTCGATCCCACGACTTCATCGTGCCAGGACGAGACGACAGTCGACCTGATCTTCCTCCGGCACCCCGATCGAAAAGTGAAGATTGTATTGAGTCCGCCTGGTTTCTCGGAGTTTCGTTTAATCCTTGATTCTCTGCATAATCTCGCAGGGTCATTCACATTTTCCAAGGCTGGTTGCCGATCCAAGCGTTGTTTAGTCGTTGCTCTGATCCTTCTGGAGACGTGCAAACCGCTCATCATTATCATTTTCGTTGGTGCTTCGATAATGTCGCAAATCGACCTCGTCAAAAGTCATCCAGTATCTTTTGGCCAACTCGATATACTCTCGATCCTGTTTCGAAAGCTGCCAAAGCACATTGTGTTTCGACGTCAACGCGATTAATCGCGTTTCTTCCCCTTCAGTGACTTGCAGTTGAAGCTGAATCTCTTCGGGAATAAACGCGTGTCGCTTAATGGCTGCGTTCAATTCCAGGCGGGCAAACGGTGGCATCCCTCGCGGGTCGGTTGCTTTCAGACGGGCAAACTGGTCCATATACAAATTGTACACGGGTAATAACGCTCCATCATGAGGATGACTGCCACGGGCTCGATAGGTCAATGTCGAACTTTTTAACGTTAACCAGCGAGAACTCAAATCATATGACTCTTCAAATACCGGATTCACCATAAACTCGTCTTTGATGACGCCCGTCGATTTGAGTGCCGTTAGCAATCTTGCAATTTGGTGATCATGAATCGTGGTGCGAATACGGCGATTGACATCCAACAGCACAAACCGACGCTCACGCGTATCGTAAATTGCAATTTCATCCGCAAGCTTCCCCCCGTCGGCTGCTAGCAGAAAATCATAGATCAATCCGCTTTCAGATAGCGTCAGGCTGGTGGAAATCGGATTGGAATCTCCCTCTCGAGTCACTTCAGTCTCGACTCGGAATTCATGCGCTGTCGCATTGCTCAAAGCACCAACCATGCACCAACCTAGAGTAAAAAATTGAATATGTCGACCCATCGCCAGATCCGTTCGTTTTTTGTACTGGTTCGAATTGCTAAGAATTTTCGCAACCTATTGCAAAAACGGTCATAAAGCTTCGCAGGAGATTAGCGAATTCGTTGGCTGGAGTCTACACGAATTTGTCCGACAACCCGTGAACGAATGGATCGATTCGACGCCACTTAGGATTTTCACAGCGACGATTCCGCCTGCAGCGAGTTGGGTCACTCAACTCAATCGTGTCGTCGTGCAGCTTTGCTCGATCATCTGGCGCATTCGAGAATGCTTGCATCAAGAAAAAGAAAAACCCAAGGCGTTGGGACCTTGGGCTTTTCATGATGACAACTCTCAATCTGGGGGAAAATTGGAATGAGTTGCCGTTACTCGTTAGTAGGGATTTCCGCCGCCGTAACCCACTCCTGCGTAATCGCCTCCGTATCCTCCGCCGTAGTAACTGCCACAGTAAAGGTGAGTGTGAACATTGACCCATTTTGGTACAGCATGGCCCCAATCATATCTTACATTGCGGACCAGGATATCAAGGTGTCCACCGCGATATTGAATCGCTTCCTGAAGGAGTGATCGGTACTGCCAATCCGAAGTGATCAACACTCCGTTAATTCGATTCAAAACATCGCCTGGCTCCAAACCGATTCTGGATGCCTGGCCACCGGGGTTCACCCATAGTACGCGGATACCTTGGCCAGGGATCATAATCCCGCGGAACCCGAGCCTCGCACATTGCCATTCAACATGATGATCGTCATGATGATCAATGATTAGTTGTTGAGGTTGTTCCTGAATGAGTGCTTTTACTGTTTGGGCATTCGCGTTCGAGACAATGAATAGACTCGCGGCTAAGGCGATCGAAGTAATAATCGTTTTCATTTGAGTTCCCAGGTGATTAAGAGTTGATTCGTTGTTTACGGGCTCAACGAGCCACAATCAACGAAGCGAATGCCGATGACAGCAGGGGACAAAAAAATCAGATTTCAAATTATGGTTGAGGCCAGGGTTAGCCAAAACGGGACGACAGTCGTCTTGGTATTCAATGCGGGCTCCACCCTAGCGAAGAATTGGAAATGCCATTATAAAAATGTGAATGAATCAATCATTTTGCGGGAGAAACCCGCATTTTTTACATCTGTTCAGGAACGAAAATGGGCTTCAAGAAAATACAAATTCCCTCCGGCGGAGACAAAATTACATTAGGCGATGGCAAGCTGAATGTGCCAGATAATCCAATCATTGCGTTCATCGAAGGTGACGGTACCGGACCGGATATTTGGAGGGCAAGTCAGCCTGTGCTGGACGCGGCCGTTCGCAAGGCTTATGGAAACGAGCGTCGTATCGCCTGGATGGAAGTCTTCGCTGGTGACAAGGCCAACGAGGTCTACAGCGACGTTGTTTGGCTTCCAGACGAAACCGTTGCAGCCATTGACGAATATCTGGTTGCGATCAAGGGACCGCTTACCACACCGGTCGGAGGTGGAATTCGCAGTATCAACGTCGCCCTGCGTCAACGACTCGATCTCTATGCTTGCGTACGACCCGTCCGTTACTTCACTGGAGTACCAAGCCCGGTGAAGGCGCCGGAACAAGTCGATATGGTTATCTTTCGAGAAAACACCGAGGATATCTACGCCGGTATCGAGTTCGAACATGGCAAGCCAGAGACTGAGCAGTTTAAAACCCTGTTGAAAACCAACTTCGCAGCTCAATTCGGTAAAGTTCGATTTCCCGAGACTTCCGGATTCGGCATCAAGCCAGTCAGCCAGGAAGGAACGGCGCGGTTGGTGCACGCTGCAATCAGCTATGCCATTGAAAAGGGGCGCAAGAGTGTCACGTTGGTGCACAAAGGTAATATCATGAAATTCACCGAAGGTGCATTCATGGACTGGGGCTATCAGGTCGCGGCAGAAGACTTTGCTGCCAAACCCTTGGATGGGGGGCCTTGGCATCAACTGCCCAATGGAATCGTGATTAAAGACGTGATCGCCGATGCGATGTTGCAGCAAGTTCTGTTGCGCCCTGCGGAATATGATGTGCTGGCGACACTCAACTTGAATGGCGATTATATTAGTGATGCGCTCGCAGCACAGGTCGGCGGAATCGGAATCGCACCCGGAGCAAATATCAATTACGCGACAGGTCGGGCTGTTTTCGAAGCGACACATGGTACAGCCCCAAAATACACCGGACAGGATAAAGTCAATCCATCATCAGTGATTCTGAGCGGCGAAATGATGTTGCGGCATCTTGGATGGGATGAGGCCGCTGACCTGATCATCAGTTCCATGGAGAGAACCATTGGTGCGAAGACGGTGACCTACGACTTCGAGCGGCTAATGCAAAATGCCAAGTTATTGAAATGCAGCGAATTCGGCCAAGCGATGATTGAGAATATGTAGACGAGTGCACCGAGTTCAACCGCCAGTAATATTAAACGGCGTCGTTACCGAGCACTTGTTCATCATGCCAGTGAACTTTGCGATGCCGTTGCCTGTTCTTGCGGTGTAGGAAATGAGCGAGAAACGAGGAGAAACGGGGACAGAGGAGAAACGGGGACAGGTCCAATAGTGTTCGGCACGAGGGTTGCTGTCAAAATACTTTAGATTTTCTTCGGAAGCGGGCTAGCGCATTCTGCCGCGATGTGGCATCTTATCGAGATGGCCGACACGAGTTCCAAATCGAAAACCAAACCGCCACGCTCG
>JBGTDM010000182.1:0-23337 GCA_041748315.1 Pirellulaceae bacterium
ACCTGTTAATTTGCCTGAACCCGCTGTCTCTGGCGACCACTTCCCAATTTTCATCCGCGCCTGCCCCGGTTGAGCCGACTATCTTTGTCAAAGTTGCTTTTCGCGTCAACCATGGGTCCGGCGTTATTCTGAACAGTAACCGTTAAAAATCGTTGATGGCTTTATCATGGCGCATGATTTCACGAGGGCCCGCGACGCAAGCCACGTCGTACTCGTAGTCGGCACCGAGGTCGTGGTGACCGTTCGAAATCCTCAGCGGTTGTTAAGGTCGAGTCAAAGTTAAAATGCTCACCAGCAAAGAATTCCGGCGCAGACGGCGAGAATCGAGTTGCCGAACTCAAATGGACCACTCCGATTTCTCCAGCTTTTGAAATTGGATTAAACGATCGTATCGACGTAGGGATCTTGACCCATTTCGCGTTGAGCCAGTTGGCGACGACGCTCGTGGTCGAGGAGCGACCTTCGGCTGCGAAAATTTCGATATTCGATTTTTTGCTGAGCGCGAAAGAAAACAGGACAAACTTTTGTCAACAATCCAGCAGACTTTGTTCGTTGCAAACGTTGCATGTATTTTGGTCCGAAGGCCTGGACTAGAATATCGTCTTCGAGACTCATGTAAAACTGAAATGAACCTGGGTCACCCTGTCGACCGCATCGGCCGACAAGCTGTCGATCGATGCGCGCCGACTCGTGAACTTCCGAACAGATGACGTGCAGCCCGCCCAAGCGCCGAGCATGTTCATCAAGTTGAATATCGGTTCCTCTGCCTGCCATGTTTGTGGAGACCGTAACCCGTTCTGGAAGTCCAGCCTTGGCGATAATTTCGGCTTCGCGAGGGAGCTGCCGGGCGTTGAGCAGTTCGTGTTTAATCCCGCGTTGGATTAATAGATGCGAAAGCAGTTCCGACTTGTCGATTGAACGAGTTCCGATCAGGACTGGCCGGCCCAAACGATGAAGTTCGGCAACATCGTTGGCGATCGCATGCCACTTCTCGGTCTCGGTATAAAAAATTTTATCCGGCCAGCGTTCACGGCATGGCCGTTTATTTGTGGGAATTGGCACCGTTCCGATTTTGTAGATCTTTTTAATTTCACGCCCAGAGTTGGCAATCGTTCCGGTCATCCCGCAAACGCGATCGTAACGCATGAACAGGTCCTGCACTGTGATTCGAGCCGCTTCATTCGTTTCAAAAGTGATTTCGACCTCTTCGCGAGCTTCGATTGCTTGATGCAAACCGGATCGCCACTTACGCCCCTCGGCTAATCGACCGGTAAATTCATCGACGATTACAATCTCCCCGTCGCGAACGATGTAGTGGCGATCCCGCACAAATTGTTGATCTACAAGCAATGCCATTTCGACTTGTGCATAGATATCCAGCATTGGAAGTTTGGACATCGCATCCGGTTTCTCCAACCTGCGAACCCTGTGACGTCCTGCTGGAGTCAGTCGAGTAGTCCGTTTCGCGACATCATATTCAAAGTCTTTGTCTTTAATAAACTCCTTAACATTACGTGCCGACCAGCCAAACAAGGCGACTCGTGCTTGCTCGTCGTTGGTGGGCAGCGAGCTGATAATCAGCGGAGTCTTTGCTTCATCGATTAGAATACTGTCCGCTTCGTCAACCACCACGAAATGTAAGTCACGTTGGACCATCTGGGGATTCGAAGAGCCATTGGGTGCAAGCAGCGCGGCCATGACATCGATGACACCTTCGTCCTCTCGGCGTTTATGCAATCGATCGCGGAGGAAATCAAAACCGATTTCTTTGGCGGTCGAATAGGTGACATCGCATTGATATGCAGATATCCGATCGATCTTCGACGAAGCTGCAGTCACGACGCCTACCGTCATTCCCAGCGTGTCAAAAAGCGGCTGCATCAGTTTAGCGTCTCGCTCAGCCAGGTAATCATTCGCGGTGGCCAAGTGAGTCCCTGTCCCGGTCAACGCGGCAAGATAGAGGGGCAAGGTTGCCGTAAGAGTTTTTCCTTCTCCGGTTTGCATGACAGCAATCATTCCTTCATGCATCGCGATTCCGCCCATCAATTGCACTTCGAAATGCCGCAATCCGAGTGCGCGATATGCGGCTTGTCGAACCAGAGCGAATGCCTCGACCAGCAAATGATTGAGCGGCTCGCCAGATTGTGCTCGATGCCGCAACGACAAGCTTGCTTTCCGCAATTCGATGTCGGTTAACTGATCCTGCAACTCATCGCGTGCCATGATCGAGCGGCTTAGTCCTCGCCACCGATGAAACGTCGCTGCCTGTAGTTTCCAATAAGCAGATAGCAGGAACAAGGTCATTACCGATTAAAGATCGTAACCGAAGATCGTTACCGATTGTACGTGGGAGTGTTGCGGTCCTGCCAACCTGGATTGGGTTGAAGGTTGTAGTTCTGAGCTGTCGCCGGACCTTGATTGTAAACCCCATTGTTGACGTAGGGAGTACCGTAACCACTGGGATTGATTGGCATGACTGGAGACAACCGAGTTGGCCGAGTGCTGTATTGATACGTTCCAGTAATTTGTCTGGATCCAGCCTGCGTACCATTGGCGGTCAGCGTCGAGTCATTGATTGGCATTCCTGTCGAAACCGTCTGTTCCGCAAGTTGAGGAATATTATTGGCTACGGCAATTTGGGTTAACTCGCCATTCGGTCGCAACGTCGAAGTCTGAGTCGAGCTTACGACATTGTTCATCGGAATTAGCAGATGGCCGCTAGGAGCCTGATAACTTGTCTGGTTAAAATTGGCCGGTTGCGCCGGGACCTGACTTCCGGACGGTCGCCATCCAGGTGAAACTGAACTTGCCGGTTGAACGGGAACCGTAACGCCTCCGCTGGACTGCATCGGTGGAATGGTCGTACCATAATAAGGGGCGGTTTTTTGACCGAATTGGTAGTTGCCAGTCGATGGGGGTGTGATCGTCGGCGAACCCAATCCGGCAAGTGGATTTGGCTTCCAACAGGTATTGCAATTTCGGCAACCGGACGCGGCCATGATGGTCAACGCGGCACAAATCCATAGCGTGCTCGGTTTCATTCCCTTGATTTCCTTTGTAAAGCAGTCGTGCCCGAGTCAAACAACCGGCAATTTCCCGTTCAGCGAGGAACGCAACCCACTCCTGCACTCGGTGAATCATCGATATCTGGTTCAATCGAGTACAATTAGCGACATGCCACGCGTCTTAAAAAGTGGCAGTAGACAATAGCGAAGCTGTGAGTTTCGACAAGCCCTATTTAACAAAACTGCGGCCAAAAACAAAAAAGTTCAATTTAAAAGGCGATGCTATCACTAGCACCGCCCCGAGTACTAACCTCGCTGCCCCGTTGCAAGATCAGAACTTAAACTTGGATTCAATATCGTTTCTGGAATTTGCGATCGACACCTGTCGCGAATAACTCGCATCACCCTTCGCGAGGGTGTGAGGTCCAAAGCAATGTTCGCTTATTTTCTCATTCGACATGGACTGAGCGCTTGCGGAAAAAAGCTTTATTCACCGATTCGAGATCTGCATCGGTCAACTCGAGTGCAACGCCCTCGACCCCGAAACACATCAATAGAAGCGATATCAAGCGTCCTTATTCGTGTCTTTCTCGTCTCGGTCTTTACGTGGAACAATTTCCCATCCCTGATTTTGAGGCTCAAGTTTTGGTGCCGAATCACTGGCTTTATCATCGTCGTCCGTATGCGGGTGGATGACGTCGGGCGGGTGAATTTGCGGCGGATGCACGCCTGGCTGGCCATACGGATTCACGATGTGCAACGCTGGCTTGCTGGCAAAACGCAATTCATATTCAGCGGGCACGATACCGGGAGGAGCCGCATAGGGACTGACTCCATAGGGGCGTCGAACGATCTCTTGCGAATAATAGACCGGCGGGAATTCGGCGAAGTATGGGAGATTCGTTGGACGATGGAAACTATTATACGAGTTTGCGCTGTAGAATCCTGGATTCACAAAGGAATGGTGACGATGCCGACCGTGGGATTTCGAATATCCTTGACCAACAAAATAACCCCCTTGATAGGCACCCTGTCCGTGTAGTCCATGGGCTTTAATTCCTTCGATCTGGGCATCGGCCTGTGACAACCAACAGAAGCCGAGTGCGGCTGCGACGGCAGCCGGTATAATGCGTGACATAGCTGTTCCTCTTTGATTCATAATGCACATGCCAAAAACTTGACGGTTCTTATCCTGCGGTACATGGTCACGAAGCGACCAAGTCTTCCACGTTGCGGGTGGGCTGGACCGGATGGTCAGCGCGAACGGATCTTATTCCACGCTATTTGAACCGTTTCTGGTTTCAACCCTGAAAATGCCCGATCCCTGCTACAAAACAATTCAATGGCTGCGACGACCCCGGAAAATCTGACAGAATCGGTAAAGTCCGCCGCCAGACTGGCTGGTTTCGACCATTGCGGCGTCGCAGCCGCCGTGACGCCAGATGGTTTTCATCACCTCGTCGATTGGATCGAAGCCGGGTACCAGGGTGAGATGCATTATCTCAGCGAGCGGCTCGACGCATACCGGCACCCGAGTTCCATTTTGGAGGGGGTTAAAAGCGTGGTGATATTGGGAATGAACTACGCGACCGGTCAATCCGCTGAACTACAGTCGGGTCGAGGACGTATCGCGCGGTATGCCTGGGCCAACATTGACTATCATGATTTGATCAAACAGCGGCTTCGACAGATTGAATACGACCTTCAAGACAAGTTTCCTCAGATTAGGCTGCGAAGTATTGTCGACACGGCTCCGTTGTTAGAACGTGAGTTCGCTCAATTGGCTGGGTTGGGCTGGATCGGCAAGAACACGATGTTGATCAATAAGGCAACCGGAAGCTACTTTTTTCTGGCGGCACTTCTGATCGATCACGAACTGATTTTTGACAAACCATTCATGTCCGACCATTGTGGAACATGTACCGCTTGTCTGGATGCCTGTCCAACAGATGCATTTCCTGAACCGGGAACGCTGGACGCAACTCGTTGTATCAGCTATCTGACGATTGAGCATCGGTCTTCGATTCCAGTCTCGTTGCGTCAAGGTATCGGCGAATGGCTGTTCGGGTGCGATGTTTGCCAGCAAGTTTGCCCGTGGAATCGATTTGCGAAACCAAGTCAAGAAGCCGTATTGGCACCCGTCTACGAACAAATCGAGTTGGTTACGCTGTTTCGCATGTCCGATGAAGATTTTCGCATACGGTTTCGCAGAACCCCGATGTGGCGTGCGAAGCGTCGTGGTCTACTGCGCAACGCAGCGATCGTAATGGCCAACCGTCCTGGCCCAAATGCGATCGAGGGATTATTGCTCGGTTTGAACGACCATGAACCGCTAGTCCGAGCGACATCTGCATGGGCGCTTGGACAATTGCAAGAGACGGTGACAGTCCAACCACTCCAGGAGCGATTTCTAATTGAAACCGATCCTTCGGCAATTGAAGCGATCCAAGAGGCGATTGACTCAATTCGTCGCTATTGAGACGCTCCGTAGTTATCTCATTGCGTTTTTTGCCTAAAGCGAACCATTTGCCGTTGATTTTTCGCTTCCATTTGAATTTGGTGGAGCGAGAGATAGAATCGATTCAACCAGTCGCAGGTCCTCGGCGGGTTGAATCGTTCGTAGATCGAGAATCAAGGCATTGTCTTCGATCCGTCCCATGATCGGATAAGCGGCTCGCCGTAGTCTTGACGCCAATGCATCAACGCTGATTGTGCGTGGAACAAGCTGCAATCCAATTGAATCGATCTCTTGGGCCGGAATTGATCCGCCGCCTAGGGTCGCTTTGGTTTCCACGATTTGCACTGACTCGATCAATTGCTTCTGTTGTTGAATTTGAGGTGCCAGGCGCTCGGCACGAAGTCGAAGATTTGGCACGGGTGTCGCCAGTGCGGCGAGAAATGGAATACTCTGTTCAGCCTTTGCCGGATCGCGATAGAGTCTTAAGGTTGCATACAATGCGGCAAGTGTCAGTTTGTCAACTCGCATTGCGCGACACAAAGGATTCTTCAAAATCTGACCGATCCATTCGCGTTTACCGACGATGATTCCGCATTGTGGCCCACCAAGTAATTTGTCCCCACTAAATAATACCAAGTCAGCTTTTTGACTGATACTATCTGCAGGCATTGGTTCGTCGGTAAGATGATACTGTTTGAAATCGACCAATGCCCCGGAGCCGATATCATCGATGACTGGGAGTCGATGGGCATGGGCTAATTCGACCAACGCTTTCAACGGGACCGAATCGGTGAAACCAACCACTCGAAAGTTGCTGGGATGGACACGAAGGATCGCCCCCGTCTTCTCAGTAATTGCGTTTTGATAGTCGTCGAGCCGAGTCTTGTTGGTCGTGCCTACGTCAATCATCGTCGCGCCGCTGGCTTCCATCACTTCAGGAAGGCGGTAGCTCCCGCCAATCTCGACAAGTTGGCCACGCGAAACGATCACTTGTTTCCCCTTCGCAACCGTGGAGAGTGCGATCATCGTCGCTGCAGCGTTGTTATTGACGACGGCCGCAGCCTGTGCACCAGTCAACTGGCAGAGTAATTTCTCGACAATTTGCACACGTTGGCTTCGCTCCCCCGTTTCCAGATCGATCTCAACGCTGGCATAACCCGAGGCAATCTGCACAATCGCTTCGATCGCTTCACGGGCCAATGGAGCTCGCCCTAAACCGGTGTGCAAAATCACACCGGTGCCATTGATCACCGGGCACAATCGAGGTTGTTCCTCCTTTTTTATCCAATCCGCGATCTTGTCCGCCAACTCGTACGCCGTGGGAATCTTGATATCACCGGTCGACGACTGGACTTGATCACGCAGCGAATCAAGCGCCGAACGAATCCCCATGACAACGGCCGAGTGATTAGCAGACTTGATTAGTGATTGAATCGGCGCGCTTTCTAATAGCTGATTGACCGACGGAATTTTTCGAAGTGGATTTTCCATGGTAGCGACCAATTGGGAGGTAGAATGATGGATGGTTGCGTCGTGGGTCAGCAACCGCAGACGTATTTCACTTGGTTGCTTTCCAATGTGCAAAGTATACGCGATCGGGCGTCTAAGAAACAGAGCCAACCGGTTTCAGAGATCGGCTAGACCGATGGGCATGGAAATTCGAATCGACCGTGCAACACGCACGGACTAGTTTGGATACGATCCACCACGGATAGGCCGCGTTACTGACTTGCTGATTCCCTTCTGATTCCATGCTGATCCATGGCCGCTTTAGGGCATTTGATAATTCGCGTCTGTGATCAACGATTCGCAACAGCGCTGCATGAATTCACGCTCAGTAATCTGACGTCGGCCAGCGATTGAGTCGCCACGACCCGATATTCAGAGTGATCTTTCGATATTACTGAAGTTACGACCCTGATTTCGTGTTTGAATTTGGAGAGTACTCAGGAAATGCCTGGATGAAATAGTTATTTTGCGCCTTGAGATCGCGCGATTCAATGATCCCCAGAACGCGAGCTTCCATTTCTTTGCCAGGTTTGAAGGTGACGACGTATTTCGCCGGCACATCGACTTTCTCTCCCGTTTTGGGGTTTCGCGCCAAACGTGGCTTTCGCTTCTTGACCTCAAAAACGCCAAAATTCCTTAACTCGACTCGACCATCCTGGATCAACGTTTCGACGATCGCATCGAATGTTTTTTGAACGATTTCTTTGGTCGTTTGCTGCGTCAGACCGATTTCTTCGGAAATTGTCTTGACAATCTCTTTTTTGGTCATGTTTCCTTCGGTGAAAAACCTGAAATTGGACCTGCCAAATCGCCGTAAGTGTAGAAATAGTAACGACTAAAGTCAATGTTGATCGAATCGATATCTGGTTGATCAAGGGCAACCATTCTCACAAAATCCTTAAATAGAGGATACTTCAGTCAATCAGACCCGTCAATTTGTCGTAAGTCGTTATTTGCCTGATGTTTAAGAAAAATGAATCAGTCGCTAAATACGGATCACCTGGCGCTGTTGTTCGATGTTTTCGAGTGAATACAGCTTTCCATTTCCACTTCCAGGACAAACGTCACAGGTGCGCTGCCAGGCTTCGGAAGTTTTCAAATTTGAATCCCAAAATGGCCAAGTTCGACATTGTCGCGGTCGATCTTCGTAAACCGTACAACTGCGTTTTTGGGAATCAAAAAAAACGCAGTCACCATTACTATACTCTTTCAGACTATACCTCAATCCGACCCGTCGCACATAAACTTTCATGAATTTGTCAACCGACAAGTCGACTCGCGCGGCAAGCTTGCGAATTTCCTCCTTGTTCACCCACACGAAACCAGGTGCACCTGTACAGCAGTCTCCACAACCCGTACAGGAAAACTTGAGCCCATCCTCGTACCACTTACCTTTGTCTCCATCGTTGCGCGCCGGGGGTGTTTCATCAGATCGCTCGGAGTTGTTATGGTTCATCAAGGATCTCGTTAAAAAATATTTGCGGCGGCAATTTCTTTAATCGCGTTCATCACCACCTCGATTTGTTGTTGATTGTTAAACCGCCCCAGACTGATCCGAACGGTACCTCCATAGGTTACGGTTTGTAGAGCGCCGTGGATCAACGGCGCACAATGAAACCCGCCACGTGTTTCGATGCCGTAACTTGTTTCGAGCATCGTTGCCGCTTCACGGGCATCGACACCGTCGATATTAAAACTAAAGACAGGAACTCGATCCTTTGGCTCGACAGGGCCGTAGCAAGTAATTCCCTCGATCTGGGAAAGTTCATCAAGAATCGTTTGACTCCAATCGTGCCATTGCCTTTGATACTGTGCCATCTCCTCCGAGCACACGAATTCAATACCAGCATTCAATCCAGCAATGGCTGCAGTGTTTAAATTGCCCGATTCAAATTTAGTTGGAAAATCCGCGGGGTGTTCGTCGGATTCACTGATTGTTCCCGTTCCGCCAAAGCAGATCGGTGTCAACATCGGTGCGATGCTCTCTCGCGCAAACAACAGCCCGGTTCCCAATGGACCCAATAGGCCCTTGTGCCCGGACGCAGCCAACATGTCGCACCCGAGTTGACTGACATTGATCGGAAGGCACCCCAGGGTTTGAGCTGCATCAATCAAGAACACGACGCCCCGTTCCTCCGCAAGCTGAGAAATTTTTTCAATGGGCTGAATGGCTCCGGTGACATTACTTGCATGCGTCACGACAATAAGCTTGGTATTTTCTTTGACGGCTTCGCGGATCGCATCGACCGACACAACGCCATAAAAATCGACAGCGATCCGATCCACATCGATAATTTGCCGTCTCTCCAAATACCGCAGGGGTCGAAGAACGGAGTTGTGTTCGGCTTGAGTTGTAACGACGTGATCCCCCGGCTTAAGCAGCCCCAATATCGCCTGATTGAGAGCCGTTGTTCCATTTGATGAAAACGAAATCTGCCGAGCGTCCGATACGGATATGAGATCGGCCAACCGCTTTCGAGTCGACTCTACCAGCTCCTTGGCTTGAATTGAATGGTGGCTGTTTCCCCGCCCGGCGGCGCTGCCAATGTTTGTATAAAAGTCGGTGATCGCAGTGAGCACTTCCGGCGGTTTAGGCCAACTGGTCGCGGCGTTATCGACGTAAATGCGATTTTGTCTATTCATTAAATCAGAACAATCTCCACTAAACTGGTGGTCCTGGACCCGAAGGAGCGGTTCATTTTTCACGGCGCAAAATTTTATTCAATCGGTCAAAGACATTTTCAGTGTACCAAAAATGGATGCGTTGACTCGATGGCTCTTTGATCCCTTTAATAGATCCCTTTAATAGGAGTCCCATTTTTTACCGTTGTCGCGAATTTCATCCCCAACACAAACCAAGCTAAAAAATGCGTAGATTCCGAAACTCACGCGCACATCGAATGATGACACGCTAAATACTCCAAAGGAATTCCGAACTGCAAATCATATTTGAAGTTCGAGTAAAGACATAGCGGTTGAAAACGGTTGATTGTGGAATGACTCCAGCGGCAACACGCGAATCCATTCAACTAACCGCAACGTTTTAAACGACATTGGAGAAGAGAGTTTAAAAAGCGGAGCTCGAACAATGTGGTTCTGGGCGACGTCTGACCGTTGTTCTCGCTTTCTCCGTCGCTTGGAAACCGCTCCATCGAGTCACTAGGGATTGAAGTGCGGACAACTCGCGGCACGGCGAATCCCAGGTTTCGATACAAACTGTTTCGCAAAGGGCCTCGTTCGAATGCCTCAACTCTGAATCTATCTGCATTTTACCGAGATCGAATTCAATTTATTTCAGGGACGCCCTGGCTTCGGTTACTCAGCCCACAATTAATTGAAGCCATTCGGAGAAAACGCCTGTAAGTTGATTGAATTGATCCAAACAGCCAATTAACCTGAATGAATTGAGTTTTTTACCTACTACCGGAAAGCGACATGAGATTGACCTCGACACCGAACCCATTCTCCAGCGGGCCAAGTTCATTGATTCGAGTTTACGTGGGGATGATTTGTTTGATTGCCTCACCTTTTGTGAGTGCGAATATAGGCCTTGCAAACGAAGATGCAAAACGCCCACTTGAGCATTCAGACTATGAAATATGGAGCGCAATCCAAGGTCATCGAATTTCGGGAGACGGCAAATGGGTAATGTACTCTATCGACAATCGCAAACAACAAAATCCACTGGTCATTCGATCCACCCGCTCGACAAAAGAGTATCTGATCCGCCATGGTTCCGGTGGAGCATTTACCGACGACAGTCAGTTTGCGATCTACAATATTAATCCCGATCCGGATGTGGTCAAAAAACTCCGTAAACAAAAACAAAAAGATCTGCCGACACGTCGCTTGGAGGTGCTTCATCTCGAAACTGGCTCAAACCAATTGATCCATCGAGTTAAGTCGTTTTCGATTCCAGAAAATAACTCCGATTGGCTGGGCGTATTATTGCTGGCTCCTCCCGAAGCAGAAACGGTTAAGGCGCAGGAGGCCGCGCTCGACGAAAAATTTGAAATCACTGAATATGGTTTGCAACGGCCACAAGCAGAATGGAAGTGGGCGAAACCGAAAACTAGACCTGAGGCCGGAAAAAAGACTGAGGCAACGGCAAAGCCATCCGAATCCCAGGAAACCGAACCGACCGCAGCGAAGGAATCGAGTTCGGAATCGAAACAGGATCCCGATAAATCTAAAAAAGAAAAGGAAAACGGCACCGTATTAATCCTTCATAATCTAAAAACGAAGGTTGAGCAGCGATTTCCCAACGTAACCTCATTTGTGTTTAGTAAGCACGGCGAGGTTTTGTTGTTCGCCAGTTCCGGCAAGGAGCCTGAAGATGATGGCGTGACGTTGATTGATTTACGCAATGGTGCGGTCAAACCGGTTATTTCAGGTCGCGGAAACTATCGCCAACTCACGACAAATCTTGATGGTTCACAGATTGCGTTTCTATCAGAACGCGACGACTACGAATCGGAACAACCGAGTTGGTCGTTATACCATGCCACGAAAAGTCAAAAAGGAGCTAAACGAATCGCGCACGAAGGTGATTCCGGGATTCCGAATGGATGGTGGGTTGCAGCGACCGGCAACGTCATTTTCAGTGAAGACAATCGCCGTCTCTATTTTGCAACACGCCCTAAACCCGAGGAGCTGAATGGCGATAAATCGAAAGACGAGGCCGAAGACACTGACGAAGAAGACAAGGTCGAATTGGATATCTGGCACTGGCAAGACCCGTTGCTGCAACCCCAACAGCTTGTTCAAAAAGAACAGGAACTACGTCGTAGCTACGCCGCTCTGTTTGACTTGCGTTCCAAAAAGATTGTGCAATTAGCCAGTCCAGAAATCCCTTCCGTCCAAATCGATTCTCGCTCCAAATCCGATTGGACCGTGGCAAACTCAAACGAACGCTACCGAAAGGAACTGTCGTGGGACATTCCCGGTTTTCAGGACTCCTATTTGATCAACCTCCGGAATGGTTCGAGTGATTTGATCAATGAACGGGTCAAGTTTTCGACTCAACTTTCGCCCGAGGGAAAGTATTTGTACTGGTATGATGCCGAGGAACAACATTGGTTCGGAATGACCGTTAAGGATCGAGCGCCCCGTAAATTAAGTGCCGGCATCTCTGCTCCGCTTTATAACGAGCTTCATGATACGCCATCACTGCCCGGGTCGTATGGTACCGCTGGATGGCTTGAAGGGGACAAAGGTCTGCTGATCTACGACCGATACGATATCTGGCAACTCGATCCGGACGGAGACGCGCCACCAATTTGTTTGACAGCGAGCATCGGGCGCGAAAATAGTCTGCGATTGCGATATCTGCGACTGGATTCTGAACAGCGCGCCATCGATCCAAAACAACCCATGATCCTTTCCGCGTTTGATGAGGAATCGAACGCGAGTGGATTCTATTCCCTAAGCGTTGGGACAGATCGCAACCCGACCTCGCCATCGCCACTGATTGTGTTGGATGAGCGGCTAACCGACTTGCGAAAAGCCAAATACACCGAGGACGTGATTCTAACCCGCCAGACGTTTCGACGGTTCCCGGATCTCTGGCATAGCACGACTTCATTCGATGAGATTGCGCGATT
The DNA here is from genome assembly GCA_041748315.1 of Pirellulaceae bacterium. GTDB lineage: Bacteria > Planctomycetota > Planctomycetia > Pirellulales > Pirellulaceae > CALMEE01. Next base: position 12,576 of record JBGTDM010000182.1, read on the forward strand.
GACTCGTGCCAATCCGCAGCAGGACCAATTCATTTGGGGGACGGCCGAAAAGGTCTCATGGAATTCGACTACCGGTGAGGCCTTGAACGGTTTGTTGTACAAGCCGGATGATTTTGATCCGAGCAGGAAATACCCGTTGCTCGTGTACTTTTATGAACGCAACTCGGATAACCTTCATCAATATCATATCCCGGCCGCCGGCCGCTCGGTAATCAGTTACAGCTTCTATGTCAGCCGGGGTTACGTACTTTTTGTGCCGGACATTCCCTATCGAACAGGCGAGCCCGGCCCGAGTGCAGCGGATGCCATTCTGCCGGGTGTTCAAAGCATCGTCGACCTGGGATTCATTGACGAACAAAAGATTGGTGTTCAAGGGCATAGTTGGGGAGGCTACCAAATCGCCTATTTAGTAACGCAAACAAACGTCTTCGCATGCGCTGAATCGGGAGCCCCTGTCAGTAATATGACCAGTGCCTACGGTGGCATTCGCTGGGGAACTGGAATGAGTCGGATGTTCCAATACGAGCGAACACAAAGTCGGATTGGAGAAACGCTCTGGGAAGCCCGAGATAAGTATATCGCCAACTCCCCATTGTTCTTTGCCGATCAAATTGAAACTCCATTGCTGATTCTGCATAACGATGAGGATACAGCCGTTCCCTGGTACCAAGGGATCGAACTGTTTGTGGCACTGCGTCGGTTAAGCAAACCAGCTTGGATGCTGAATTATAATGGTGATCCACATTGGGTGATGAGCGAAGCCAATCGCCTTGATTTTGCCACGCGAATGCAACAGTTCTTCGATCATTACTTAAAGGATGCGCCCATGCCTGTCTGGATGGCTAAAGGTATTCCCGCAGTCGACAAGGGCAAGAAATTTGGATTTGAATACGTTCCGCCAGCCGACTGATTCGTTGCTCGGCAAGAAGCGTTTAGCAAAAGCCAAACAAGAATCGCTAACTCAAAGTAATTTAATGAAACTGGCGGGCGATCCGGTTGCAAACCCGTGCCCGTCATGTCAGCCAATCAACCAAAGTTGCTAGCAGTATATCCACTGGGTTTTCTGGTTCATGAGCCGTGCAACACGACTGGGAGCCGACATTCGTTGTCGATGACAGCACTAAAATCCCCTGCATTCACCGAAACATTTACGATGCCCCGATCGAGCGAATCAATTCCGTTTTCCTACAGGTCTGGACATGGTGCTAGCTTTTCGCCATAATGACGCTGCATTTCGATTGATCCGCTGATGGCTGACGACGATCCTTGTCCATCCTTGCCGACGATCGAATTTTAGTTTTTTATAGCCAACTTTTCCGGAGCAATGAAGTCCGATGAAGTCAGTTCTGTGTGCGGCGACGTTTGTGCTTGGATTTGTGTTTATGGCTTTGAGTCAGCCTGTGAGTCCTGTGCCGAATACCGGTCCAAGCTCCAATCCAACAATCGAATCATCACCACACGTCGAATATTTCATGGATGTCAAAAAAGTTGTTTATGGAACGCTGGAATCCGGCGAGTCGATTGATGAGTACATATGCACAAATGAAAACGGCGTTGTGATGAAGCTGATCACCTACGGCGCGATCATGAACTCTTTGGAATTGCTCGACCGAGATGGGAACAAATCCAACGTCGTGTTGACGTGTCCGGACCTCAATGGATTTTTAGCTTGCCAATCGTATTTTGGTGCAACGGTTGGACGTTTCTGCAATCGGATTGCCAAGGGCAAGTTTTCAATTGACGAAACCGAGTACCAGCTTGCAGTCAATAACGAGCCCAATCATTTGCACGGTGGCGATGTTGGGTTTGACAAAGTCGTTTGGAAGGCAGAACCGATCACTGGCGATTCCTTTGTCGGTGTCCGTTTCGAGTATACGAGCGCCGACGGAGAAGAAGGGTATCCAGGGAATCTTCACGTCACCGCCGAGTATATCCTGAACAACAGCGATGAAGTGATCGTGGACCTGAAGGCAACGACCGATCAGGCAACTCATGTTAACTTGACCAATCACAACTATTGGAATTTAGCCGGCGCCGGAGTGGGAACGATCCTCGATCATGAACTTAAGGTCGAGGCTGGCAAGTATTTACCGACCGATGAGACATTGATTCCTACCGGTGAGATCGCCGAAGTCACTGGAACGGTCTTCGACTTTACGGAATTTCGAAAAATGGGAGACCGTATCGAAGAGGTGGGGGGCGATACAAAGGGGTTCGATCTATGCTTTGCGTTAGACAAGCAAGACGGTTCTCTGAATCTGGCCGCGACGGTCAAGGAGCCAACCAGCGGTCGTCTTATGGAAATCTGGACGACGCAACCTGGCCTGCAGTTTTACACCGGAAATTTTTTGGATGAGACTCCGGGGAGTGGCGGCTATCCTCAGTATGGCGGTTTCTGTTTGGAAACACAGCATTACCCAGATTCGCCTAATCAGGCCGGTTTTCCACCAACATTGCTAAAGCCAGGTGAGACCTTTCACCAAAAAACCGTGCATAAGTTCCGCATTTCAAAAGAGTAACCGTCGTTGGTTGTATCGGAGCAGATGTTTGCGTGCCGACTTGCCCAGATGTAGTGCCTGACGATTTGGAGTTGCCTGCGGAATGGCCGGGAGTCGTTTGCGAACTTTCGACGTCGCTTGCGCCCCTCGAGGCGCTTTCTCGACTTCGACCGCTGGGCAAGTCGATCCTGTTGCATAGTGCCCAGACCGGATTTTCTCAAAACCAATCTCCCTCGTTGGGACGATATTCTTTCCTGATGGCCGACCCCTTCGACTGGATTGTCGCTGACGGGGTCGATACGAACAAACTCTTCAATGTTCGCGAAAGACTGGCGAAATTTTCCGAACGGTCCATCGACAATTTGCCACCCTTTCAGGGAGGTGCAGCAGGATTTCTCGCCTATGACTTTAACCGAGCTTTGGAAAATATTCCAAGGCCACGATATGTTGACTTTCCGATTCCAGTCCTGGCTATCGGCTTGTACGATGTCGTTGTCGCCTGGGACCATCAGCTTAATCGAGCTTGGGTTATCTCGCAGGGGTTCCCCGAAACGGAATGGGGTTCTCGCCGGCAGCGAGCGCTTCAGCGCGTCGAGTCTTTTTCTACCCGTCTGGAATCTGTCAAACCTGATTGGCGTCGGGATCGATTTGAATCGAAAATCGAAGACGATGAAGAGAATGATGCCGATTCGTTCCATTCGGTTCCCGCGCGAGCAATCTATTCGCCCCATACCTGCCTGGGCTATCCCAATGTCACTAGCAACTTATCGCACGCACAGTACAAGTCGGTGGTCGAACGCGGGATAAAGTACATTTATGAGGGTGACATTTATCAAGTCAATCTAGCGCAGCGGCTATTGGTTCCAACAAACGTCGAATCATTAGAGCTCTATCGCAGACTTGCTACTGTGAATCCTGCGCCATTCGCCGGTTGGTTTGATTTGGGAAATGTGCAAATCCTGAGCTGTTCGCCAGAACGCTTGGCGGTGCTACGCGGCCGCCGAGTCGAAACACGTCCAATCAAGGGGACTCGCAAACGGACCGGTTTCCCTGAAGTCGACTTGGTCCGCAAAATGGAGCTATTGTCCAGCGGAAAGGATCGCTCAGAAAACGTGATGATTGTCGATTTAATGCGCAATGACCTGTCTCGAGTTTGTGCCGATGATTCGGTTCGTGTACGACAACTGATGGAGGTCGAAGCGTATCAATCGGTAATGCACTTGGTTTCGGCCGTTGAAGGGGAATTGCGAGAAGGGATGGACGCGATTGATCTATTAACGGCAATATTTCCAGGAGGTTCGATTACCGGCGCTCCGAAAATCCGCGCCATGGAGATTATCAGCGAGTTGGAACCGACCGCTCGAGGTGCATACTGCGGCTCACTCGGCTATATTGGATTCAGTGGCATGGCTGATTTTAACATCCTGATTCGAACGATTACGGCGATGCAGGGTTATTTACAGATTCCAGTCGGTGGGGGAATCGTAGCTCAGTCCGACGTTGGTGAAGAATATGAAGAGACCTGGACCAAGGCATCTGCAATGCTGCAGGCGATCTGCCGACACTGTTAATACCTGGCATCCATCGTGACACTTCGATTTGCTCTTGGACAACGGTTGATGGGTCAGGTCTATGAATGCCGCAGAGTCAAGGGTCTTTATCATGATATTGATCGTCGATAACTTTGATAGTTTCGTCCACAATCTGGCTCGCTATATTCGGCAGTTGGGACAAGCTACATGCATCTTACGAAACAACGATCCGCGACTCGAGGATATCCAGTCACTTGGGGCCAAAGCGATTGTGATTGCGCCTGGACCTATGACGCCATCAAAAGCTGGACAATGCCTCCAACTGATCGAACGGTATCGAGAATCCCTGCCCTTGATCGGAGTTTGCCTCGGGCATCAGGCGATCGTCGAATCGTTCGGCGGAAAAACAGTGCTCGCGCGACAGCCGATGCATGGTCGAACGTCACAGGTCACCCATAATAATCACGCCATGTTTCTGGGGATTGAGTCTCCGTTCCAAGTCTGTCGCTACCATTCTCTCGTCACTGATCCGTTGACGTTTCCGACCGCGCTGGAAACCACAGCCGTCGTTGAATCTGCGGAGATAATGGCATATGCTCACCGGACACTTCCTGTTTATGGCGTTCAGTTTCATCCCGAGGCGATCTTAACCCAACAGGGGTATCTATTATTGCGGAACCTGTTGCAACTTTGTGGCCTTGCGGTCGGGCCGGTGCCGTCTGAGGAGCTAATCACGGACCATGAGTTTGCAGGAGAGTCAATTTGACGGCGATTGATCGTCATAACACAAATCCATTTTTAAGCCGTCGAATCGTATGTTATTTGTACGGAATTGAAAAGAAAAGTCGGGCGGATTTCGGGGTCAAATGCATCGTGAACGCACAAGTTTCATTTAAGAATTCGTTAAACCGATGCTCCCTCCCGGGAACTCAAATTCAAAGCGATTGCGTACCATGAACAATTGGGGACAATTGTTCTAAACTGTTTGAAGGACGAGCCTGGGTTGCCAAGCTTGAACGGGAGCTCGACGATTAACGCGTGTCGACACCTTTTGTTTCTATCCACAGTTTAAAATTTAATCACGCCAATCTCGGTTCTAGACAATTACTCGCAACATGCTTGAAAACGGAATATACCGGTCGTCGCTGGCTTTGTTGACAGATATGTACCAGTTGACGATGGCCTTTGGCTATTGGAAATTGGGGATCCATAATAGGAATGCCTCGTTTAATCTGTTGTTTCGTCGGGCTCCGTTCGACGGTGGCTACACGGTTGCAGCCGGGCTGGATGACGCATTAACGTTTCTGGAGAAGCTGCGATTTACCGAAGAGGATCGTGCCTATTTGGCAACGCTAAAGGGAAACGACGGAGTCCAGTTACTGTCCGACGATTTCATCAAGTACTTGAATTCATTCAAGTTCGCTTGCGATGTCCATGCAGTTCCCGAAGGGACGATTGTGTTTCCACAGGAGCCGCTGATTCGAGTCACCGGTCCGATCCTGCATTGCCAGTTGGCCGAGACCGCGCTATTGAACATCATTAACTATCAGACTTTGGTTGCGACCAAAGCAGCTCGCGTTTGCTATTCCGCACAAGGGGACGAAGTCCTGGAATTTGGATTGCGTCGCGCACATGGAATTGATGGAGGTATTTCTGCGAGTCGCGCTGCCTTCATCGGCGGGTGTTCGGCAACATCGAATTTGTTGGCGGGAAAAATGTTCGGTATTCCGGTTCGAGGCACCCACGCCCATAGCTGGATCATGTGTTTCGATAGCGAATTGGAGGCATTTATCGAATATGCGAATTCGATGCCTGGAAATTGTATACTCCTCGTCGACACCTACGATTCGCTCCAAGGGGTTCGACATGCGATTGACGTGGGACGGCGACTTGAACAGCAGGGGAAACGGTTGGCTGGGATTCGACTCGATTCGGGAGACTTAGCCTATCTGAGTATTGAAGCTCGAAAAATGTTGGACAAAGCTGGCTTCGTTGATACCGTCATTGTCGCCAGCAATAATTTAGATGAAGTTATCATCGATAGCCTGAAACAACAGGGGGCGAAAATCGATGTGTGGGGGGTCGGGACCAAACTGGTAACCTCCTATGATCAGCCGGCATTGGGAGGAGTTTACAAACTATCTGCGGTTCAAAACAAATCCGGAGAATGGTTGCCAAAACTCAAGCTCTCGGAGCAGGCAGTAAAAATCTCAACGCCCGGATTGCTGCAAGTAAGGCGGTTTAGTAATGAGCGAGGTGCAAGTGCCGACATGATCTACAATGAACTGCAGCCCCCTCCAACCGAAGCGACGATCATCGATCCGTTTGATCCCACTCGACGCCGCCGCTTGCCTAAAGAGCTGACGTCAATCGACTTGCTTGTTAAAGTCATGGACGGTGGAAACCGCGTCGAGCCGACACGATCGCTAACGGAAATCCGTGATAACACAATCGCACAATTAAATACGTTTCACGACGGAATTAAGCGACTCGTCCATCCTCATCTCTACCCGGTGGGATTGGAACAAAACTTATACGAATTAAAGACTCGATTGATCCTCGCACAACGTGGTTTTACCGATTCGTTCGAAATCTGATCATGAAAGCATTGATTCTCGTTGACCTTCAAAATGATTTTCTTCCAGGAGGTGCGCTGGCAGTGCCTGGGGGTGACGAGATCCTACCGGTTGTCAACAAACTGGCTTGCGTTTTTCCCTATGTTGTCGCCACGCAGGACTGGCATCCCCCTGGACATAAGAGCTTCGCCAGTTCCCACAACGGAAAATCCATTGGCGACTGTATTGAATTGGAAGGCGTACAACAGATTTTGTGGCCAGATCATTGCATCCAACATACGATGGGTGCAGACTTTGCCCCAGGTCTCTCCACAAAAGATTTCGACCAGGTCATTCAAAAGGGTACGCAACTGGAAATCGACAGCTATAGCGGATTCTATGATCAACTTAAACGGTCCAAAACTGGATTGGAATCGTGGTTAAAATCGAAAAGCATCAACCACTGCTTTATCGTTGGTTTAGCAACCGATTACTGTGTCAAATTCACCGCATTAGATGCTGTCGGACTTGGATTTGAGACAACCGTCGTTACAGACGCATGCCGTGCCGTCAATCTGAACCCCGATGACGAGCAACATGCCTGGCTCGAAATGAAACAGGCTGGCGTCGAACTCACCCAATCGGACAACGTGTTATCCCGGGTATTGCGGGACGACCGTTAAAACGTTGCTCGCGTCAGAATGATTGAACCGGGATCGTTCCTCTGAATCATCGACCAGGTGCACATGTTTCAGCGAGTCTACCCATCGATATTGTTTAGGGTGAATTGAATTACCGAAAACAACTGATCGACAACAAAACTCGTGCCAACCTGTAATGCCCGATCCCATTAACGAGGCGGAGATTGTTTCGCTAGCCCGGTGTCAATTTGCTCGGGATTGTTAACAATACGGATAGGCATGACAATGTGGCTTGTCGATTCGCATCATCGAATTCGCAATTTGACGATGGCGCATGCGTTCCACATCAATTGAATTTTGACTTGTTTTAAGGAAACGGAAATGAGAACGTGTTTTATCTGTCTGGCGGTCGCAATGGTTACGTCTGCCGCATCAGTCTCGTCCCTTGCTCAATCGGATGATGATGGTTGGGTTCGTTTTCGCGGACCGAATGGCACCGGATTAGCCTCTGCAGAAATGACGGCACCTACCCGTTGGAATGCCGATGAGAACATCAAATGGAAAGTGGAGTTGCCGGGCATGGGTTCCTCGTGTCCCATTTTGCTAGGTGACCGAATTTATCTGACCAGTTACACCGAGTATGGCACGGACAAGACCGAGCCGGGTGATGTCAGTCAATTGAAGCGGCACTTGATCTGTCTCGATCGAGCGGATGGACGTGAAGTGTGGCGTGCGACCGTGGACTCCGATCATGATGAAGACCCCTATGAGGGATTCATTCAAGAGCACGGGTATGCCAGTAGCACACCCGTAACGGACGGTCATCATATTTTTACTTTTTTCGGGAAGACCGGAATCCTTGCTTTTGATTTAGACGGAAACGAAGTGTGGCGACAAAACGTTGGGACACAAACGGACCCGGACAAATGGGGTGGAGGTTCAAGCTGCATCCTGGTGGATAATGTTTTGGTCGTCAACGCCGGCAATGAAGGGCGCGCCATCGTCGGACTTGATAAATCGAACGGAGCCGAATTGTGGCGGGTCGAGGACGAGGGATTTGTCAACTCCTGGTGCACACCATGCGTCGTTGAAATCAATGGCCGTAGCGAAGTTGTTTTTAGCATGCCCGATAAAATACTCGCAATCGATGCAAACACCGGAGACCAGTTGTGGCATGCGAAATCACCCGTCAGCAATACCACCTGTCCCAGTTTGGCATTGGGAGACGGAGTTGTTTTCGCAATGGGAGGGCGTGGCGGACAGGGCATCGCCATTCGATGCGGAGGCGATGGCGATGTTTCGGATACCCACGTCGTCTGGCAATCCGCACTCGCTGGTGGAATCGGCACGCCGATTTATGTCGATAAACGGCTGTACTGGAATTCTCGGGGAATTGTGTTTTGTGCAAACGCTGAAACTGGCGAGTTGATTTATCGAGAACGGCTGCAAAGTGCTGCTTTGCCCGAGGAGGAAGCCGAGGGAGAACGACGACGTCCAGCCGGAGACTACGCCTCACCGATTGCTGTGGGAGAAAATATCTATTTGACTTCGCGAAACGGAATCGTTTTTGTCATTCAAATCTCGGATCAGTTTACGCAAGTTGCTGATAATCATTTCGCCGGTGACGACAGCCTGTTCAATGCCACGCCAGCGGCGGCCGATGGAGAATTGTATTTCCGTAGCGATAAAGCGTTGTATTGCATCGCCGAGTAAAGCGTTTAACCCGCAGTGACGTGACAGCTTGGCCTCGCTATGTTTGTCAAGATTGGATTACGATACGATCGCTTGTGTAACGACTGGCGATCGTTTTTTTGTGTTCATCAAATGTCTTAACGATGAGGTGTGCCATGAAATCAATTTTGTATTCAATGGCTATTTTGTTGATCGGTGTCACAAGCCTGGGTTGGAAAAACGAGTCATTGCAGCGTCTACCCCAGCCTCCAGGCCCTGAGGTTTCAAGCCGTCAATTTTCGGAAAACGTTCAGGACCCGGCAGTCCACAAGGAACCCGCTGAAGGCATCGCGCCAGTCCAGAATTCAGATCAGTCTGATCCCCGCATCAATGAGCTTGAGCGGCGTGTAGCGAGATTGGAGAACCTGCTCTTCAACGCCGTACGTCTAGCTGAATTTGATGCTGAACGCCGATTGGCCGACGCTCAAACGCGTCTGGATAACAGTGAGCGACTATTTCTTCAAGGATTCATAACCGATGCCCAGGTAGCGCAGGATCGTTTTGTTTTTGACCGAGCAATCCGCGAGTTGCAACTCGCTCAATCCAATTACAGTGGCCGCCAAATCGCCTGCGAAATTGAAGTCATGCAAGCCAAACGTAATCTGGAACTGGCGCAACAGCAACTCGAATTCAGCGAACGATTGAATTTGCGCGGTTACTCATCACTCGATCGAATCCAATCGGAACAGCGTCGAGTTGATACGCTGACTCTGGAACTCGACCAGGCACAAGCGAAACTCCGGGCGGTTAATGAACTGCTGCAAGTCGAACCAGAACAGCCGAAGCCCGAAATCGACCATGCACCGGACGGGAATTTCCCGTGATCCTTATTAACAGGAAACATTGACATCAACGACCAAACATCGTTCTGAAGTTCATTGCTTTGTTAAGGACCACAAGCAGCGCGTGGATAATTCCGGGGTTGGACTTCAGCCTTCAGGCGTCCGCGCGCAACCTTCTTCGCGCAATGGTTGATAACTGAATTACGAAAAAGCACGCTAAAGCGTGAACTCCAACAAATCGTACCCGAAAAACACGCTAAAGCGTGAACTCCAGCGTTGGAGTTCAGCCTTCAGGCTGTCCGCGCGCAACCTTCTTCGCGCAATAGTTGATAATTGAGTCACGAAAAGCACGCTAAAGGGGTGCGATCTGCGTAATGCGCCTTTTTGAAGACAATTTACGCGTGTTTTAAAATGTATAAGAGACACGACAGCAACGAGATTCAGCCGTACTGCGTGATGCTGTGGCCTCTAACCCAGTAAAATCCAGCGGTTTCTCGTGATCTTCGTCATTTGCTAGCAGCGCATAGCCCGGATCGCACCCCGCTAAAGCGTGAACTCCAACAAATCGTACCCGAAAAACACGCTAAAGCGTGAACTCCAACGTTGGAGTTCAGCCTTCAGGCTGTCCGCGGTCCGCCCGCCAACCTTCTTCACGCAATGGTTGATAATTGAGTTACAAAAAGCACGCTAAAGCGTGAACTCCAACAAATCGTACCCGAAAAACACGCTAAAGCGTGAACTCCAACAAATCGTACCCGAAAAGCACGCTAAAGCGTGAACTCCAACAAACATGCGAATACTACAATTAATGTTATCGCTGCTCGTATATGAATACAGAAAACAACCATCAACGATTGAGCGTCGAAATAGCCAGGCTAAATTCGGCATAATTCTGGCCAAATTTCAATAATTGTCAAAACAGGCACTTTGCTCGCTAATTTTCGCGTTTCCTGGTGCATTATTGCCGAATGTTGGCGAGTTATATTCGTCAAACGAGCGAGTTTCCTACCACCATCGCCATAC